>JAYUFK010000357.1:0-3047 GCA_043739325.1 Methylocapsa sp. | reverse complement strand
AAGCGTTGCCGGGCCTCATCAATAACCTGACGCCAAACGGCCGCCTGCCGGTCGCGGGGGAATTGGGAGAGCACTGAGGCGCTCTCCCTTCTCCCCGTTCACGGGGAGCAAGGTGGCGCGCAGCGCCGGATGAGGGGCTGCGCCAATGCTTCGGATCAGACAGAATTTCGTGGTTCGCCTCATTCGCGTGCTTAAGCGCCGCTCCTCATCCGGCCGCGCCGCGCGCGGCCACCTTCTCCCCGCGCTGCGGGGAGAAGGTGGCTCACTCCGCCGCGCGCGCCTGAGCGCCGACCACCCCCAGCGCGCTCTCGAGATCCTCGATCAAATCGTCCACGTCCTCAAGACCGACGGATAGCCTGACAAGCGCGCCGTTGATGCCGAGCTCGGCGCGCGCCTCGGGCTTGAGGCGTTGATGCGTTGTCGTCTCGGGATGAGTGATGAGGCTCTTGGCGTCGCCCAGATTGTTGGAAATGCCGATGATCGACAGCGCATTGGCCATCCTGAACGCCGCCGCCTTGCCGCCCTTGACCTCGAACGCCACCAGCGTCCCGCCGCCTTTCATCTGACGCTTGATCAGCGCGGCCTGCGGATGATCGGCGCGACCAGGATAATAGACGCGCGCGACGCCAGGGTGCGCGGCGAGGCGGTCGGCAATGCGTCCGGCTGAAGCGGTCTGCGCGGCGACCCGCACCGGAAGCGTCTCCAACGACTTCAGCATAAGCCAGGCGTTGAACGCCGACAACGACGGGCCGGTCTGGCGCAGGAAATTGTGGATGTGGTCGTTGATAAATTGTTCCGACGCCAGAATCACGCCGCCGAGCACGCGACCCTGTCCATCGACATGCTTGGTGGTGGAATAGACGACGCAATCCGCGCCCAGTTGCAGCGGATGCTGCAGCAACGGTGTGGCGAAGACGTTATCGACCACCAGCGTCGCGCCATGCTCGTGAACGATCCCGGCGATCGCCGCGATGTCGTAGACTTCCAGCGTGGGATTGGTCGGGCTTTCGAGGAACGCCGTCCTGGTGTTGGCGCGCATCGCGGCGCGCCATTGCCCGAGATCTTTGCCATCGACCAGTGTCGCGGCGACGCCGAAGCGCGGCAACAGGTCCTCAACGACATAGAGGCATGAACCGAACAGCGCCTTGGCGGCGACGATATGATCCCCCGCCTTGAGCTGGCCCATCAGCGCCGCCGTCACGGCGGCCATGCCGCTGGCGGTGGCGCGCGCCGCCCCGGCGCCCTCCAGCAGCGCCATCCGCTTCTCAAACATCGCCACCGTGGGGTTGGCAAAGCGCGAATAGATGAAGCCTGAGTCTTCGCCCTTGAAGCGCGCCTCGGCCAATTCCATCGTGTCGTAGAGATAGCCCTGAGTCAGGAACAGGCTTTCCGACGTCTCGTCGAACTGCGAGCGCAGCGAACCCCCATGCACGAGTTGCGTGGCGGCGCGCAGCGTCCTGGGGTCGCGGGTCTTGCGAGGGGTCGTCATAACGCTCTCCTGACGCGCATGCGCGCCTTACGGGCGTGAGACAAGGGCATTTGCGAGAAAGCCCCGATCTTTTAGCCCCTTGTTTAGCGTGGCGGCAAGCCGACCGGCTCAAATGACCACGTTATACCGCGCTTTTAGCCCAAGCGACGTCTTGGCGTCAACGCGGCGAGGGGATAACAAGGGGTTGAAAATCGGTAAGGTCGTCGTGGCCTAGACGGACTTCCAACGATACACGGATGCGTAGCCGTGGAGGGCCAGACCATGACGCCGCGGGTGAATTGTAAACGGAAAGCAGTGGCGAGCGCAACGATGACTCCCCATGGTCGCTATTCCTCACCCCAGCTCTTCGACGACGCGGCCATCGCCAACGACGCTTATTTCGCTTCGCCTTATGGCGTTTTCTCGCGCCAAAAAATAAAGGCGATGGCGCGCCGCAAGCTGATCTTATCGCGCCGAGCGATCGACGAGTCGCAATACCAGCCCGCCAGCCTCGACCTCCGCCTGGGTGCGGATGCCTTTCGTGTGCGCGCGAGCTTCTTGCCCGGGCGCGGGCGCAGCGTCAAACAGCATCTCGACACCCTCAACCCGGAGCGCGTATCGCTGACTGGCGACGGAGCGGTGCTGGAGAAAGGCATCGTCTATATCGCGCCGCTGATGGAAAGTCTCGATCTGCTGCCCAGCCTGTCGGGCGCCGCCAACCCCAAGAGCTCGACCGGAAGGCTCGATATTTTCACGCGCCTCATCGTCGATCGCAGCGAATCGTTCGACGATGTGCCACTCGGCTACAGCGGTCCGCTATTCGCCGAAATTTCGCCGCGCTCGTTCAGCGTACGCGTGCGCGAGGGCTCCAAGCTCAATCAGATCCGCTTTCGCAGCCGCAATTCCAAGCACATGGGACATGTCGATTTCACTTTGCGCGACGAGGAGATTCGCGCCCGTCATGCGCTAAGCCCGCTCGTTGATGGCGAACTCGATGTGCGCGACGGCCTGATCATGCGCGTTGCCCTTAGCGGTTCTCCGGGCCAGATTGTCGGCTATCGCGCGATCAAGAATGGCGACGTTATCGACGTCGATAGTCCCGGCGGCTATTCGGCGGCGGAATTCTGGGAGCCGATCCACGCGCGTGTCGATAAAAGGCTGATCCTCGATCCGGAGGAGTTCTATATCCTCGCGTCGCGCGAGAAGATGCAGATTCCGGCCGATCTTGCCGCCGAGATGGCTCCAATCGATCCCGCCATCGGCGAGTTCCGCGTCCACTACGCCGGTTTTTTCGATCCTGGCTTTGGCTGCGGCGCGGACGGACGGCCGGCTGCGCGCGCAGTGCTCGAAGTACGCAGTCGCGACGTGCCGTTTCTGATCGAGGATGGCCAACCTGTCGGCAGGCTCGTCTTTGAAAAGCTTGCCGACAAGGCTGACGGGCTTTACGGCGCGACGAGCGTTTCGAACTATCAGGGGCAGGGCCTCAAACTGTCGAAGCATTTTCGCGAGTATGGCGAGGGATGAGCGGGCGCGCCGCCGGCATCGACGGTTTCTCGCCCAGCGTGTTCGAGAGCACTCT
>JAYUFK010000356.1:0-3080 GCA_043739325.1 Methylocapsa sp. | reverse complement strand
GGCGTGATCCCCGTCGGCGCGCTAACGCCGATTCTGGTTTGCTTCACAAACCGGAGATTACGCCGCCTTCAAATTCCAACCACCCCCGCGACGGCACCGAGCAATTCTCAAAAATATTCTGAACGATATGACGGGAGGGCGGCGCGCGACACTCGCGGCCGCCCTCCTCACCCATTCGCGAATTAAGTAGTTTGCGGCCAATCTCTTGTGAGAGAACAGCAAAGCGAAATGACGAGCTATGAGCCGCAAGTCGCAGACAATCGGATTGGGAGTTTCGATCCGATTCTCTCGCTCAGCGGCGTTTCGAAAGGCCTTCCCGGGGTCCGTGCTCTGCACGGAGTGAATTTGCAACTTTTCCCAGGGGAAGTAACCGCGCTGATCGGCGAGAACGGCGCAGGCAAGTCGACGTTGGTAAAAATCTTGACGGGAATTTACCAACCGGATGCCGGCGAGATTCTTATCGCGGGGAAACGCTTCATCAGCACTGGCCCGCGGGACGCTTGGGGAGCCGGAATCGCGGCGATCCACCAAGAGACTGTCATGTTCGACGAACTCAGCGTCGCCGAGAACATATTTATGGGCCATATGCCCCTTGCAGTCGGTCGGCGCGTCGATTGGACCGCGATGCGCACCAAGAGTGGCGAGCTATTGCGACGGCTCGAAGCCGATTTTGAAGCCGACACCTTGCTCAAGCGTTTGAGCGTTGCCCAGAAGCATTTGGTCGAAATCGCTCGCGCACTCTCGCATGAGGCTCGCATCATCATCATGGATGAGCCGACCTCGGCGCTCTCAGCTCGCAAGATTGGCGATCTGTTCGTGATCGTGGAGCAGTTGAAAAAACAGAATTGCGCCATCCTATTCATCTCGCACAAATTTGATGAGATCTTCCGCATCGCGGATCGATGGACCTGCCTTCGCGACGGCGAGGAAGTTGGTTTCGGTATGATTGCGGATGTCAGCCAGGGCGACCTGGTTCGGCTAATGGTTGGTCGTCCGGTCGACCAGATCTATCCCAAGCGGGCGGTCGAACCGGGGGCTGTCGTTCTCGAAGTGACCGATCTCTCCAGCGCGAGCGAATTCGATGGCGTCTCGCTGGAACTCCGGGCAGGACAAATTATCGGGTTCTATGACCTCGTTGGTGCGGGCCGCTCAGAGGCAATGCAGGCGCTTTTCGGCCTCACGCCCGTGACGCGCGGGCTCGTCAAAATGGACGGCCGACGCCTAATCGTCAATTCATCCGCGGGCACCATCAAGGTTGGATTGGCTTACGTGCCCGAAGATCGACAGAGCCAGGGCGCCGTATTGTCATTCAGCATTCGCGCCAACTTAACGCTGGCATCGTTGAAAGCGCACGCCCGTTTTGGCTTTCTCAACTACGCGAAGGAAATGGCGACGACGCGAAAATTTGGTGCACGGCTCGCGGTCAAGGCCGCGACTTGGGAGCAAAAGCTTGGGGAGCTCTCGGGGGGCAATCAGCAGAAGGTCGTCATCGGCAAGTGGCTCGCGGCCGGACCTCGCGTTCTTATTCTGGATGAGCCTACCAAAGGCATCGATATCGGTTCAAAGGCCGCCGTGCACGAGTTCATCGGCGAATTGGCTGCCGGAGGATTGGCGATTATTCTTGTCTCGTCCGAGCTGCCCGAGATCATGGGAATAGCGGACGAGATCGTCGTGATGCGCGAAGGGCGCGTGGCGAAGCGGTTTGCGCGCGGAGAGGCAACTGCCGAAATGATCGTCAGCGCGGCTATCGCCGGCGACACATATGCGGCCAGCCAATGAAACTGTTTGGATTCCTGCGCCATCGCGATGCTGCGCTTGCCGCTATAGTAATTGTGCTCGTGTTGCTAATCGGATTGCGGGCGCCAGTGTTCCTGACGCCTGAAAGTTTGATCGGCGTGCTCACCGACACAAGTTTCCTGATCATGCTTGTCCTAGCACAAACGACGGTGATCCTGACTCGCGGTATCGATCTTTCCGTCGCTGCGAATCTTGCCTTGACCGGCATGGTCGCAGCGCTGCTGTCACGCGCCATGCCCAGCCTCCCGCTTATCGCAGCGATGTCTCTCGCGATGATGCTGGGCGCCGCGTTGGGGGCCATAAATGGACTGTTCATTGCCGGTATTGGGATTCCGCCGATTGTCGTGACGCTTGGCACGCTCTCGATCTATCGCGGCACAATCTTTCTTATCGCAGGCGGATCCTGGTTGACATCAAAAGATATGAGCTCCGCTTTCCTTGCTTTTCCAAATATGAGCTTCGTTGGCATTCCAATTTTGATCGTCATCTCCACGCTCGTAATCTTAGGTTTCTGGGCGTTCTTAAATCATACTCGCCTCGGACGCGCGCTCTACGCCGTGGGCGGCAACCCGGTTGCCGCGCGCTACTGCGGCATCGATCTGTCGAACCAGCAATTCCTTGTCTACACACTGGCCGGCACAGTTTCGGGGCTCTGCGGATATCTGTGGGTTTCGCGGTACGGCATTGCCTACACAGACATCGCACAGGGTTATGAATTGACAATCATTGCCGCCTGCGTAATCGGCGGCGTTTCGATAGCGGGCGGCGTTGGCTCCGTCCAGGGAGCCGTACTTGGCGCGTTATTCCTTGGCGTCGTCGTCAATGCGTTGCCGGTAATAAACATCTCTCCGTTCTGGCAGATGTTTATATCGGGCGCGTTCATCCTCACCGCAGTCGTTGTGAACGCACGTTCCGAACGGCGCAGCGGCAAGCTGATCCTGCGCAAAGCGAGACGCGACGAACACGAGGAAAGGATAGCGTGAGCGATTTTATCTCTGGCGCGCCGAGACGCTACCCGGTTGCTGACAGACCTAGCCGCAGCCTCGCCGATTATCTCATGCGGTGGGAGACAATCCTTGTCGTCCTCCTGTTTGTGGTCATCGTCGTCAATTCGTCGATCTCGCCCTTCTTTCTCGACTTTTACAATCTCTCCGACGCGACCTTTAATTTCTCAGAGAAGGCGATCCTCGTGCTCGCGATGGCATTCCTTATTATTGTTCGCGATATCGATCTGTCTGTCGCCGCAATTATTGCTCTTGCGTCATTGGCAATGGGTTTAGCCG
>JAYUFK010000355.1:0-8549 GCA_043739325.1 Methylocapsa sp. | reverse complement strand
CTCAAACTGACCCGATCGTGGCCCCTGAAAAGTCCCTTTTGGACGATTTTGAAAAAGCGATCTGTCGCATGCTAGAATTTCAGGTCAGGCTCTTAGCCTTCGCGAACTTGACATCGATTCGCTGGCGATCAATCTGCGCACGCCAGACAACGGCAAGACGTTCATATTTAGCACCGAACGCAAGCAATAGACGATGGGCAGAGGCCGCGATTCGCGCGAAGACTCCGCCGGGTCGCGCGATCGCGTTGTACCCGGCCCGGTTCCCTCGCTCGGACAGCTTCGTCGAGCGACGTGCTGGCTCTGGCTCAATTGCAATGTCTGCCGGCGCAATCCGCCCAAAGCCTTGGCCCCGCTGATCATACGGCGGGGCGCTGAAGCATCGAGCGACAGACTGCGGCAATTGGCGCGATGCTCGGAGTGCGGCGGTCAAGGCGCAACGCTGATGCTTCCGAGCTGGACGGACCGATCGCGCGGCTTCGCGGGCTTTCCGGTCGATACGGAGGCCGGCGCGGCGTTGGATTCCCGTCCGAACCTGAGTGAGCATCGGGCTATTCGAGTGCGCTAGTGTTCATCCGCTTTGACATGGCTCGCTATTTCGGAGCCATCAACGTCCACAAGCCGCCAGCCAATTGATTTGTCAGGCCACGCAAATCCCCTCGCTTGGCTTACCGCATCATCTGCGTCTTGCGCCTCAAGGTTCCGTTCGTCGAGAAGGTACGGGGCGTTATCGGAACCGAGGGTAAAATATATGAGGCGAAAGTTCATTGGGCGCTCCTTTCGGGGTAGCGGCGTTGCGCAGATTTGGTTGTGATCTCGCGCTATGGTTTCCCTTTTTCTAAGACAGGCGCATAATCCTCCCTGCAAACAGTAGGCGTTCACAGGAGGAGCGATATGACTCAAAATACCAAAATCGCGATAGCCGTCATTGTCGTACTGCTCCTTGGATATGTCGGCTATAGGTCGTTTACGACGACTGTTTCAACCATGCCAGCAGCTGTGGTCGTCCCAACGCCAAGCCCTGCACCGGCGATGCCGGCACCCACGGCGGAACCAACCAAAACGCCAAAACCGTAACAGGCAAAGAAAACCCCGCCCGGGCGGAGCCGAGGCGGGGCATGGTTTATGCGGGAGTAATTTCAGCCCGTAGCGCCGTGGGAGCGGGTTACGGGTCAGGGCCGCTTTCGATTTGCCTGTGCGGAGCGGCCCGCCCTACGTCGTCAGAACCGGCGATTTCAGCAACGTCGCGAGGACGTAACCAGAGGCGTTGGGTTCGCATCCTTCGTTGATCCCGACGGCCCTATTGAGCGAAACCGCCGCCCAGCCCGTCGGTTTGCGATGGATGCGTGCCCGCCAGGATGGCGGCCAGAGACGCCGCACATAGGACGTGGACCGCGCGCAATACGAACATCGTGCGCCAGACGATGTTTCTGCAAAACTGGTTCGCCACCCGAAAGCTGCTTGACGACGCGGAGGATGGCTTCAACCGGAGCCAAGGCATCAAGCCGCTGAACCGCGATCCGAAGATATGGCCTGGCGGTTAGTGCGAAAGCATTGCTATGAGAAAGAACGCCGCCGCGCCAAGCGATAGAGCCGTGATTCTGTAGACGACGCGCCGACCATAGGGATCGCTGGTAAATGTCGGCATGACACGCTGCGCGGCGAAGTTTATCGCCAGCAACAGCGGAAAGCCGACAACGACCAAGCCAAGCACGCGACCCATTTGCTTACCCTCCGACCGTCAAGCGCGATTTGTCGGCATTGAACGCGACGCTCCGGCTTTTCGAGATAGCTGGCGAGCGGCAAGAGTTCCCGGCCTACATTCATTTTGGAAGCCTCTGGCGCCGGGGCGAGATACTCGCGGTATGTCGGGAAGCGCTCACCAAGGAAGGGCCGCTGGACACGCGGGAACTGGCGTTGCGGGTCATTGGCGCGAGGGGGCTCGATCGAACTGGTACCGTGCTTCGGCAGACCGTCACGTTTCGGATAGTGCAATCGCTTGGGATGGCGGCGAAGCGCGGAAGCATCGGAAGTGCGGGAAAGCGGAAGGGTGTGCGAGTTTTGACCAAATCCGCAAATGAAACTGTTAGGAACCTCCCACTTGTGGACACAATTCCGTAACAAATTGAAATAACAATCAAATTTCTAACGAATGGCTGTGCAAATCTCATTAACAACCATGTATGTCGAGGGGATTCCCCTCACGAATCGAATGTGCTATGTTGAGTCTGTAGGCACATGGGACGAAGGAAAATTTCCAAGCGCGCGACACGGTGATATTCTGCAGGCCGTAGCTACGCCTTAGAGACGTTGGCATTTTGTGGGGTTCCGGCAGGCCCCACCGCGCAAGGACACAGTGAGCCGCATCCCAAAAGGGTGCGGCTTACTTGTTTCAAGCGTGCGGCTTTATTACAAGCCCCCGCTTGAGCAAAGTTCTTGTTTGTCTTGGCCTCAGTCTATGGAAAGTTGAAATCCAAAGTTCGCTACCGTTCAACGCCGATTTCACGACGATCTTGTAGCGAACGCTATTGTCTGGATAAATATAACTTATGATTAGATTAGTCGGCTGCGATCTGTCGCCAATAAACAAGCCACGTTGCAACCCGAAAGACATTGTTATTACATCAAAATCTGTAATGTCATCATGTTGTTTGTCGATATGAAGAAGACCATCTTTTGATATTAGCACAGATACTGTCTTGGCCCGAAGAAATTCAACACCAGCGCGCGCGAGCGTACCAACGAACAGGGTGCCATCCCGTCCTTGGCGCAGTCGGTGAACTTGGCTGCGTTCAATAGGCATTGCATCAAGCTGTGCTTGTTTGCCGACGCGCTGCCAATAGCCCTTCCACTGGCGAGACACCGGATGCGCCAGCGCGGCGTTCGTAGCGATCAAGAATTGCTCGCCATTTGCTGACGCGGCGATGATCCTCGCGCCAAGCCATTTCAGCCGCGTAGGCATTCAAATACGGCCCGGCGATATGATGGCGAGGCCCGACTTCCTCGCGGGCTCGACCTTGCCCGTGTTCCGTCTCGCGCCGCAAATCGAAGATGCTTTGACCGTTGCGTCCGAACCGGCGCGCCCGTCCGCCTGGGCCGCGATCCGACAAACTGCTGCGCGGAAAGTGACGGTTTCACGGCGCGCCCCAAACAAAAACCCCGCCCGGCGGGATCCGAGCGGGGCGGGGTTCGCCAATTGGCGGCGATGAGATCAGCGCGATCAGGCGTCACCGAACCCGATTGCCGCCTGTAGCGAGGCGGCGGGCATCTCGGGATTGTCCAATATCTCATCGACATGCGCCCGCAAAAGCCCCGAAAGAGATGGCCGAAGGAAAGTGAGTGCAACCACGAGTCCGGCATGCTCTGGCTCGTGCGAGAACGGGTCATTCGAGCCGAGGTCAGGATTGACTTGAATCAAGATCTGCGCTGCCGCAATGCACGCCGTCTCCGGTGCGAGCGCTAAGATTTCGTCATTGATCGCGTCGCATTTTTCAAAGAGGGAATCGATGCTGGCCTGCGCCGCGACTTGTCCCACCCTTTCCCGCTCGGCCGTTTTGGCGCGCAGGCGCGCCGTCAACTCACGCCATTCGCGACGAAATGTCGTAAGCGCATTGTCTGTACTAATAGCCAGCAGATTGACCAGCGGCCGTGCCGCGATCTTGCCGAAGGCAGCTTCGGCCCGGTCTGCAAGCTCATCTCGGCGGCGGTCTCTATAGAATTTCTCGCGAAGGTCTGGCGGCCCTGGCCTCACCATGTGAAGGACTCCGGGGGCGGTTGGCGGAGCCATCCCCTGAATCGCAGGCCATCCCACATTCCCCCCACATAGAGTGCCATCGTGGGCCATCATCTGCGGGCCAGAGCGCGCCCACGCAGGGAGCCTCGCCTCCGCAGCGATTTCCTCTCCCATGGCGTCTGCAATCTGTTTGCGGAGGGCATGCCGTCGCGCCCAAAGGGCAAGCACCAGCTCTCCGGCGTCAGGGTGGGCTGGCGAGGCCAGAGACGGCGTTGTGACGATCGCAGCGCCAGCGAGAGCCGGAATTGCGGCAAGAGCGCCAGTGAGCGCGGCGCGGCGGCTGAGTGAAGTCGGCAGGTCTTTGGGCAAAGCGGTAGCGCTTGCCCGAACGGCGAGGTTCCACATTGTGAATACTCCATAAGGGTTGCTATCAACAGTTTATGTTGATACGCTACCTCAAATCACCCGTCAACAGAAAATGTTGAAATGTCGCCAGCACAATGCCGCGCCGCTCGCGCTCTGCTAGATTGGACGCAACCGAATCTCGCCGAAAAAGCTTCTCTTGGCTTGTCGACGATTGTTGATTTTGAGCGGTCTCGGCGGGGAGTTTCAGAGGCTGGGCGGATGGCTGTCCGCGCGGCGCTAGAATCCGCAGGCATCGAGTTCACCAATGGCGGGCAACCGGGGGTGCGCATGAAGGCCGCTGGCGGCACGATCCCGGCCGGCGAGCTCAACGCCTCAAATGACGAGTAAGTCCATTGCCGGCCATATGCTTCCGCTGTGTCGTCAGGGAGTCCTAAACGTCGCGTGTGCGGGGTCACTAGTGTCAACTCCGCGCCAGACACCGGGTCGTCCGGCCGGCGCGCTCGCCTATTCGAGCGGTTGAACCGGCAAATCATTGAGGGTCGTGGAGGGCGTTTTCAGCGGCTCGATGATCGAGATCGATTTGGCAGGCGCGACAATAGTTTCCGCCAAAGCATTCGGAACTATCGGTGATTCATTGGGGGTCGTGGTCGTGTTGGCCGCGCGCGATGGCGGGGCGCTCGCGACCAGTTTGGGCTTATGGCGTTTCGACGCGGCGGGCTTGCTTTTGGGTGTCGCTGCGTGGTCAGGCGCTCCGGGGGAAACCGGCGGTGCCGAATTGAAGAAAGGAAGATTAAACCAATCTGCACTTGCGGTGTTGCTACCGGCGAGTAGGAGGCACGCCGCCAAGCCAATCCAGCGCGAATGGCGTTTCACAAATGGTCGAGGGCGACGACGGTCGAGCCAGCTCTCGGAATACAACTTCACAGTGGTCTCCAAGGAAAACCTTGCGACCAAACCGTCTCACACGGTTCTTAATAATGAAGCCGTGTGTCGGATGCCGGAGTAAGCCACATACTATCCACAGCAATCGCAATAGTTCGCTCACGGCCGTCGAAAGCCGATTTTATTGTCAGGACCAATGCTGGGGCTAAAATCTAATTCGAGGCAATTAAATCAGCAATATCAATTGTTTGTGCCTCAGCTTGGTCGGAGTGAGAGGATTCGAACCTCCGACCCCCTCGTCCCGAACGAGGTGCGCTACCAGACTGCGCTACACTCCGACAATGCGCGCCTTATAGACGCGAGCGATGCGCGGCGCAAGCAACGTCGTCGAACGCGAGCGATCGAGCGCATCGGCGCGCTTTGTTGACGCCGGGGACGCTGGCTGCTAATCATGCCGCCCGCCTTGAGTATAAAATACATGAACATTGTCAATACCTTAATTCATCCCATCGGTGCTGCGCGATGACGATCCGCCTGCACAAGGGCGACCTGCCCGCCGACATTGATTTTGGCGCTGCTGTCGCGATCGATACGGAAACGCTTGGCCTTGAAGTGCGTCGCGACCGACTTTGCGTTGTTCAGTTATCGCGTGGCGGCGGTTCGGCGGAGATCGTGCAGATCGCGCCCGGTCAGAAACGCGCGCCTCACCTCGAAAAGCTGCTGGCCGATTCGAAAGTGCTCAAATTGTTTCACTTTGGCCGGTTCGATATGGCGACGCTGTGCAACGCTTTCGGCGTGATGCCGGGCCCAGTCTATTGCACCAAGATTGCCTCGAAACTGGCGCGCACCTACACCGATCGCCATGGCCTCAAGGACCTGACTAAGGAGCTGATCGGCGTCGATCTCTCCAAGCAGCAGCAATCGTCCGACTGGGGCGCGGATAGTCTCAGCGAAGCGCAATTGACCTACGCCGCCTCGGACGTGCTGCATCTCCACGCGCTGCGCGAGCGGCTCGATGCGATGCTGGCGCGGGAAGGTCGAGACGGTCTCGCCCGCGCCGCGTTTGCCTATCTGCCCGAGCGTGTGCGGCTTGATCTCGCCGGCTTCGAGGACGCCGACATTTTCGCCCATTCCTGGACGAATTGAGCGCGAATTAGACTCTCCTTAGCGCCTGCCCCCAAAGCCGCGCGCCATCATGCGTGCTCGCGACGGCGGGGCGCCAGCCAGCGCTGATGAGCCGCGCGGGCGAGGCGATCATCGGCCCCGCCATCGTCGCCCAGCTTTCGCCGTGCCCGGCAACGCGCGCTGCTGGGCCCAGCAATCCCGGTGGGCACGGCACAAGATTGGCCCTGCGGCCCAGGCCCTCGCGCAGGCCAGAAATCACCTCTGCGATGTTCGACGCAACGGGATCGGCGACGACAAATGTCCGCGCGCCAGTTTCGCGCTGCGCCAGTGCAAAGAGGATGGCGCCGATAAGATTATCGATGGCAAGGAACGAACGCGGCGCGCGCAGGCTGGCGAAAGGCAGCGGCAAGGCCGTGTCGGCAAGGCGCTGGATGCGCGCCAGATTGCCTTTCACGCCGGCGCCATAAATCACCACCGGCCGCAGGATTGTGGAGGCAAGGGCGAGCTTTGCCAGACCTTGCTCGGCCTTTAGTTTCGAGCGCCCGTAAGCGTCGGTGGGAAGCGGCGGCGAAAGCTCATCCAAGGGCCTCTCGGAAACCGGGCCCGAGACGGCGCGAATCGAGGACAGGAACACCAGCCGCCCGACGCGGCCCACACACTCTGCGGCAAGCCGAATTGTCGCCTCGGCATTGATGGCATCGTAGTCGGCTTCTGCGCCGGCGCGCGTATGCGCAATCCCCGCCGTGTGGATCACCGCATCGACGCCTGCGAGCAAGCCGCCCCATCCGGCGGTTGCGATGTCGTCGATCGCTCGAAATGTCACGCCTTGTTGTTGCGCGGGCTGGCGGCCGCAGGCGACGACATCGAACCCATCTGCGACAAGCGCCGGCAGCAGATGGCGCCCGACAAATCCCGACGCGCCGGTGACGAGGATTCGCGCCATCAGCCGCTGCCGCGCGCGAGGCTTCGCAGCAGCGCTCCGACGACGACGATCCCGAACGCCAGCGCCGCGTAATGCGCTGCCGGCGAAGCGTTGACGACGAGCAACGAAGCCGCGCACAGCAGCACATTGCAGGCGCCGATGCGCTGGATGATCTGCGGGACCGTGAGCCCGCGTTGCAGCGCGCGTTGATAGAAATGCTGCTTATGCGCCTCCCAAACTTTTTCGCCAGCCAGCGCCCGGCGCGCCAGTGTCAAAGTCGCATCGGCGCAATAGTATAGAAACGGCAACCCGGCGACGATGACGCCATATTGCCCCGCGACAAGCAACGCGCCTGTCGCGCCGAGCAGGCCGAGCGGCAGGGAGCCGGAATCGCCGAGAAACAGGCGCGCGGGCGGGCGATTGAGCGTGGCGAAGCCGAGCAGAGCGCCGGCGAAAGCGAGACATAGAGTGGCCATTGAGAGCGGACCGACCGCTTCGTGGCCCAGCGCTTCAAGCAAAGCAATCGTTAGGAACGCTGGAACAAACTGCGTCACGCTGATGAGGTCGATGCCGTCCATGAAGTTCGTCAGATTCACGAACCACAGAACGCCGATAAGGAGAACTGAGAAGGCAAGGAACGGCGGTAGGCACGCGACAATAAGCAGCGGTTGCGAAGGCAAGGTCATCAAGACCAATGCTGCGGCGCCGGCTTGAACCAGCAAACGAAATCGCGCGCTGAGACCGCGCAAATCATCCCAGCAGCCAAGTGCGGTCAACGCGAGCAAAGCTGCGAGCAGACGCCAATCGAAGACCTGCGGTCGCCACCCAATCGAAAGCAAAGCCACCCAAGCGATCGCCAAAGCGAGCGGCGCGACAATGAGACCGCCGCCCTGAGGCGTAGCGCGCACGTGGCTGGACCGGGCGCCGGGCGTCACGAGAAACAGGTCGCGCAGCAAGGGCAAACTCACTCGGCAAAATAGGGCGCTGCCAGTGAGTGCCGCGCCGAAGCCGACAAAAGTTGCGAGAGGCAGAATTGGCAAAGGCTTCCCCAGCAGCAGCGTGTTCAGCGCCTTGTATCAGCCTCATCCGCCAGGTCGAGCCGGTTGCGCCCTTCGCGATCCTCGACCTCGATCAACCACAGATCCGGATCAAAGGCGATCTCACGCGTGATGCGCCTTTCGACTTCGCCTGCCTCGATCCATTCTTGCCTGTGGGCGCGCGCCCACAGGCGCTCGACGCCGCGCTCGGCGACTTCGGATTGCGGCGCGGGGGCGTAGAGCGCCGCAGCGCCATCGAGCTTGTCGACCTTGACGAATATCGCGCCCGCCTCAGCGGCGCCGCGCCGTCGCAAAACGGCTGCCGCGCCTTCGATCTCGCAGCGCCTGATATAGGCGGCGACCCAGATGTCGGCGCGAAGCCGCATAGTCTAGTGTTCCGTCTCTTAATTAACGACTATGATCTTTGTCACAACTGATTTGCGACGAGGATCACAGAGATGGCGCGACCGATCAAGCGATTGTTGGC
>JAYUFK010000354.1:0-22911 GCA_043739325.1 Methylocapsa sp. | reverse complement strand
ATCCTTTTTCGTGTCCAGTTGAGTCGCAAAACTCTGGAAACGAGTAGAATCAATGTCGTGCGCCGCAGCAAGCAAAACACGTACCGGACAGTCGTGGGACAAGCCCGGCCATGACGCGGTACGTAGTCACGGGTAGCTCGTGACCGTCACCGGCGTATCCGGATTGGCGGCTGTCGACGAGCCGCCGGTGTTGTTGATGACATTCACGATGCCGCCCTTCCCGTTGACGGCATCGAGAAAGATCGTCAACAGATCGTGCAGGCTCGATGGCGGCAGGGTCGTGGGAACTTCGAACGCGTTCGCGGCGAAAATGCTGACGCCCTTGTTGAAGAAGCTGTAGCTGCCCATGCCGTAGCCGCTAAAGCTCTTCACCCGGTCGCCGACCTTGAAAGCCGCCCAGCCGTTGACGCCGGGCGCTTCCATCCACGCCGCCTGGCTCGGCGGATCGTAGGGCATCTCGTTCTGCAGGAAGATGTCCGTGCCCGCATTGCCGTTCCAGATGACTTCGTATTTCTGATAATGCTCGACGAACAGACCGTAGGTCGTGACGTTGTCGCCGTTGACGACAAGGCCGGTGTCCGCTGTGTTGATCGTCCAGCCGACGCCTGTGCCGTGGTCGGCGCGCCACGCCCAGATATCGTCGAGAATGACGTTGTCGCTGTTGACGACCAGGCTCCGCGTCGCGCTTCCCGCGGCGGCGCCGCCGATGCGGAAGAACACGTCGCTGAGCGTTGTCGGATCCGCGGCGGAGTTGCCGCCGCGCACCTGATCGCGGTGCGAATCTTCGCCGCGATCCCCGTCCTCGCCGACGGTCAGAAGCGTGCGCGAAGTTTTCGGGCCGGCGTCAAACAGGATGCCAGAAATCAGCACGCCCTTGTCGCTCTCGACGCGCATCGCCTGATCGCCGTTTTGCGGGATCAAGGTGGGGAAGCCGATGCCGAGCACAATCGCGCCGGGGCGTTCGATCTTGATGGCGCGATCGAGATTGTAGACGCCGGGAGTCAGGAGAAGGTTCTTGCCAGCATCGAGCGCGTCATTGATTTTGTCCGCCGTGTCCGTCGGCTTGGCGATGAAGAATCCGTCGATCGGGAACGATACGCCGGGTGTCGCGGCGCTGGCCCACCAGGTCGTGCCGACGGAATTGCGCTGCACCGCCGGGGCGAAGACGTTGGTTCGTCCGATCGAGTCTTCGTAGAGGTAAGGCGCCTCGCGCGTGACCGGGCTATTGGCCAGCGTCGTGTATGGGCCGCCGCACGAGGATTGCCTCGGGAAGCATTGCGCGGGCGCGTTGACGACGCCGGAAAATACTTGATTCCACACGCCGTTTGTCCAGCCGTCGAGATTGCTGTTGCGCACCATCCATTGCTGCTGCGAGCCATTGATGACAGTGCCGCCGGTAAATTGCGAATCGGCGATGAAGCCGCCGCTGGCGAACGACGGGCTAGTGCAATAATCCATCAGCGTCATGCTGCCATTGACGAGCACGCGGCGCATCGGCGCGGCCTGCGAAACCGCCCAGAATTCGTTGGCGTAGCAACCGGCGTTCGGTTTGTTGACGTTGATGGTGAGGTTCGACATCGAGCGCCAGAAATTATTCAGCGCCACGCAGATGCCGTTATCGCACTGGTTGTAAACATTGATAGAGCCGTTGATGACAACGTCGCCTGGCGAACGGCCAAGGCCCGCCACCGAGGTGTAGTAACCGAGCTGGAAATTCAGCGGCGTCGCGCTCGTGCCGTACGTGCCCGGCTCGAACAGCAAGGCGTAGCGCTGCGTTCCGAACTGGTTAGTCAATTGCTGGCTCGCCAACGCATCGACGGTGGCCTGAATCTGGCTGACCGGCATGCTCGGGTTGAAGACGTAGACGTTCGGGCCAAGGTTCAGCGCGCTTGCCGGCGTCACCGTTAGCGGCGCAAGAATCGCTGCCGCCGCGATGGCGGTCATCAGTGAAATTTTTGCTGGCGAATGCTCCGGCTTACCAATCCGGCGATGCGTCGATGCGCTCATTATTGCCCTCCCTGACTGAAATTCTCGTTGGTCGATTTCATTGTCGTGGGAGACAAGACGCGCCGAAGGGGCGACCCTCCCAACCAAGCGCTTGAAGATTGCCGGAGATTGCCGGAGCCGTCAATCGCGCGGCGGCGCGTTACGGGTGATTGACGACGCTCACCGCAACGCCAGGGTTTGCGGCGCTCGCGCCGCCGCCCAGATCGTTGACGACGTTCAATATGCCGCCGAGCGCGGACGAATTGAGGAACACCGTGAACAGGTCGCGCAGGCTCGCGGCTGGCAATGATGCGGGAGCTTCGAACGCATTCGCGGCGAAGAGATTCACGCCGCGATTGAAATTGCCGTAGCTGCCCATGCCATAGCCGCTGAATCGCTTGACGCCGTCGGCGATCTTGAACGCCGCCCAGCCGGCGACGCCGGGCGCCTCCATCCACGCCGCCTGATTTGGCGCGTCGTAGGGCATTTCGTTTTGAAAGAAGATTTCGGCGCCGCCTTCGCCGTTCCAGATCACTTCGTACTTCTGGTAGTGCTCGACGAACAGGCCGTAAGCCGTCACGTTGTCGCCATTGACGATGACGCCGGTGTCGGCCTTGTTGCGGTCCCAGCCCAGGCCCTCGCCATGATCGGCGCGCCACGCCCAGATGTCGTCGAGGAGGACGTTGTCGCTGTTGACGATGAGGCTCACGCTGGCGCTGCCCGGCGCCGCGCCGCCGATGCGGAAAGACAAATCGTAGAGGCTGGAGGGGTCGGCAGCGCTGGCGTTGCGTTCGCCCTTGCCGCGCTGTTTGCCGACCTTCAGCAACACGGGAGAATTCTCGGGGCCTGCATCGAAGATGATGTCCGATGCGATCACGCCGTATTCGGCGTCGACTTGCATCGCGGCGTCGCCGTACTGAGGGACCAGCGAGGGGAAGCCGAGGCCGAGAACGATGGTATCGGGACGCGCGATGGCGATGCTGCTCTCCAGCTTGTAGACGCCCGGAGTCAGGATGAGATTCTTGCCAGTCGCTAGCGCCGCGTTGATCCGCCCCGCCGTGTCGGCGGGACTCGCGATGAAGAAGCTTTCGAGCGGAAGGGACTTTCCCGGCGTTCCCTCGCTCGCCCGCCATGTCGCGCCGCGCGTATCGCGCTGCACAGCAGGGACAAAGACTCCGGTGGCGCCGTCGGGATCGCTGAACAGATAGGGCGCCTCGCGCGTCACCGGGCTCGCCGGCAGCGTCGTGTACGGGCCACCACATTGCGGCTGGCGCGGAAAGCATTGCGCGGGCGCGCCGATGACGCCGGAAAAAACCTGGTTCCAGACGCCGTTGCTCCAGCCCTCGATCGCGCTGTTGCGCATGAGCCATTGCTGCTGCGTCCCGTTGAAAACCGCGCCGCCGGTGAATTGCGAGTCTGCGATGAAGCCGCCGCTGGCGAGCGCCGGGCCGGTGCGATTATCCGTCAAGGAAATGGCGCCACTGACGCGCACGCGGCGCAGCGGCGCGGCCTGCGACACCGCCCAGATTTCGCCCGCGTGGCGCCCGCCGGGCGTCGTGACATTGATCGTCAGGTTGGAGATCGAGCGCCAGAAGTTGGTCAGCGCGACGCAATCGTTGTCGTCGCACTGGTTGAAGACGTCGATCGATCCGTTGATGACGACATCGCCAGGCAAACGCCCGAGCCCGGCCACCGCCGTGTAATAGCCGAGCTGGAAATTCAGCGGCGCGGCGCTCGTGCCGTATGTGCCCGGCTCGAACAGCAAGGCATAGCGCTGGCTTCCCCACTCGTTGGAAATCTGCTGCTTCGCTAGCGCATCGACAATCGCCTGAATCCGCGCGAGCGGCATGCTGGAATTGAAAACGTAAACGCCCGGACCGAGATTTGGCAGGCCCGATGGCGCGGCGGCAATGCTTGAAAGCTGCGCCACGATCGACGCCGCCAGAACGATTGCGATTCGTACGATCTTTGTCGTTGCAAGCTCCGGCGCAGGATTGTTGTCGCCCCAAGCTCGTCGGGCGAACCAATTTCAATAAGCCTGTAAGAGATCGCCGCGATCGTCAAATCACTCGGGCGCCAAGCGGCGGCCCGCGCCGATGTCAGTAATCGAACCGCCGCGACGCCAGATTGAGCCGATCCAGGCTCGGGCCTTTTGATGCGCCGCCGCGGCGCGGGACAACCTTGCTGAGCGAAGATTGGCCACCGACCGCGAAGGCGTCGACTTCGCTCAGCACGAACGCTTTGATGAGCGCGGCGATGACGAGGGTCAGCGTCGAGACCAGGATGCAGGCGACGCCAAGCCCGATCAAATCGTCCGGCATCGGCGCGCCCCACCAGCGGGAGTAAGCGAAGACTGTCGCGAGAACGCCGAGAAACCCGATCGCGCCATTGCGCCCGCGCCCAAACCCCTTGTCTTCGAGCACGAGTTGCGTCACCAGCCCGAAGACGATGCAGTACAGGACGGTGCATGTCGTGAGAACAGAAAGGTCGGATCGACTGAGACCGCCAACGCCGGCGCTGTCGGCGAGGCTCGAACCGAGCGTGCTCGTCTGCTTGGCGCCAGCGGCGGAAGCAAACAGCCATATCTTGCCGTATCGCAACATCACGGCAAGAATGAAACCGACGATAATCCGATGAATTTTGCCCACCGCGCCCTCCGTTCGAGGCACTGTGGCGCGAGAGAATTGCCAAAACTTTCTTCATTTGGCGCCGTCGGTCCGGTATTTTAAATTGTGATTATCGATTGATTGAAGCGATTAATCCGATGCGATCGGAATTGTCCACCAATTGCGGGCAGTATCTGTCAAGACATTGGCGCCCTTTCTAATGGTTCGACCAACGCCCGCCTTCGAGAAGCGTCACGGCGGCAGGAGCTCGCATTCTGCTTGCGTTGCTGGCGGTGTCCACGGCGAAGCGCGGGCGTTGATCGAGAAGAACTGGAAGGGGATGTCGCGGACGCCAGGCGGCCTCAGGACGGCGCCAATGGACTACTCGACGCCTATCGGAATGCCTTCGCCGGGCGGCTCATGCAAATATCGTTTCGTTACCTGGGCCCGGTTTGAGGCTTTTCGTCGACAGCTCCCTCACTGTCCACAACCCGGAGAATTCTACTCAACTTGCGCTTAGGCTCCATATTTTCATGGACCACGCCGATGACAACGATCTCGGTTGCGCCATCTGCCGCCTTCGCTTCCATGAAGTACAGCAGATGGGACGCGCTATGACGACGTCTTTTGACAAGCTCAAGGTGGAATGATTTCACGCCTGGTCGAATTTCGTTTCGTTCGGCGCAGCTTGGGCGCGACGGATCTTCCGCGACCATCGCAATGCCGCGATCGATGATGTCGGCGTAAATCGAAACCTGCGGCTTTCCGAACAGTTTTCTGGTCTGTCGTAAGACGCGGGCGATGTCGGCGTCAGCATCTGGCGTAAGCCGATATCTCACTCGTCGTTCTCTGCGAGGACGCTTGCAGCGATTTCCATTACGCCGCGTGCGGAGAACTCGCCTCGCTCGGCTTGTCCAATCCCACCATCGAGTTTGCGGCGCAGAATTTCTGTCTTTTGAGCCTCAACATCTCGATCACGACGCAAAATGCGCAGCGCATCGCGGACAAGCTCACTGGCCGAGGCGTAGTCGCCTGTAGCGAGTTCATTCGAAACGAACTCCGCCATTTGCGGCGTCAAATTTACGTTCATTGTGGGCATAGGGACCTCTTATTTCGGCAGACCTATCAAATTGGCAAAAATTGTCAATCAAACATGGGGCTAGGCGAAGCGGACAATCAATGGCCCATGGATTGGGCGTGGTCCTGCATTCATTAGGGGCGCTGCGCCTTCTGCTGGACGTAGCGGCGCAGCACGGCGTTGATCCTGGTCTGATAGCCGCGTGCCTGCCGCTTGAACCAATCCAGCACATCGGCGTCGATGCGCAGCGAGGCATGCGCCTTGGGGCGCGGCGTCGGCAATTCCCTGGTCGCCCAGTCGACTTCTTCTATCGCGTCGTCAGGGTCGCCGCCATCGGGCAGGGGCATGGCGGCGGCTCTCTTCCAGTCCGACTGGTCCTCGACGCGCGCCGCCTTGGCGTTCAAGTCAGCCAGGGTATCGGTCACAATATCGGCCGGTTTCTTGCGCAGCTACTTGTCTTCCCCAAGGCACAGTCGCGACCGATACGCCTCCAAGGAATTTCGCAAAATGTAGCACAAAAGTGGCAGTGATAAATCGAGCAAACAAATCCTTGTCAGTCGTCAATGTTCTTGATATGTTCGTTTCAATGATCGCCCTGTCCTAACGCAGGCACGCGGTCTCGGCGTCCGTCATCGATATGGGCGAACTTGCGTAACTTCCAAGCCGTTCGTCAGTTTTGAAAAAGTTTGAGACACGTTCTCCGAATTTGACAGTCGGAGCCTTGCCCGTTTGACCTAACCTGGCTGCTGTCATTCCCGCGAAAACGGGAACCCAGACTTGAGAACACGAACAGAGGCTTAGCCTGGATTCCCGCTTTCGCGGGAATGACAAAAATGTTTCGGCTTTGCCTGGTAAGGCCGTAATTGCTCGACGAACGGCATATTTACCCCGGTTCAGCCGGAGAGAACAGGATTAAATTATATCTTTCAATGGGTTAACTTGCTTGTTGCCTGTTTGGAAATCACATCCGCGCGCGATTTGGCGCCTAAGGCTTTGAAATGCTTCAACCCCCGACCAAAGTGCGGTTTTGGCGCCGGGCCGCGACGGAAGCCCGGCGCGCTAGGCCGCCGCCGCGTCCAGCCCGTACAGCGTATGCAGCGTGCGCACCGCAAGTTCCGTATAAGCTTCGTCGATCAGCACCGAGAACTTGATCTCCGACGTGGTGATGGCGCGGATGTTGACGCCCTTTTCGGCCAGCGCCTTGAACGCTTTTGCGGCGACTCCGGAATGGCTGCGCATGCCGATGCCGATGGCCGAAACCTTCACCACGTCCTGCGCGCCCTGCAGCGTCGCGTAATTGATCGATCCGCGCCGCTCCTCGAGGATCGCCTTGGCCCGCGCGTATTCGGCGGTGGGCACCGTGAAGGTGATGTCGGTCGTCGTCGTATCGTCGGAGACGACCTGGATGATCATGTCGACATTGATGTTGGCCTCGGCCAGCGGCATGAAGATCGCCGCCGCGACGCCGGGTTGGTCGGGGACGCTGCGCAAGGTGAGCTGGGCTTCGTCGCGCGAGAAGGCGATGCCAGTTACGATCTGCTGTTCCACAATATCCTCCTCGTCGCAGATAAGCGTGCCCGAATTCGGGTTGGCGGGGTCATCGAAGGACGAGCGCACAAAGAGCTTGACCTTGTGCACCATCGCGACTTCGACCGAGCGCACCTGTAGAACCTTCGCCCCGAGCGAGGCCATCTCCAGCATTTCCTCGAACGCGATGCGCTCCATACGCCGCGCCTTATGCACGACGCGCGGGTCGCTGGTATATACGCCGTCGACGTCAGTGTAGATGTCGCAGCGGTCGGCGCCGATCGCCGCGGCAATTGCTACGGCCGAAGTATCGGAGCCGCCGCGGCCCAGCGTCGTGACGCGCTGCGTCCCGGGATGCAGGCCCTGGAAGCCGGCGATGACGGCGATCTGTTTGTCGGCGAAACCCGCGACCAGCCTGGCCCCATCGATCCCGGCGATGCGCGCCGCGCCATGCGCGTCGTCGGTCAGCAACGGGATCTGCCAGCCCTGCCACGAGCGGGCGTTGAGGCCCATGCCCTTCAACACGATCGCCAGCAGCCCGGCCGTCACCAGTTCGCCCGAGGCGACGATCGCGTCATATTCGGAACTATCATAGATCGGCGCGGCTTCCTGACAGAAGGCCACCAGCTCGTTGGTCTTGCCCGACATGGCGGAGACGACCACCGCGACCTCGCAGCCGGCGTCGACCTCGCGTTTGACGTGGCGGGCGACGTTGCGAATGCGTTCGACATTGGCGACCGACGTGCCGCCAAATTTCATCACCAGGCGCGACATTATGCTTCCAGAAGGGCATTGGGGCGGGACACGGCTCGCGCCGCGCGTTAAGGGCGCGTATAAATGGCGCGCCATGGGCGGTCAACGCCCGCTCCATTTGCCGGACCGACTGATGACCGCTTCCAACGCCGCAAACAGCATCGACGCCGCCGAGATCGCCCGTTTCGACGCGATCGGCGAGGATTGGTGGAACCCGGAAGGATCGATGCGCGCGCTTCACCGCATCAACCCGGTGCGGATCGCCTGGCTGCGCGATCTGATCGCCGGGCATTTCGGCCTCGACGCCCAAGCGCCAAGGCCGCTGGCGGGCCTTACGATCCTCGACATCGGCTGCGGCGCCGGCCTGCTGGCCGAGCCGCTGTCGCGCATGGGCGCCAGCGTCACCGGGCTTGATCCGGCCCCGCGCAACATTGAAATCGCGCGCCGGCACGCCGACGAGACCGGCGCCGATTTGCGCTACCGCGCTGGGACGATCGAGGAGCTGGCGTTTGAGCCGGCGCGCTTCGATGTGGTGCTGGCGATGGAAGTGGTCGAGCATGTCAACGCAATGCCCAGCTTCGTCGCCGAGGCCTGCTCGCTGGTCAGGCCGGACGGGCTGTTTGCCGCATCAACGCTGAACCGTACGCTCAAGAGCTTCGCGCTGGCGATCATCGGCGCGGAATATGTGCTGGGTTGGCTGCCCAGGGGTACGCACCATTGGGAGCAGTTCGTCACGCCGGAAGAATTGCGCGGGGCTTTGCGGGCGGCCGGTTTCAAGGCGGCGCATCGCTCCGGCATGATCTACGACCCGCTGCGCGGCGAATGGCGTCTGTCACGCGATATGAGCGTCAACTACATGCTCGGCGCCAGGCGCTAGCTCGCTGGGCAATCCTTCTGAACCCGATCCAGCGCCTGGCTGAAACCGGCGAGCGAATAACTGTCCGTTGTCGCGTTGCCCTTCTTCGAGGCGGCCTTGACGACCAATTTGACGCCCTTGCGCATCTCGTCGATCAGCTGGCCTTCCTTGGCGGCGTTCTTGACCCAAAGGTTGGCGCCCTTGGGCAACAGGTCGAAGGACTGATCGCCGACCACCGCGACCGCGTCCTTGGCGGCGATCTTCTTCTTGGCGTTGGCGGCGGCTTCGGCCGCGCCAGCAACGTCAAATCCCATGATGAAGGATATTTCGTTGCGCACGCCTTCGGCCGGCCGGTCAGAAATGAAAGCATAGGCGGCGTCGCGCTGCAGGTTCGCCGGCAGGCGCTCCTTGGGCTGCGCCAGCGTGTAGCAGATGCGGCCTTTGCCGGACTTGGTCTGGTAGACGCCCCAATCGCCGAACGTCGCCACCAGCAACGGCTTGTCCGGCGCGGCTTTCTCGGGAACCTTCCTGGGCGCCGCGAAGGCCGGCAGCGCCAGCGCGACCAGAGACAAGAGACCAGCGATGCCAGCGAGCTTGGCGCGATTATGCGGGGGGCGAATCATGATGAGATATTACTCCGGCAGCCGCAAACGCATCAATTCGTCCAGAACCGACACGTCATTCCTTGAGTGTTGAACCGGGCGAAATTCTGGCGCATGCCGCCGGTATCGCCAATTGTAGCTAATAAACCAATTCAGTCTTAATGAATTGTGCCCGCCCCCTTCGAGGTCCCGATGAAAGCCCTAATTTGCGATGCTTTAGGCCCGCCGGATGCTCTGCACATTGTCGACGCGCCCGATCCTATCGCCAAAGAGGGCGAGGCGCTGGTCGAAGTGAGTTACGCCGCGCTCAACTTCTTCGACCTGCTGATGATCGCGGGCAAGTATCAGGTCAAGCCGGCGCTGCCGTTTTCGCCGGCTGGCGAGTTTTCTGGCCGCATCGCCGCTTTGGGTCCGGGAACCGAGGGCTTTAACATTGGCCAACGCGTGTGCGGCTATGCCGGCTACGGTTGCGCGCGCGAAAAACTGGCCGTCCCGGTCAACAACCTGTTCGCCGTTCCCGACAATCTCAGCCTCGATAGAGCGGCGGGCCTGTCGATCACCTATGGCACTACCATGCATGCGTTCAAGCAGCGCGGCGATCTGAAAGCGGGCGAAACCCTCGTCGTGCTCGGGGCGTCGGGCGGCGTCGGCCTTGCCGCTGTTGAACTCGGGGCGACAATGGGCGCGCGTGTCATCGCCTGCGCTTCCTCCGACGAAAAACTCGCCTTCGCCCGCGACATGGGGGCGCATGAGGCGATCAACTATTCCACCAGCGATCTGCGCGGCGAACTCAAGCGGCTGACCGGCGAACGCGGCGTCGATGTGGTCTTTGATCCTATTGGCGGCGCGCTCACTGAAGTCGCGTTGCGCTGCCTCGGCTGGAAAGGCCGCCTGCTCGTCATCGGCTTCGCCTCGGGCGAAATCCCCAAGCCGGCGCTGAACCTCGTTTTGCTGAAGGGCTGCGACATTCGCGGGGTGTTCTGGGGCGATTTCATCCGGCGCGAGCCCACGGCCAACCGCGACAATATGGCCCAAATCATTGAAATGGCGGCGCGAGACGCCATATCAGGCCACGTCCATGCAGCACTACTGTTGGAGGATTTTCGTAAAGCATTCGCGCTGATTGAGCGACGCGAAGCCCAGGGTAAAGTGCTTTTGCAACCCGGCATGTGATATATGGGAAAACGAGGAGCGCCGAGGGTATCGTTTTTATAGGAGACCTTCATTTCGATCTCGCCCTCAAATCATATTGAAATCCGGCGGCTTTGGCCCGCCGACATACCTGCGTTTCGCGACGATTTGCTGCGCCTCGATCCCAGGAGCCGCCACGACCGATTTGGCGGCGCCATGTCGGACGATTTCATCGGCCAATACGCCGATGGCTGTTTTGGCCGCGGCGATCTCGTCTACGGCGCCTTTATCGACAATCAATTGCGCGGCGCGGCTGAATTGCGCTCCGCCGATGCGATCTGGAGAGAGCAGGCTCCATTTTCGCGCCATATCACTGCGGAAGCCGCCTTCAGCGTCGAGCGCGAATGGCGCCGTCGCGGCCTTGGCGAAAAGCTGTTCGCGCGCATCGAACGCGCCGCCAGCAATCATGGTGTCGAGACGATCCAGATCTTTTGCACACCACAAAACGTCGGGATGCTGCGCCTCGCTGCAAAATTCGCGACAAAGTTCACGTTCGAAGAGAACCAGCATACCGGACGCCTGCTCGCGCACCGGCCAACCGCATTTTCGCTATGGCGCGAAGCCTCGCGCGATCTCGCCGATTATACGAGCTCGGTGTTCGACGCCCAGATGCGGGCGGTCGCGGGAGGACGAGCATAGGCCCCAAGGCTGCCAATTAGGCCGGCGGCGATTGCTGCCGCCGGTTCTGCCTACATCTGCCGTTCCGCCATCATCGTTTTGATCTTCGCTATCGCTTTGGCCGGGTTCAGTCCCTTCGGGCAAGTCTTTGCGCAGTTCATGATTGTGTGGCAGCGATAGAGGCGGAAGGGGTCTTCGAGATTGTCGAGGCGCTCTCCGGCGCGCTCGTCGCGCGAGTCGATTAGCCAGCGATAGGCTTGCAGAAGCACGGCCGGACCGAGATAGCGGTCGCCATTCCACCAGTAGCTCGGGCAGGATGTCGAGCAGCAGGCGCACAGGATGCACTCGTAGAGACCGTCGAGCTTGACGCGATCTTCAGGCGTCTGCTTCCATTCCTTTTCAGGCGCTGCGGTGTCCGTCTTCAGCCAAGGTTCAATAGAGGCGTGCTGAGCGTAGAAGTTTGAGAGATCGGGCACGAGGTCCTTGACCACTTGCAGATGCGGCAGCGGGTAGACGTTTACCGGCCCGTCGATTTCGTCCATGCCGCGCGTGCAGGCCAAGGTGTTCATCCCGTCGATATTCATCGCGCAGGAGCCGCATACGCCCTCGCGGCACGAACGGCGGAATGTCAGCGTCGGATCGACCTTGGACTTGATCCAGATTAGCGCATCGAGCACCATCGGGCCGCAATCCTTGCGGTCTACATAGTAGGTGTCGATGCGGGGATTGGACGTGTCCTCGGGATTCCAGCGATAGACGCGAAATTCGCGCGTTTCGTTTGCCCCAGTCGGCTTAGGCCAGGTCTTCCCGGCGATCGGGCGCGAGTTCTTGGGAAGATTGAGCTGGACCATTCTTGGTTTTCTCGCCGATCGTTGCCGCGTCGATCAATACACGCGCGCCTTGGGCTGGATATAGGCAATATCGTTGGACATCGTGTACGTGTGAACCGGCCGGTAATCGATCGAGACGGTCTGCTTGTCCGGGTTGATCCACGCCAGCGTGTGCTTCATCCATTCCTTGTCGTCGCGATTGGGGTAGTCCTCGCGGGCGTGAGCGCCGCGGCTTTCCAGTCGGTTCGCCGCGCTTTCCATGGTTACGACGGCCTGAACGATGAGATTGTCGTATTCGAGGGTCTCGATGAGGTCTGAGTTCCAGATCAGGGAGCGATCGGTGATCGCGATGTCGGCGCCGGCGCGCCAGACATCGTGGATCTTGGTCTTACCCTCGGTCAGCATGTCGCCAGTGCGGAACACCGGGCAATTGCTCTGCATCGTGCGCTGCATTTTGTCGCGCAACTGGAAGGTCGATGAGCCGCCTTTGGCGTTGCGGAAGCGATCCAGCCGCGAAAGCGCGTAATCGGCGGAATCGGGCGCGAGTTCCGCGTGGCTTTCGCCGGGTTTGACAATTTCTGCGGCCCGCAGGGCCGCCGCGCGGCCAAACACGACGAGATCGATCAGCGAGTTCGAGCCGAGCCGATTGGCGCCATGCACGGAAACGCACGCCGCCTCGCCTAGCGCCATCAGTCCGGGGATGATCGAATCAGGGTCGCCGGCAATCTTGGTCAGGACTTCGCCGTGATAGTTCGTGGGTATGCCGCCCATGTTGTAGTGCACGGTCGGCAGCACCGGGATCGGCTCCTTGGTGACATCGACGCCGGCGAAAATGCGCGCGCTCTCGGAAATGCCGGGCAGGCGCTCGTGCAAGACTTTCGGGTCGAGATGATCGAGATGGAGGTAAATATGATCCTTCAATTTACCGACGCCCCGCCCCTCGCGAATTTCCATTGTCATCGAGCGGCTGACGACATCGCGCGAGGCCAAGTCCTTTGCTGAGGGCGCATAGCGCTCCATGAACCGCTCGCCCTCGGAATTGGTGAGATAGCCGCCTTCGCCGCGCGAGCCTTCGGTGATAAGGCATCCCGCGCCGTAAATGCCGGTGGGATGGAATTGCACGAATTCCATGTCCTGCAACGGCAGCCCGGCGCGGAGCGCCATGGCGTTGCCATCGCCAGTGCAGGTGTGCGCGGAAGTCGCGGTAAAATAGGCGCGGCCATAGCCGCCCGTAGCGAGAATTGTCAGATGGGCGCGAAACCGATGGATCGAACCGTCATCCATCTTGAGGCAAACGACGCCCCGCACCCGGCCATCGGCGTCGCGGATGAGATCGATGGCAAAATATTCGATGAAGAATTCGGTCTTGGCCTTCAACGCCTGGCCGTACAAAGTGTGCGGGATTGCATGGCCGGTGCGATCGGCGGCGGCGCAGGTGCGCTGGGCGATGCCCTTGCCATAGTCGGTCGTCATGCCGCCGAACGGACGCTGGTAAATCTTGCCATCCTCGGTGCGCGAGAACGGCACGCCCCAATGATCGAGTTCATAAACGGCGGCTGGCGCGTGTCGGCAGAGATATTCGATTGCGTCCTGATCGCCCAGCCAGTCAGAGCCCTTGACCGTGTCGTACATATGCCAGCGCCAATCGTCCGGACCCATATTGCCGAGCGAAGCCGAAATGCCGCCCTGCGCCGCGACGGTGTGCGAGCGCGTCGGAAATACTTTGGTGATGCAGGCGGTGCGCAGCCCGCCTTGGGCGCAGCCTACAGCGGCGCGCAGCCCGGCGCCGCCCGCGCCGACGACAATCACATCAAAAGTGTGATCGGTGATGGGATAGGCGCGGCTCCCGACACTTGGCGCGCTGTTTCCGTTCGTTCCGTTTGTCGCCATATCGTTGTTGATCCCTGTCGGCGGACCTTGCGGCGCGCCAAGTTCAAGTTCGTTCAGGCAAAGCCGATGCGCATGACTGAGTAGACGCAGGTCAACGCCAACGCCGCCGAGAAGCCGGTGTTGGCCATCAGCGCCCAATCCTTTGCATGGCCGTGAACGTAGTCGAGAATGATCGAGCGCATGCCGATTTGCATGTGATAGATCCCCACCAACACGAACAGCATCATCGTGATGGCGGGAATGGCGTGGCCAAGCGCCACGCGAACGCCATTGTAGTCCTTGGATAGCAGCGAGAGTACCAGCCAGACGAACGCGATCGTCAGGACGATCAGTCCCGCTGAGGTCACCCGCATCATTAGGGCGTCCCGTGTGCCGGAACGCGCCGAACCAAGATAGCGGACCCGGGAGAGCGGCGTGCGCAACGAGTTCCCATTTTCCGATGATGAAGAGGCCATGGCTTATCGCTCCCTATCGGATTGCATAGCCGATCGACCACACAATGATCGTCAGGACAAACCCGCCCGCCAATGTCCCCATCGCCAGCCGCTCGCGCTCTGGATCGTCGAGGCCGTAGCCCGCGTCCCAGATGAAATGCCTGATCCCGCCGAGCATGTGGTGAAACAGCGACCAACTGAATCCGAACAGGACTATGCGGCCAAAGAACGAAGTGACGAAGCCGGAGAACACGCCAAAGGCGCTCGCATCCATCGAAGCGGCGATCAGAAACCACGCCAGCAGCAAGACACCCGCATAAAGCGCAACGCCGGTGATGCGATGCGCAATCGACATCGCCATCGTCAAAGTCGGGCGATAGACGCTCAAATGCGGCGAAAGCGGGCGCGGACGCGCGGCGCCGGTCGAGGTGTCGGTAGAGGCCATTGCCCGGCTTACTCCTCTGTAAGACTTGGACTTTGACCTAACCGAAACGCGGGCGCTCCGCAATGTCGCGCCCTGCGACAACTAGGCTATGCTCGCCCCATTTCAAGGCGCGCTTCCACATCGGCGCGCGTCGGCGGATCGGAACCCTTGCGGCCGCAAGTGATCGCCGAGGCATTGGCTGCGAATTTAAGCCATTTGGCCAAGCTGGCGCTATTGGGGGCGGGAGCGCCGGCGCCCAAAGCTCGATCCCCATGCATCGCCGCCAAAAGCGCCGACATGAAGCTGTCGCCCGCGCCCACTGTGTCGATAACATCGACCTTCGGCGCAGGAGCCAACAGACGCTCCTCCTTGAGGAACGCAATTGCGCCTTTCTCGCCGCGCGTCACGACAGTGAAAAGCGGTCCGAGGGTGGCCCAATGGGCGATCGATTCTTCCGGATCGCGGCCGGGATACAGCCATTGGAGATCCTCATCGCTGGCCTTTACAATTGAGGCAAGCACCGCCTGACGCTCAACCTGTTCCAGCACCGCAGCGCGATCAGGCGTCACCATCGGACGAATATTGGGATCGAAGCTCGTCGTGGCGAAGCTCCCGGCCATCCGCAAGGCCTCGATGACTCCGCCCGAGTGGCGCGCTTCGACCGCCGCGATCGAACCGACATGCAGATGGGTGGCGCCCTTCGGCCAGGTCGGCGGGAACGGCCAGCGGCCATCGAATGCCGTCGCGTCGAGGTAAAACGAGTAACGCGAGCCTGTCTGCGCGGTCCCTCGCATGACAAACGCCAACGGCGTGGGCCGCGTGTCGGTCGCGACATGGCTGAGGTCAACACCTTCTGCCTTCAACGCGGCCGCGAGGCTTTGGCCGTTGGGGTCGGCGGAAAGGCGGGAAACGAACGCCGCGGGCGCGCCAAGCCGCCCTAGCCCAATCGCAACATTGTAGGGCGAGCCGCCGAGTACCGCGTCATAGGCATTCTCTTTGATGCGATCCGGAATCAGATCGACCAGCGCTTCCCCGGAAATTAGTATCATTAATCCGCCCCTCGGCTCTTTGGTTCTCAGGGCAGCGTATAAGCGGTTTTCACCGTGGTATAAAACTCCACCGCGTAGCGCCCCTGCTCCCGCGAACCAAAACTCGATCCCTTCCGTCCGCCAAACGGCACGTGGTAGTCGACGCCGGCTGTGGGCAAATTGACCATCGCCATGCCGACTTCGATATTGCGCTTAAAGTGCGAGGCGTGTTTCAGGCTGGTTGTGCAGATTCCCGCGCAAAGACCGAAATCGGTGTCGTTCGCCAGAGCCAGGGCGTGGTCGTAGTCCCGCGCCGGGATAATTGCGCTCACCGGGCCGAAGATTTCTTCGCGCGCGATGCGCATGGAATTGTCGACATCGGTGAACAACGCCGGAGCCATATAGAAGCCGGGCGCGCCGCGTTTCACCCGCTCGCCGCCGATCGCCAGCTTCGCGCCTTCGTCTCTGCCTATCTGAATGTAGGACAGATCCTGATCGAGCTGGTTCTGATCGACGACCGGACCGATATGCGTTCCCGCCTTCACGGCGTCGTCGACAACGAGGCCCTTCATCCGCTCCACCATGGCGTCGGCAAAGCGCTGGTAGATGCCCGCAGTTACGATCAGCCGCGATGAGGCGGTGCAGCGCTGGCCTGTCGAAAAGTACGCGCCGTTGACCGCGCATTCCACCGCCGTCTTCAAGTCTGCGTCGTCGAGTACGATTAGCGGGTTCTTGCCGCCCATTTCGAGCTGGAACTTACGCATCCGCTCGGCGCAGGCCGCCGCGACCTTGCGCCCTGTGGCGACCGAGCCTGTGAACGTAATCGCGTCGATATGCTTGTGGCGCAGCATCGCCTCGCCGACGACCGATCCACGGCCCATCACAAGATTGAAAACACCCTTGGGCGCGCCAGAGCGCACGATTATTTCCGCCAGCGCATGTGCCGAGGCGGGAACGAGATCGGCCGGCTTGAACAGGACGCAATTGCCGTAGGCGAGCGCCGGCGCAATCTTCCAGGCGGGAATCGCGATCGGGAAATTCCACGGCGAGATGATGCCGACAACGCCGACGCCTTCGCGGGTCAATTCGACATCGATATTAGGCCTTACGCTGGCGAGCTTTTCGCCGGGAATGCGCAATGTTTCGCCGGCGTAAAAGTCAAAAATCTGTCCAGCGCGCGTAACCTCGCCGATTGCTTCGGGGAGCGATTTGCCTTCCTCGCGCGCCAGCAGCCTGCCCAATTCCTCACGCATGGCCAGAATCTCGGTTGACGCGCGCAGCAGGATGTCGTGACGCTCCTGCGGCGAAGTGCGCGACCACGCCGGGAAGGCGGCGCGGGCGGCGCCGACCGCTGTTTCGACCTGGGCGGCGTTGGCATGAGCGAAAAGGCCCACAACATCATTGGTGTCGGAGGGGTTGACGTTGCGCGATACGCTATCCCCTTCAACCCATTCGCCGGCAATGTAATTCTTGTTCAGATCGCTCATGACTTATCCTGTCTGGTCCGGCTGTGGCGAAGGCGGGAACTATTTGCGGCGGACACTGTGCGCGGCGGCGCTTCAAATCAAGCCCTGCCGGGCGAGATAGCGCATCAAGTGGCTGGCGCCATAATCCCACGGCGGGCAGTCGCGGGAATGCCGCATCCGGTTCGAGAGTTGGCCGAGCTTGTCGGCGGCCACCGTGACGATGTCGCCGACTTTATGCGTAAACCCCTTGCCCGGCGCGTCGCGGTCGGCGATCGGGGCGAACATCGTGCCGAGGAACAAGGCCGCGCCGTCGGGATATTGGTGGCTCGAGCCAATCATCTGGGCGACGAGATCGGCCGGGTCGCGGCTGATCCTGGCAATTGACGAGCCACCTTCGAGCTTGAAACCATCCTCGCCTAGCACAGTCAGGCCAACATGCAGCGTGCGCACATCGTCGAGCGAGAATGTCGCATCGAACAACCGCAGCAGCGGCCCAATCGCGCAACTGGCGTTCTGGTCCTTGGCTTTGCCCAGCAGCAGCGCGGACCGACCCTCGACATCCCTGAGATTGACGTCGTTGCCCAGCGTCGCCCCGGCAATTGTGCCAGCGGAGTTTACAGCCAGAACCACTTCCGGCTCCGGGTTATTCCATGCCGAGGAATGATGGAAACCAGCGTCGGCGCCATGTCCCACCGCAGCCATCGGCTGGCTCTTGGTGAAAATTTCCGCGTCCGGCCCGATGCCGACCTCAAGATATTGCGACCACGCCCCCTGGGCGATCAACGCCTCCTTCAAACGCATCGCCGCTGGTGATCCGGGCTTGAGCCTAGCGAGATCGTCGCCGATCAGGCGCACCATTTCCGACCGGATCGTCGCCGCCGCCGCCATGTCGCCGCGCGCGCGTTCCTCGATCACCCGCTCAAGCATTGAGGTCGCGAACGTGACGCCCGCCGCCTTGATCGCCTGCAAATCGATCGGCGCGAGCAGCCAGGGTTTTGCTGGATTGCGCCGGTCGGGTGGCGTGTTTTCGAGAATGTCGACAAGCGAAGCGATGCGCTCGCCCTTCGCGGCGCGCAATCCTCCAGCCGGATCGGCGGCTTCGCACAGATCGCGGATTGTCGGAAAATCAAGGCTGATATCGAACACGCCCTCGGCGCGCACGGCGGCCACCGAGGGGCCGCCAAGATCAGGCCGCCAGACCCGCCCGGCGAGCGCGCCGGCATAGCCATCGGCGGGAAGCGTATTGTGTTCGTCAAGATTCAGACCCGGCATTACGCGATCCGCTGTTTTAAGAAAACTGCCGACGCACACGTTCCATTGACGCCGGGGCGAGGTCTGTTTAGCGTCTAACATGCTAGTTGTGAAGCACGACCCCGGATACAGACGCGCGGCCTACGACGCGCCGATTAAGGCCATGCAGGTGTTGGAAACGGTCAAGAGCTCGAAGGCGCACGCGGTCTACAGCGAGCTAAAAGAGGCGATCCTGTCCGGCGGGCTTGAGCCGGGAGTTTCGATCGATAAGGCGGCGGTGTGCGAACGGCTGGGCGTCTCGCGTTTTCCGGTCTCGTCCGCCATCAGTCGGCTGGCGTTCGAGCGCCTGGTTGTGATCGAACCGCAACACGGCTCGTTCGTAGCGCGCATTTCGATGAAGAGCGTGCGCGAGCGGATGTTCATCCGCCGGGCGTTGGAGGCAGAAATCGCAGCTTTCTCCGCAACACGAATGATCTCGGCGGACAAGAATGCAATTCAGCACAACGTCGCCCACCAGCGGCGCGCCATCGAGGCCGCGGATCGCTCGCGCTTCTACGCGCTCGATGTTGCTTTTCACCGGCTGCTGACCACGCCTCTTGGCCTCGTTCACAGCGATGAAATTCTCGACGGCCTGCGCTCGCATCTCGAGCGCGTGCGGCGTATGCTGACAGCGCCAAAGGGCCGCATGCAGGCGACGCTGCAGGAACATGAAGCCGTCACCGCCGCCATTTTACGCGGCGACGCTGCTGGCGCCCGAGCGGCGATGGACCGCCATCTCAATGCGATGAGTGAAACCGTCGAGACATTCGCCCGGGAAAAGCCCGATCTGTTTTTGCCGTAAAGAAATCATAGATGCAGGAGAACGATGACAAGCCCCCGTGCGCTGCGCCTTAGCGATCAAGACAATGTGATGGTCGCGGTCGATGAGATTCGACCTGGCGAAGCGCCAGTCGCGGGCCCGACGGCGCGCGAGCGCGTGCCCAAGGGCCACAAGATCGCAACCGCGGCGATCGAAACCGGCGCTCCGGTGCTGAAATTCGGCCAGATCATCGGTTTCGCCTCGAAGCCCATCGCGGTGGGCGAATGGGTGCACGAGCACAATGTCATCGTCCACGAATTCTCGCGCGATTATCACTTCAGCGAAGGCGCGAAAGCGGAGGCGATTTTGCCGGTCGCGCAGCAGGCGACATTCCAGGGTTACAGGCGCGCCAACGGCAAGGCCGGCACGCGCAATTATCTTGGCATCCTCACCAGCGTGAATTGCTCGGCGACGGTGGCGCGGCTGATCGCCAAGGAGGTCGAGCGCTCCAACCTGCTGGCCGACTATCCCAACGTCGACGGGGTCATCGCGCTCGTTCACGGCACCGGCTGCGGCATGGCGTCGAAGGGCGAGGGCTTCGACATACTCAAGCGCACGCAATGGGGCTATGCCGGCAACCCGAATATCGCCGGCGTCGTCATGGTCGGGCTCGGCTGCGAGGTCTTCCAGATCGGTCGGATGAAGGAAGAATACGGCATCAGCGACGGCGAGTTGTTTCACAGCATGACGATTCAGGCGACGGGGGGCACGCGCAAGACCATCGATGCGGGCCTCGAACGCATCAAGGCGATGCTGCCGATCGTCAACAAAGCGAGGCGCGAGACCCTGCCCGCTTCCGAACTGATGCTGGCGCTGCAATGCGGCGGCTCGGACGGCTATTCCGGCATCACCGCCAATCCGGCGCTGGGCGCGGCGGTGGACATTCTGGTGCGCAATGGCGGCACCGCGATCCTCTCGGAGACTCCTGAGATTTACGGCGCCGAGCATTTGCTGACGCGGCGCGCCACAACGCCGGAAGTCGGCCAGAAGATCGTCGATCTCATCCACTGGTGGGAGGACTACACCGCTCGCAACAGCGGCGAGATGAACAACAATCCTTCGCCCGGCAACAAGGCGGGCGGCCTGACGACAATTCTGGAAAAATCCCTCGGTGCCGCGGCCAAGGGCGGCACGACGACGCTCAACGCGGTTTATCGCTATGCCGAACCGGTGACGGCCAAAGGCTTCGTCTATATGGATACGCCCGGCTACGATCCGGTCTCGGCGACGGGCCAGGTTGCCGGCGGCGCCAACATTCTCGCCTTTACCACTGGGCGCGGTTCGGCCTATGGCTGCAAGCCGACGCCATCGATCAAGCTGGCGACGAACAGCGACACTTACCGGCGGATGGTCGAAGACATGGACATCAATTGCGGCGACATTCTCGATGGCGTTTCGATCGAGGAAAAGGGCCGCGAGATTTTCGAGAAAGTGTTGAAAGTCGCCTCCGGCGAGCACTCAAAGTCCGAGGCCCTGGGCTATGGCGATGCCGAGTTCGTTCCCTGGCAGGTCGGCGCGACGATGTGAGCGCGACGATGGAAACCGCCCTTCTGTTTGATCTCGACGGCACGCTTGTCGACACTGACCACGAGCACCTCATCGCGTTCCAGCGCGTGTTCGCGCCGCATGGCATCAGTCTCGACCGTGCGCTCTACACGGAAAAGATCATGGGGTTTTCCAACGATCTCATCGCCCGCGATTTCCTGCCGCATCTGACGCAGGCTGAGCGGGCGGCAACGTTTGAAGCCAAGGAGCAAGCCTATCGCGACAATGTCGGCGCGCTGACCCCGCTTCCCGGCGTCGTCGAATTGCTCGCGTTTGCCGACGCGCATGGGCTGAAGCGCGCCGTCGTCACCAATGCGCCGCGCGCCAACGCCGAAATGGTGCTCCGCGCGTTGGGATTTGACGCTGCGTTGCCGATCCGTGTTATCGGCGCCGAATTGCCGCGCTCCAAACCCGACCCGTTGCCCTATCTCACCGGGCTTGAGCGAACCGGCGGCGTCGCGGGCGCGCTCCGTCGCGTTTGAAGATTCGCGCTCCGGCATCCGCTCCGCCTCAGCCGCCGGCCTCGCTGTCGTCGGCATTACAACTTCGCTTGATGAAGATGCGCTGATCGAAGCCGGCGCGACGCTGGCCATCGCCGACTTCAACGATTCGCGCGTGTTCGCGTTGATCACGTCGCGGATGGCGGGCGGCGTATAGTGGCCTTGTTGCATAGAGGTCTGAATTCGCGCACTTGCCCCTTCTGAGGCTCTTTCACGTGACGCGAACGAACTTGGCTTGCCCAAGTTCGCACATGCGATTGAGCGATTTGACCGCGATTGCGACCTCGGTCAGACGCCGGGCGTCGTCTCGCGATTTCAACGTGTCGCCGATGACGCGTTTGTAACGGCTTATGGCCACCTCGACTTTCGAGCGCCTGTTGTAGCCATTGGCTTTCTGCCAGTTGCTGCGGCCGTTCGCTTCAATGGCGAGAACGTGTTCGTCCCGCTGGGTTGGCGATGTCGTGGCTGTGGGGCCAGGCACAGCGCTCTTGAATGGAGGAACGATGAATCTCGCGTCCGGATTTGTTTTTATCACGGCGTCGTGCGCGGCGCTCCGGTCATAGGCGCCGTCCGCGATAAAGGAATCTGGAGCGCCGCTCAGTTGCGCCAGCAAGGGTTCGACATGCGAGGCATCGTCAACGTCCTTGTCCGTTAGATCAAAGGCGAGGATCTCACCGCTGTCGGCGTCGATCCCAACGTGCAGTTTACGCCAGGCGCGGCGCTTTGCTGTCCCATGTTTCTCAACCAGCCATTCCCCCGCGCCGCGCAATTTCAAGCTCGTGCTATCGACGATGAGATGAAGCTCACCGGAGGCAAATTGTGGATGCCTTTGCACCGGCAGCCCGCACGACTGTCGGCTCAGTGTCGTGTGATCAGGCACGGGCAAGGCAATTTCCAGCAAGCGCATGATCGAGCCGATCAGGCCTTCGGTCGGACGCAGCGCCATACGAAATACGGCTCGCAAAGTCAGCGCGGTTTCGACGGCGAGGTCGGAATAATGACGCTGGCCGCCCGGCGTGGTCCGCGGCTGCGCTTTCCAGTTAGCAATGGCTTCATCGGTGAACCAGATCGTCAGGCTTCCGCGATTGCGAAGCGCAGCGCAGCATCGTAGCCTCGCCAATTCGTCACCCGGTGTTTCTGACGGGGAATGTCGTGGCGGCCGTTGCGGTGAAATTTGAAAGGCGCGCCAGTTCCCCGGGACAACGACGGGGAACATCTGGCCTCACAATACTTAAATTGTCGCTGTGGCCGCATCCATGCAACACGGTTACAGCCAATCAGAAAGTTCCTCTCGCCAATCCGTCATGCTTCGCGCTCTGCAAAATCGGAGCGCAAAACCTCGCCCAACCTAGTTAACTGATCTCTAATCTGCCTAACTTCGAGCTAGTACCCGGAATCACTGATCCGCGAAACATGGCTTGAGCCGTTTCTGATGGACTTTGCTTTTTGTCCATACGAAGGGCTTGG
>JAYUFK010000353.1:0-8625 GCA_043739325.1 Methylocapsa sp. | reverse complement strand
CATTCGCGCCGAGCAGCGCGACAACAGGTACGCCGTAGCGACGCGATAGAGTGTCGGCATTCTCGCCGCTGGCGACGACGATCGGCGTGCCGCCGGCGGCGCGCCAGCCGTTGACTGAGCCCGAGGCGGTCTGCGTTTCGGCATTCTTGATGGCGCTCGTCGGTGTTGGCGACGGCAACGCGGCGACGGTCACCGGGCTGCTGTGAGCGGCGGCGGCCACATCGGAACGGGGCTGCGAAGCGGCGTTGGAAGTCAGAGATTGCGCCGGAGCGCCAGCGTCGTTCGACGCAGTCGAGAAGGGATTTGAAAAGGGATTGGACAAAGACTCGGACAAGCGCGTCGAATCCGACGAACAACCTGAGAGCCAAATCCCAACCAGACCGGTCAGGGCGAGACGCGCCACAATTCGCGTTCTGTTCAAAGCTGCACCATCACTCATCGGATCAACTCACTCGCAACGCACCGCAATAAGCCCATTTAGACTCAGGGCAGTTAAGGGAAGGTTTAAGATGAATCGATTGTTGCCGATTTAGGGCGCTTTGGCGCCTTTTGGCACATCAAAGGCCACGCGTGAGCCCCGGCGCCAGAGCCATGAACGATCGCGCCGGGCCATGTTCGCTGGGAACCAGCGCGCCGTCGGCGGCGCGAGCGAGTCGCACAATACATTGATCGCCGACGCTTTCGTCGATCATGACGGCGACCAGGACGCCATCCGCCGCCAGCAAGTCGGAGAGCGGTTGATGGGCGGCGTCGATCAGACCATGCACGATGATCCGGTCGAAGCGCCCGATGCCTGGGCTTGTCGCGAGCCCGTCGGCCCAGGCGACCTGCGCGTTCTTGACACCGAAGGTCTCGAGCCGGGCCGAGGCTTCCAGCGCCAGCGACTGACAGCGCTCGACGGAGAGCACCTGCCCCGCCAGTTGCGCCAGCAAGGCCGTCGCGTAACCCGTACCAGTTCCGATCTCGAACACGCTATGCTGCTTTTTCACATCGAGTATCTGAATCATCGAGGCGACGATCGAGGGCGGCGGCGCGGTCTGGCCGCAGCCAATCGGCAGCACGATATCGCGGGCCGACATGTCGCTGTAACGCTGCGGGATAAAGAGAGCGCGCGGCGCCCGCTCCAGGGCGCGCAGCAGCGCCAGGTCCTGGATGCCGCGCGCGCGCATTCGCAACATGAATTGCGCGCGTTCCTCGGCATCCGAAGGAGAGATCAACCGGCGCCCCCGGCGGGTAAACTGGTGATTGCCGAAACGTCTTTCATGCGAAACTCATCGCAAAGCGCCTTCGCTCCGCCTCGTCAGTCAAATCCGGCCGCAGCGGCGTCACGGCGATTCTGTTGTCCGCCAGCGCCGCCAGATCGGTGCCCTCGCCGGGCGTGAAATTGGCCTTCTGGAACATCAGCCAAAAATATGGGTTGCCGCGCCCATCGCGCCGCTCTTCGACGCGCATCAAATCCGCATCGCGTCGTCCTTGAGTTGTCACAGCGATGCCCTTGACCTCATTCGCCGGGCAAGGCGGAAAATTGACGTTGATGAGCGTTCCCGGAGCTATGCCCGTGGAAAGTATCTTGCTCACGAGATCCGGCCCATGCGATTGGGCGCACTCCCAGTGCACGGCCTTATCGCCTTCAGCGCTCCAGAACGATTGGGACATGGCAATCGCTGGAACGCCGAGCAGCGCCGCTTCGATACACGCGGCGATCGTGCCGGAATAGGTGACATCCTCGGCGACATTCTGGCCGCGATTGACGCCTGACAGGATCAAATCCGGCTTGTGGTCGGCCATGATCTTGCGCACGCCCATAATCACGCAATCGGTCGGCGTGCCCTGAACGGCGTAATGGCGCGGGCCGATGTTTCGCAGCCGCAGCGGATCGCTGAGCGAGAGCGAATGTGCGACGCCCGATTGATCGCTCTCCGGCGCGACGACGAACACGTCGTCGCTGAGCGCCTTGGCGATGGCTTCAAGCACTTTCAGCCCCGGCGCGTGGATGCCGTCATCGTTGGTCAGGAGAATGCGCATGAAGGGGTCCGAGCGGTGAAGAGCGCTTCTACCGCGCCCCGGCGATTCGCGCGAATGAGAGGGCGCCTGGCGATGGCCGGCGGCGGAGAAAATCGCACTTTGGCCATCGATTGAGTCTTTTCAGAAAGTTAGGCGCCAATCGGCGCACGTTTTTCAGTGAGCGCGGCGCAGGTTGACTCGATGCTTGCCGGCCGCGCCAAACAGCGCGAGGTTTCAATAGATATCATCGACTTGGGCGCCTTTATCCCGCGCATCGCGGCATCGAGCGCCGGAGCCGCGAAGCGGTCCAGGCGTTGGATAATTCTTCCCGCCTATTCCCCAAGTTCCGCCATCGTCGCCAATCCTTTTGCCGCGTCCGGCGCCCTGCGCCAGCAGCCGGGCACGGTTGAGGCGACCTTGTTAGGAACATATCATGAACACTGGAACTTGCCAAGGAATTGTTTGGAGCGCCGAACGGCGCACAGCTCAACGGGATGCGCCGGGGGTCTCGAGAATGGGTTCTACCCGGCGAAGGCGCGCGTCGTTGGTCAGCGGATCGTGTCACATCAAATCGAGATCATGATGAACCGCCGCCATCTCGCCCGAAGGCACGTTCTCGCGCGCGTGGTCGTTAATGGCCGAACGCAGCATCCGCATTTCGCCTTCGATATGAACCATCCGGTCGAGGGTCGAGCGCGAGGTTTCCATCAACAGCCGCAAATCCGGCTGGGACTTGATATGGGTCTCGATCCCGCTGAGGCGCGCGTCCACTCCGCTCAGCCGCGTTTCCACGCGGCCGACCGCTTCAATCAAACTCGTCAATGCCGCTTCGATGTCCATGAGCAGCTTATAACACGAGGGAATCGCAGGATCGAACGAAAAACGCCCGCTACCCCCGCCGCTCGATCCGGGTCATCCCGCCCATGTAGGGCTGCAGCGCCTCCGGCACGCTCACGGAGCCGTCGGCGTTCTGATAGTTCTCCAGCACCGCCACCAGCGCCCGCCCGACCGCCACGCCCGAGCCGTTGAGCGTATGGACGAAGCGGGTGTTTTTGGCGTCGGCGGCCTTGCTGCGGGCGTTCATCCGGCGCGCCTGAAAATCGCCGCAGAGCGAGCACGACGAGATTTCGCGAAAGCGCCCCTGCCCCGGCAGCCAGACCTCGATGTCGTAGGTTTTCCGCGCGCCAAAACCCATGTCGCCGGCGCACAGCGCCATTGCGCGGTAATGCAGGCCCAGGCGCTTCAGCACTTCCTCGGCGCAATGCGTCATGCGTTGATGTTCGGCGGCGGATTCTTCGGGCGTCGTGATCGAGACGAGCTCGACCTTGTTGAACTGATGTTGCCGGATCATGCCGCGCGTGTCGCGCCCCGCCGCGCCCGCTTCAGCGCGGAAGCACAAGGTGCCGGCGGTGTAGCGCAGCGGCAGCTTCGCCTCGTCGACGATGCTTTCGCGCACGAGATTGGTGAGGGGGACTTCGGCGGTAGGGATGAGCCACTGGCGCACCAAATTAGCATGCAATTTGAAGTCAGCAAATTCTACATTGCCTGTAGCCGCCATTTCCCGAAAACTGTCTAACCCGTATTTGTCGATCCACATAACCGCCGACTGATAGTTATTGATCAAGCGACTGCGAAGATTCTCTTCGTGGATAGACCCATCCTCAACGAAGAATTGATCCAAAAAAAACTTCGGCAATTGGGCCGTCCCGAACATCGCCTGATCGCGCACAAGGACCGGCGGCGCGACTTCCTCATACCCATGTTCGCCCGTGTGCAGATCGAGCATGAACTGCATCAGCGCCCGCTCAAGCCGCGCCAGCCCGCCCTTCAACACGACAAAACGCGCGCCCGACATTTTCGCCGCCGCCTCAAAATCCATCATCCCGAGCGCCTCGCCGATCTCGAAGTGCTCCCTTGGCTTGAAATCTGCCGGGAAGTCGGGCGGTGCGCCCCAGCGGCGCACTTCGACATTGTCGTTCTCGTCGACGCCGTTGGGCGTGTCATGCGCGGGAAGATTGGGGATCGCGGCAAGTTCGCGCTCCAGCGCCTCGGCGGCGTCTTTCTCGCGCTCTTCCATATGCGGCATGCGGGTTTTCAGGTCCGCGACTTCGGTCTTCAGCGCTTCCGCCGAGGCGGCGTCCTTGCGCGCCATCGCCTGGCCGATTTCCTTGGATACAGCGTTGCGCCGCTCCTGCGCTTTTTGCAGTTCGGCGATGGCGGCGCGGCGCGCTTCGTCGAGCGCAATCAGCTCCTCGGCGCGCGGCGCGAGGTTGCGGCGCGCCAGGCCCTCGTCGAAAGCCGCCGGGTCGTCGCGGATCGCCCTGATGTCATGCATGAGATTTTTCCGCGCGAGCGATCGAAAGCAGCCGGCCGCCGAAGATGTTGAAACTGAGCCCAGCCATTGCCAGAATGGCCCCCACTAGCTCAAACCCACCCAGAGGCTCGCCGAATATCAAATACGCGGCAACCATGCCGACGACCGGCACCAGCAGAGCAAATGGCGCGACCGAAGCCGCCGGGTGGTGCGACAGCAGGCGTCCCCACAGACCGAAGCCGAACACCGTGCCGGCGTAGGACAACACGGCGACGCAGATGGCGAGAGTCAGCGTGGGATGGGCCAGCGCAGCCAGTCCGCGCGTCCCCTCAAACCAAAGGGACAACAGGAACAATGGAATCGGCGCGGTGAGGCTCGACCAGGCGACAAACGACAGCATGTCGATGCGGCCGGCGAATTTGGCGGTGATATTGCCCGCCCCCCAGAAGGCCGCGCCGGCGATGACCAGCAGAAACGGCCCAAGGCTCGCCCCGTTGAGGCGCCGCGACCCGATGAGCGCAATACCCAGGAACGCAATGAGCGCGCCAATCATCTGCGCCGCGCGCGGCCGCTCGTGGAAAAACGCCCAGGCGAAGAAGATGGTGAAAAACGCCTGCGATTGCACGACGAGCGAAGTCAGCCCGACGGGCATGCCCTCGCGGATCGCGATGAACAAAAGACCGAACTGCCCGACGCCGATGAACAGTCCGTAGAGCGCGATGATCCGGATGGGCGCTTTGGGCCGGGCGACGAAAAACACCAGCGGCAATGCCGCGAAGGCAAAGCGCAGCGCCGAAAGCATCAACGGCGGCGCTTCGCCGACTCCGTACTTGATCGCGATAAAAGTGAAGCCCCAAACGACTGCGACGGCGACCGCGGTGAGGATATCGATAGGCTTCATCGGGCGCCGCGCGCGATCACGTCGAGGCCTTTTTCGCGGCGGCGGCGCGCCGCTTTTCCATCAGCCGCACGGCGATGACGGCGCCTTCGTAGAGCAGCAGCATCGGAACGGCCAGCGAACCCATGCTGATAAGATCGGGCGGCGTCAGGATCGCCGCTATGCCGACAACCGCGACAATCGCGTAGCGCCGCATCGATGTGAGATAAGCCGAATCGACGATGCCGACGTGGCCCAGCAGCGTCAGGATCACCGGCAACTGGAAGGCGATGCCGAACGCGAAAATCAGCGTCATGATGAGCGAGAGATATTCGCTGACCTTCGGCAGCAATTCGATCGTCGCCTCGCCGGGGACATTGACCTGCTGCAGCGAAACGGAAAACCGGATAAGCAGCGGCATGACGACGAAATAGACGAGTAGCGCTCCAAGCGTGAAGAAGAACGGCGTCGCTAGGAGGTAAGGCAAGAAAGCCCGCTTCTCGTGCTTGTACAGACCTGGCGCGACGAACTTGTAGATCTGCGAGGCGATGATCGGGAATGCGATGACGCCCGCGCCGAACATGCTCAGGCGGATGTTGGTGAAGAATTGTTCGAGAAAATGCGTCGCGATCAGCTTGGCGTTCTCTGCGCCAACGACATGGACGTAGGGTTGGGTCAGGATGTTGTAGATCGAGCGCGAAAAGTAGAAGCATACAAAGAACGCGATGAGAAACGCGATCAACGCGCGAATCAGCCGCATGCGCAGCTCGATCAGGTGATCCATCAGCGGCGCCTTGGTGGCGTCGATATCCTTGTCGGTCATCCCTGATGGCCCCGGGCGAGCGGGGCGTGCGGCGCGTCCGGGCCTTGAGGCGCATCGCCATGCTGCGGCGCAAGCTCCGCCGGCGGCTCATCGTGCGCGATCGCGGGCGGCGGTGAGGTCTCTTCGTTGGTCGGTTTGACGATATCGACGCTCGAAGCGCCAGCTTGCTTGCGGCCGTCGATCGAGGCAGTGACTTCATCGCGCATGAGGGTCGTCGGGTCGAACGAACCCTCGATCTTCGCCGACTCGCCCAGCGCCGTCAGTTCTTTCTTCACGTCGTCAAGTTCCGCTTCCTTCAGCGCGTCCATGAACTGTCCCTGAAACTCGGCCGCCATGCGGCGCATCTTGCCGACCGCCTGCCCGACGGTGCGCAGGACGCGCGGCAAATCCTTCGGCCCGATGACAAGCAGCGCGACAATCGCGACGATGAAGAGTTTACTGGGATCAAAAATATCAAACATTGGAAAGGTCGGGCCAAGCCAAAGCACGGGCTGCGCGCGCTAGGCGCATTCCCGGCCCGGCGTGATTACGCTCCGGCTGGATCAGTTGACTTTGTGGGTGTCGCTGGCGTCGATCGAGGCGCCGCGATTTTCCAGCGGAAGGGGCGCCGCTGCGGCTTTATCGTCGCTGTCCTCTTCCGCCATGCCCTTCTTGAAGGACTTGATGCCCTTGGCGACATCGCCCATCAAATCGGAAATCTTGCCCTTGCCGCCAAACAGCAGCAAAGCCACCGCGCCAAACAACATCCAGTGCCAGATGCTAAAGCTGCCCATGATCGTTATCCTTGAAAGCGTCGTATCGACGCTTAATCCAAAGCGTATAAGCTCGCCAATCCCTATTCCAACCTAAGCGCCCTGCGTGGCAAAAACAAGCCGAGCGCCGCGATCGAGGCGGCCGCCGTTCATATTCCGAGAGCAAGCCGACCAATTGAGCCTTTGCATCCCGTCGCAGGGCGCCTAAACTGCCTTGTGGGATCATCGAGACTGACGAGGATTATTGCATGGGCCAGGTCGCCGATCGTTTGCAGCAAATGGGCGTGGCCTTGCCGAAGCCAGCGGCGCCCGTCGCGAACTACGTCCCGTGGACGCGCGTTGGAAATTTGCTGTTCATTTCCGGCCAGTTGCCGCTCGACCTCGACGGCAAACTCGCGCCGCATCTGACGGGAAAGCTTGGCCCGCAATCGCCGGCCGTCAGCGCCTGCGAGGCGGCGCGCCTGTCAGCGATCAACCTGCTCGCCCAGGCGCAAGAGGCGCTCGGCGATCTCGACGCGATACGCCAGGTCGTTCGGCTCGGAGGCTTCTTCAATGTCGCCATCGCTTTCGATGCATTGCCGCAAGCGATGAATGGCGCCTCCGATCTGATGGTTGCGGCGTTCGGGCCCAAGGGCCGCCATGCCCGCACCACCGTCGGCGTCGCGCATCTGCCGCTGAACGCGCTCGCCGAGGTCGAAGCCTTGTTTGAAATCGCTTGAATGAGCGCCAACGCGCCGAAATGGCTCACTGAGTCGCCCATCGCCCACCGCGGTCTGCATGATCCCGCTTGGGGGATTGTTGAAAACACGCTTGCCGCCGCCAGCGCCGCGGTCGCGCGCGGCATCAGCATCGAGTGCGACGTGCAGCTCAGTCGGGATGCCGAAGCCATCGTGTTTCACGATTCCGCGCTCGATCGGCTCACCCATGCGCACGGCGCCCTCAACAAGCTGACCGTACTCGAGATCGCCGAAGTCGCCTTCAAGGACAGCGGCGAGCGTATTCCCACGCTGGTCGATCTGCTCGATCGCATCGCCGGCAAAGTGCCGCTGATTTGCGAGATCAAGAGCGATTTCGACGGCGACATGCGTCTCGCCAATCGCGTCGCGCAGCTTGCGATCGGTTATTCCAGGCCGCTGGCGCTGAAGAGTTTCGATCCAGCCGTCATCGCCCATCTGCGCACCAGCGCCATACCCCCAGGCCCATCGGGAACGTCTTGCCCGCTCGGCATTGTTGCGCAAGCCCGCTATGGGCGCGAGGATTGGCGCGCGCTATCCGGGCATCAAAGAAGCGTGTGCGCCAACTTTCTGCATCTGGCGGAAACGCGGCCGGATTTCCTCTCCTGGTGCGTCGACGATCTGCCCCACCCGACGCCGTTCCTGCTAGGCCGGCTGGCTTCCATGCCGGTGCTGGCCTGGACAGTGCGCACGCAAGCGCAGAAGCAACTGGCGGCGCAATGGGCCGACCAGATTATTTTCGAAGGCGACTTGAACGGCTAGGATTTCGCCGGCGCCGCATCGATCAGGCGGAGCTGCGCCTTGGAGCGCCCGCCGTAACGATTGATTGTCAGCGCGCCGGCCAGATGTACGAGCTCGCCGCGCGAGGCCAGCAAAGCCGCGCCGAGCGGCCCGGTGGCGATACGGAAGGCGATGGCTTCGAGCTTGCTGTTGTCGGGCGCCACGGCGCGAAGCCGCAGGTGATCGGCGCCGACCGGCGCGACATCGACAAGACGATGGCTGGCGAAGGCAAAGACCGGCTCTGGATTTCCCGAGCCGTAGGGGCCGGCGCTCTCGATTGCTTCGACGAGATCGACGCTGGCGGCGCACGCGCTGAGCGCGGCGTCAATTTCGAGACCCGT
>JAYUFK010000352.1:0-3127 GCA_043739325.1 Methylocapsa sp. | reverse complement strand
GAGAGGTCGGCGACGTGGCCCTTCAGCGCGCGTATCCAGCCCTTCTGCGAAACGATAATCGTCACCGGCTCGCGATCGATCAGCGCCTGCGCCAGATCGGCGACGATCACGTCCGGCGCCGCCTCGAACGAAGTGCGCCGCTTGCCCAGCTTGGTCTCCGGCCCGTATTTCTTTTTCGTGTCGCGGATCTGGTGCGCGATCACCTGCCACTGCTTCTTCTCGTCGCCCAGCAGCGTTTCGACCTCGGCCTTCTCCTTCTCCAGCGTGTCCTTTTCCCGGCGCAGCGCCATTTCCTCGAGACGGCGCAACGCGCGCAGCCGCGTGTCGAGAACGTAGTTGGCCTGCACTTCGTTAAACGTGAAGCGCTTCATCAGCGCTTCCTTCGGCTCGTCGTCCTCGCGCACGATGCGGATGACTTCATCGAGATTGAGGAAGACGATGATCATGCCCGCCAGCAATTCGAGCCGGCGATCGATGGCGGCGAGGCGGTGGCGCGAGCGACGCAGCAAAACTTCGCGCCGGTGGTCGAGCCATTGGTGCAGCACTTCGGCCAGATTGAGCACGCGCGGCTGGATGCCGTCGACCAGCACGTTCATGTTCATCGGCACGCGCACTTCAAGCTCGGACAGCTTGAACAGCGATTCCATCAATGTCGCCGGCTCGACGGTGCGGCTGCGCGGCTCCAGCACGATGCGCACGTCCTCGGTCGATTCATCGCGCACGTCGGCGAGCAACGGCAGCTTCTTCTCGTTGAGCAGATTGGCGATCTGTTCGATCAATCGCGATTTCTGCACGCCGAACGGGATCTCGGTGACCACCGCCGACCAGCCGCCGCGGCTCTGCTCCTCCTTGATCCAGCGCGCCCGCACGCGGAACGAACCGCGCCCGGTGCGATAGGTATCCAGCAGCGACGCGCGCTCATCGATGATGATGCCGCCGGTGGGAAAATCCGGCCCCGGCGCGAAGGCCAGCAATTGCTCGATCTCGGCCTTGGGATGGGCGATCAGATACAGCGCTGCGTCGCAGAGCTCGGCGACGTTGTGCGGTGGGATGGATGTCGCCATGCCCACGGCGATGCCCTGCGAGCCATTCGCCAGCAGGTTGGGGATCGCCGCCGGCAGGACGATCGGCTCTTTGGTTTCGCCGGAATAATTGTCGCGCCAGTCGACGCTGTCCTCGTCGATCCCTTCCAGCAGCAGCCGCGCGACATCCGTCATGCGGGCTTCGGTATAGCGATAGGCGGCGGCGTTATCGCCGTCGATGTTGCCGAAATTGCCTTGGCCCTCGACGAGCGGATAGCGTGAGGAAAAATCCTGCGCCAGGCGCACCAGCGCATCGTAGATCGCCTGATCGCCATGCGGATGAAACGAGCCCATCACGTCGCCGACGATTTTTGCGCATTTCTTGAACGCCGTGCCCGGATCGAGCTTGAGAATATGCATGCCGTAGAGAATGCGCCGATGCACCGGCTTCAGCCCGTCGCGCGCGTCCGGCAACGCTCGCCCCATGATCGTCGACAGCGCATAGGCGAGGTAACGCTCCTCCAGCGCATCGCGCAGATTGACGTCGATAGGCGCTTGCGGCGCGGGGGGCGGCGGGGGGACGGCTTTGGCCATGATCGCAGGGGTTAGCCGCTAGCGCGAGTCGCGGCAAGGGGGTGAATGGCAGGCGTAACGCGCGTGTCGGGGGACTGAGTGAGTTTAAGGGGATAGATGAATATTTTTGTCCGGGTTTCGACGCATGGCGATTGTTGCCGCGTCCGATACGGATCGCATCCGAATCGCTTGCGTTTTCGACAGGAAACGAAACCTCCTTGCCAGTCTTCCAGCGAGTCATTTGCGCCGCGACGGCATTGCCTGTTTCTCGTTCAACAAGAACATAACATGAACAAAATGTCAAGGAAAGTCTTTCCCCGAAGCGCTTTCGCGGTGGCGACTCGCCTTCGACGCCCGAGACCGTCATGGCGCCTATGCCGACGGCGTCGCCAGCCTCAAAACCGTGCCGGAAGGCAACTCGGCTCTGTACGAGTCGCCCTCCGACTTCCACCCGTCGGACGGCATGCGGCTCGCCCTGTTCCGTTCGGGCTCCAGTTTCCTGCCGGCCATCGAGACCGTAACAGGCTGGCACAGACGGTTGTCGAGCAGGGGCATTACGCGGATTTTTGGCGGTGCTGGCTTCTATCTTGGGAATGTCATTTCGACCTTGTTTGCAGTAATCTGACGCCCAAACAACCCTCGGGAGCGGACCATGATAGATCGGCTAGGCGTAACCAAATTCCCCGTCAACGTAACCCCTGTCAGCGGGGCGGCTCTCGTTCGTTTGAAACAGCGGCTGGACGTCATGGAGCGCGAAGCCAGACACTTGATGACGGCCGTGGCCGACATGAAAAACGGCCTCGCCCGCAACGACCAGACCCTGTTGACGGGCGGCGTTATGAATTCACGAAACTGGACGCTGAGCGTCGTCATGAGCCACTGCTACATCCAGGCCATCCTCGGAAAAAACGCCGGCGCTTCGGCCACTCCGGGCATGTCGACGACCTACCCCTGGATCCAGGCCGACTTATTATTCGCGCGCGCATCGAAGGCGGGCAACGACGACGGCGCCCGCGACATGAACGCGTAAGCGAACGCTTAGAGCTGGCATTCGCCCTTTGCTCTGAGGTCGCAGCAGGCGCGGCAATGTGAGCAGATGTGGCAATGGTGGCGTTTCGACGCGGCGACGAAAAACAAGAGACGGCGAAAGCTATTGGCGGCGAGTGCTATAGCGGTACTTCCGCATTGAGCCGACGCATTCGGATGCGGCCGGGCTCGACGACGGAGAAATTTCCAGCCCGGTCATCCCGCGAGGCGATAATGTTAACGAAGCGATCGCCCAAATCGCCCGGCTGCGGCATGGGCATGCGAAACAATATGACGCCGCAGGTCGCCAGAAGCGCCGACATCTTCGCCAACTCGCCGAAATCCTTGTCAAAGGTCAGTAAGACGCGCGCCAACGTATTGCCCGATGGAGTACCTCCCGGTCGCTGGCGCCCGGTATCGCTGTCCTGACCCAAACGACGTCATGTCCCGCGGCTTGAAGCGCCGCAACAGCGGCGGCGGGGATGTTCTCGTCGGCAAGAAAGCGC
>JAYUFK010000351.1:0-8658 GCA_043739325.1 Methylocapsa sp. | reverse complement strand
CACCAACTCGAACGCTCTCGGTAAGCTCTCTATTGTTGCAGGTCGCTGTGACATGGGGGTTGCTCCTGGTTGGGCTTTGGTCAGCCACTCGGAGTACCCTTTCCAAACCTGACACACAGACTGATACGTCACCCAGCTCACGCGCGGGGTTGTCCTGTCGGCGATCGCACCCCATAACTAGATGATCAATCGCGGCGCGCGCCGCTGACCCCGGAGCGGCGCCGCGATCGCAAAGATGAAAGGCCCAAGCGTGAATTGGATCCTCTTGGCTCTCTCGTCTATCAGCGGCGCGATCGGCGCCGCCTCGGTGCTTGGCCGGCTGACGCTGCCGGTTCCGCCGGCAGTATTCTTCGTCGTCGCGGGTGTTCTCGCGATTTGGTTGATCCTGCGCCTGTTGCCGCTGCTGATCCGCCGTCCGGCAATTTTCCTGCTTGTTTTCGCGCTCCTCGCTGGCATGGCGGGCGGGCTCTACTACTTCCAGTTCACCGTGAAGCCTAACATGGTCAAAGGCATACTCGCCGCCGCGTTCGCGCCCAAGCCCACCGCGGTGTCGGCGGAAGCCGCGAAAATCGAACAATGGCGCCCGCTCCTTCCATCGATCGGCACTTTGCGGGCATTCCAGGGCATTGACGTGGCCCCGCAGGTCGCCGGCCTCGTGCGCGCAATTCGCTTCAAATCCAGCGACGATGTTGCAGCCGGCGCGCCGCTCGTCGAACTCGATGATTCTGTCGATCAGGCCGATCTAAAAAATGGATTGGCACAATTAAAAAACGCGCAGGTCTCGCTCGACCGTCAGCAGACGCTGGCGGCTGGCGGCAACACCGCCGTGGCGCAGGTCGACTCGGCGATCGCGACGCGCGACTCGGCTGCCGCAACCGTCGAAAAGGCGCGCGCGCTGATCGCGCAGAAGGCCATCACAGCGCCGTTCGCCGGGCGCCTTGGCATCAGCAAGATCGACATCGGGCAGTACCTGCCGGTGGGCACCAGCATCGTCACGCTGCAGCGGCTCGACCCGATGTACGTCGACTTCCAGACGCCCGAACAATCGATTGGCGTCGTGTCGGTCAGTCAGGACGTCGCGATGACGCTCGACGCGTTCCCCGGACAGACTTTCGCGGGCAAGATCAAGGCGATCGACGCCCGCGTGAGTTCGGACACGCGCAATGTTCTGGTGCGCGCTGAATTTGCCAACCCCGATCGCAAGTTATTGCCGGGGATGTTCGCCAATCTCGAGGTGACGACAGGCGCGCCGCAACAAGTCGTGACGCTGCCGCGCACCGCGATTATCTACAGCCTCTATGGCGACAACATTTTCGTCGTGAAGCCGGCGCCGCCAAAATCAGGAGAGGCGCAGGCCGCGCGATCCGACAATAAAGCCGACCTCGTCGTTGAGCGACGCTTCGTGCATGTTGGCGCGATGCGCGGCGACCGGGTGGGCATTGTCGATGGCGTCAGTCCTGGCGAACAAGTGGTGACCTCCGGACAAATCAAGCTACAACCCAATTCGCTTGTGACGGTCGATGCTTCTGGCGGCCTGCCTCCGCCCGCCGAAACGGCGAAACCATGAGCGCGTCATGAATAGCTTCACCGATCTATTCATCCGACGGCCAGTGCTTTCGATCGTGGTCAGTCTGCTCATTCTGCTCATTGGCGCGATTGCCGGTTCGAAACTGCAGATCCGCCAGTTCCCCAAGCTGTCAAACACCGCGATCACGATCACGACGACCTATCCCGGCGCCAACGCCGACCTCATCAAGGGCTTCATCACAACGCCGATCGAGCAAGCCGTCGCCAGCGCCGAGGGTATCGATACGCTGGTTTCGACTTCGCAGCAGAATGTCTCGACCATAACGCTCAACTTGCGTCTCGACGCCAACCCGGACCGCGCCGTCGTCGACGTTCTCGCCAAGACCAATCAGGTGCGCGGCGTGCTGCCGCGCGACGCCAACGATCCGGTCGTCGTAAAGCAGACGGGCCAGGGCACAGCCCTGATGTATCTGTCCTTCAATTCGAAAGTGATGACTTCGTCGCAGATCACCGATTATCTGACGCGCGTGGTGCAGCCAAAATTGCAGACCGTCGATGGCGTCGCCAACGCACAGATCCTCGGCGGCCAGACATTTGCGATGCACGTCTGGCTCGATCCGACCCGCATGGCGGCGCTGGGGGTCACGCCTTCCGACGTAAAGAATGCGCTCGCCGCGAATAATTTCACCACCGCGGCGGGCGAGATCAAGAGCGACTACACGCAGGTCAGCGTCAATGCGCTGACCTCGCTGAACAGCGCGCAGGCGTTCGGCCAACTCGTCATCGCGGCGCATGGCGATGCGCTGATCCGGCTCGGCAATATCGCGAAAATCGAACTCGGGCCGCAAAGCTCGGACAGTTCCTCGGTTTTCGACGGGCTCAAGGCGGTGTTCATCGGCATTTATGGCACGCCCGAGGCTAACCCGCTCAACGTCATCGACGGCGTGCGCGCGCAATTCCCAGAAATCCAACGCCTCTCGCCGACCGGATTGCAATCGACCATCGCCTACGACTCCACAGAGTTCATCCGCGCCTCGATCTTCGAGGTCGCCAAGACGCTTGCGGAGGCCGCCGGCATTGTCATCGTGGTCATCTTCCTGTTCCTCGGCAATCTGCGCTCGACGATCATTCCCATCGTCACCATCCCCCTGTCGCTCATCGGCGTTATGATTCCGCTGCTGGCGCTCGGCTATTCGATCAACCTTCTGACCTTGCTCGCCCTGGTTCTTGGCATCGGCCTTGTCGTCGATGACGCAATCGTCGTTGTCGAAAACATCTACCGGCACATTGAAGACGGCATGACGCCGTTCGATTCCGCAATCCAGGGCGCGCACGAGATTGCGCTGCCCGTTATCGCGATGACGATCACGCTGGCGGCGGTCTACGCGCCGATCGGGTTCGTTTCTGGAGTGACTGGCGCGCTGTTTCGCGAGTTTGCGTTCACGCTGGCGGGCGCCGTCGTCGTGTCCGGCTTCATTGCGCTGACGCTCTCGCCGATGATGTGCTCGAAGCTGCTGCGCCACGAGACAAAGCAGGGATGGTTCGGCGCCCTCATCGATCGCGCCTTTGCCGGCCTTCGAAGGGGGTACAAGCGCCGCCTGCGCAGCACGTTGAACTTCCGCGCGCTGACCATGCTCATTCTGACCGGCGTTCTTGTCCTGACCAGCATAATGTATGCGTCGACGCCGAAGGAGCTCGCGCCCGAAGAGGATCAGGGCATTTTGCTGGCGCTGATAAAGGCGCCGCAAGTCGCCAATCTCGATTATCTCGAGCGTGGCACGCAAGCGTTTTATGACGAGGTAAAGGCAATTCCGGAGGTTGCGCACGTCTTCACGATCAACGGATTCCAGGGCGTGCGCTCCGCTTTTGCCGGGCTTCTGCTCAAGCCGTGGGGTCAGCGCGCGCGAAACCAGAAAGATGTCCTGCAGGCGCTCGGACCGAAATTCCTGGCGGTTCCAGGCGTGCAGGTCCAGGCGTTTTCCCCGCCCGCGCTTCCTGGCTCGACAGGCGGACCGCCGATGCAATTCGTCATTCGCTCGACGGGCGATTTCGTAACGCTCGCCAATGTCGCGGCTGAGATGCAGAAGTCCGCCGCGGCAAGCGGGCTGTTTCTCTTCACTGACACGGATCTGAAATTCGACACGCCGCAATACGAGTTCAAGGTCGATTTCGACAAGGCCAATCGGCTTGGCGTCAGCATGCAGGATATCGGCTCCGCCCTGTCGACGATCCTCGGCGGCAACTACGTCAATCTGTTCAATCTGTATGGGCGCAGCTACCGGGTCATACCGCAGGCGCCGCGCGAGTTTCGTCTGACGCCGGACTGGCTGACGCGGTACGAAGTGCGAACCGGCACCGGCGAGCTTGTGCCGCTTTCGACCGTCGCGAGCGTCACGCAGACGGTGCAGCCGAATGCGCTGACGAGTTTCCAGCAGCTCAATTCGGCGACCTTGTCGGGCGTGCCGTTCCCGGGCCACACCCTAGGCGAGGCGCTGGATTTTCTAAAATCCAAGTCGCAGGAAGTGTTTCCCGAGGGTTTCAGTTACGACTTCCAGGGCGACTCGCGCCAGTACGAGCAGGAAGGCAACGCCCTCGTCTACGCCTTCATTTTCGCGCTTGTGGTGATCTATCTCGTTCTGGCCGCGCAGTACGAAAGCTTCCGCGATCCGCTCATAATTCTGATCGCATTGCCCACGGCGCTTTTCGGAGCGATGTTGCCGCTCAATATCGGCGGCGTCATCGGCGCCTTGAGCATCAACATCTACACCCAGATCGGCCTCGTCACGCTCATCGGGCTGATATCGAAGCATGGCATCCTGATGGTCGATTTCGCCAATCGGCTGCAGGAGACGCAAGGCTATTCGCGCCGCGATGCGATCGAGGAGGCGGCCGCCGTTCGCCTGCGTCCCATCCTGATGACGACGGCTGCGATGGTCGTCGGCATGACGCCGCTGATCCTGGCGGCCGGCGCCGGGGCGCGCAGCCGCATCGACATTGGCCTGACGATCTTCGCCGGCATGAGCATCGGCACGCTGTTCACGCTGTTTGTAACGCCCGCAGTCTACACGTTCATCGCGCGCGATCACCGCGCCGCTCAAAACGCTAGAGACATCGCGACGGCGCCGCTGCCAATGCCGAAGGCGGCGCAATAGCGGGCGCAAATCAGAACAGCCCCGGCCGAAATCAGATGGAATCGATATTTGCGCCAGCCGCGGTCTAACTATTTCGCCTTGCCGACGGTCGCGCTGGCATACATGCCGGTCGTGCGGAACTCGGTCGGGCTGGCGCCGTAAAGCCGTCGGAATGTTTTGGCGAAGTAGTTTGAATCGGCAAAGCCCGCCATCAGCGCGATGTGTTTAATCTGAACGCTTTCATTCCCGGCGAGGATCTTGGCGGCGACGCGCATGCGTTCGTGCAGAACAAATTCTGCCGGCGGCATGCCCTCGCTCTGGGCGAACATTCGTGAAAAATGCGCCCGGCTGAAGCCCGAAAGCCTCGCCAGGTCGGAAACGCCGAGAGGCTGGTCCAGATTACCCCGGATGTGATCGGCGACCCGGCGCATCGCGCTCGTCTGGGCAGGCGAGCCGGCGCGGGCGCCAAACACGTCGTCGTACAGCGCCATCAGCCCTTCATAAGCGATCGCCGACACGCTGCCTGGCGCTTCCATCGGATCATCGATCAGCCGCAGACTGCAGGCCGCCAGGCGTCCGATCGTTTCCGGCCGAAGCCGCAGAATCGGGCCTGTGGTGGACAGCACATTGCGAGCGATGCGCAGCGCTTCCTGGCCATTCATCGAAATCCAGAAGAACTCCCAGCGCCCGCCGTCTTCCAGCCAGTAGCGATGATTGTGCGGCACGGTGACGAGCAGCGTCTCTCCCGGCAAGATGCGATGATTGCGCCGCTCGTAGCGCAGGTTTCCCGCTCCGGCGATCGTATGTTGCAACACCGTGAACGGCGTCTGCCCGCGCTTGCGCCCGTCCCAATTGTAGCGGGCGTCGGTCTGGATCTCATACCCGGTGCTTGTGGGCATCGTGTGCAGCGGATGGCGCCCGCGCGGCAGCGAAACGGTTTTCATCACCGGCGCCCGGCTCGCCAATTCCCTAAGCGCAGAATTACCCATAAAAGCACAAATCCGCTCTTTTACGCCCACGCAATTCACGCATAGTCTTTCGCGCGCCACAACGCGCCGGGGCGATGGACGCTCGGCAGCTTGGACGGGAGGCGCGGCTTGCGGCCATATTGCTCGCTCCCTTTGCTAGTTTCAACAGCCGAGCGCGGGTGTGAGGCCACGGGCATAGTTTTCACAATAATTGAATCCGTTTCGCGCCTGTCGTCATGTATGCACGACCCGATCGAGACGCTCAGTGCGGGATGACCTCCTGGGCGTGCGTGGAATTCAACAATTGCGGCTCACCCACATGCGTTTCCCAAGCGTCGTATCGCGACAAGAAAAGGGCCTCGGTAAATGACCGCAGCGGCTCTCGCCGACGACAATTCCGCAGCGCGAGGCCGCTGGGCGGTCGCGGCGATGTTTCTCGTCAACGGCTTTCTGATGGGCTCCTGGGCGCCGCAGATTCCGTTCATGCTGCCACGCCATCACATTAGCGAATTCACGCTCGGCTTGCTGTTGCTGTTAATTGGCTTGGGCGCGATTGCGGCGATGGCATGGACCGGAGGGTTGATCAACCGCTATGGTTCGCGAAAAGTCATCATCGTCTTCGCGTTCCTGTCTTGCGCGAGTTTCGCGTTGATGGTCCTCGCGCCAAATATTCCCTTCGCGATCCCGGCGCTCATGCTTTTTGGCGCCTGCATCGGTTCGATGGACGTCGCGATGAACGCCAACGCCGTCGAGGTCGAGCGGCGATTGGATCGCGCGGTGATGTCGTCCTCGCACGGTTTCTGGAGCCTTGGCGGTTTTATCGGCGGCGGCGCGGGCGGCCTGTTGATCGCCGCCTATGGCGTCGCTGGCCATGCGCTGATCGCCGCCGGACTGGCTCTGGTGACCGCGCTCGCCGCGATGCCGTTATTGATAACTGAAACTCATCATCACGAGACGCAGCGCGAAAAGCCGCGCTTCGTCTGGCCGCGCGGCGCCGCCGTTTACATCCTTGGCTTCATGGCGCTGTTCTCGATGATCCCGGAAGGCGCGGTGCTCGATTGGGCGGCGCTTTATCTGGGCAAGGAGCTCGGCGCCGATATCGCCACAAGCGGTTTCGCCTTCGCGTTTTTCGCCGGCGCGATGGCGCTGATGCGCTTCCTCGGCGATGGCCTGCGCAACCGCTACGGCGCGGTGGCGACGATGCGCGCATCGGCATTTACAGCGGCGGCGGGCATGCTGGCGGGAGGGCTTGCCCCCAATCCATGGCTGGCGATCGCCGCATTCGCGCTCTGCGGCCTTGGCATCGCCAACACCGTGCCGATCGCTTTTTCCGCGGCGGGAAATCAGCCGGGGCTGTCGCCGGGACTGGGTATTTCGATGGTGACGCTGATCGGCTATTCCGGAATTCTCGTCGCGCCCTCGACCATGGGTTTTGTCGCCGAGCATATCGGTTTTCGCATCACCTATGTGACGCTGGCGCTGTTCCTGACAGCGGTCGCGCTGCTGGCGGGGCACGTGGCGGCGGCGGACCGAGGGAAGGCGTAGGGCGCCCGGGAAGCCACATAATCGGGTTTTGACTGGCGCGATTGTGCCGTCCTAAAATTGCCCGCTGCGGGGTCGATCGTCGCGTATGCCCGCAACATTCGGAGCAGAGAAACGCGCGCGAGCATTTTGTCGGAACGACGAACCGGCGGAACCTTGATCAACGCGACCCCAACGGCAATCGGCGAACATGGTCGAAAGTGGATCACGGCCATCGCCGCTTTCGCCGCCGCTGCGTTTATCTTCCAATGTCCCGGCGCAGCGACCGCCCGCACCGACGAGTGGCCGCCGCACGATCCAGAACAGGAAACAACCGCGATCCCGTTTACAGCGAACTGGGCGGCGAAGCTGCGCGATGTCCGAACTTTTGTCCAACTTCAGGACGCGGCCGGCGCCAAGGGAAAAATCATCGAGTCGCTTGTCGGGGCCGAAACGCCCTCGGTCGCCTTCCATTGGAGCAGCGTGGCGCCGGACGGGCGCAGGGCGCAAATGCGCGCCAGACTATTCTCGACTGGCGATTTCAGCGCGACAATCTCTCCGATCGAAGACGGCGAGACGATCGTCCTCAACAATTTCGGTGCCTTCGTCTGCACGCAATGTTCGCCGCCGGTCAGCGCCTGCGGTCGCAGGCCATCGTGGATTCCGCACGATCTGCATTGGGACAATTTCGATTGTCGTTGCACATTGACCGGCCCGCAAAGCGTTCGGGATGGACACTGCTAGAGCCTTTTCCACCCACCCCAACTGCGCGCATTCGCCTAGGGGCTTCGATCAAGCGGCGTCCTTTTCCCTCTTCTCGGGTTCTTTCTTGTCAACGCCTTCGCCGGTCTTTGCTTCGCGTTCGACTTCGATGCGCACCTTGGCAGCGAGCGCCGCGATGACGCCCAAAATCGCGAGCCAGGGGGCGGCCAGAGCCACGGCGCCGCCAGCGATGATGCCGACGTTCAGCGGCGTTTCAAAAAACACGTCGCCGTCGGCGGTCCGAATTCGAAGCTGCCGAACATTGCCTTGCTTCAGCAGCTCCTTGACCTGCTCGATAAGCTGACTGCCCGCAACCTCGATTTCCTCGATGGTTGTCTTTCCCGATTTTTCCTTCTGTCCGTCCATGACGCGCCTCCTGTTAGCGTGATTGCCGGTGCGAGAGAAAGTATGGCGCCTGCGCGAAGCGTCTTTGACGCGCGTCAAAGTTGGCCCCTAGCGCGAAACGACGGCGTCGGACTGGAAGTTTGCTTGCCGACAGGAGAACGACTTCACTGTCGAGCGGCGCGCCTTATTTGCCATGGCGATTCCGACAATTTCTTCCGACTTTCCCGAACTTGTGATAGACTTTACAACAGTCGAAAAAAAGCAGTGCTCCCGGGGCGGATTGCGAATGCCTCGAACCGCCGTCTTGCCCGGGCTTGTCCCACGACTGTCCGGTACGTGTTTTGCTTGCTGCGGCGCACGACATTGATTCTACTCGTTTCCAGAGTTTTGCGACTCAACTGGAC
>JAYUFK010000350.1:0-8671 GCA_043739325.1 Methylocapsa sp. | reverse complement strand
TCGCTCGCCTGGCTGCTAACCGCTCTCGCATTCCTCATTATGCGAAGACTCGCCAGGAAATGCCAAACATGATTGAATTTCGAGTCAGGCACTTAGTCCGGCGCGACCATCATCAGGTCGAGATGCGTGATCGATCGGCTCATATAATCGTTCCAGACATTGATGAGGCGTCCCGCGTTGCGCTTGACTGACTCACGCGTCATGTCGCGATGCAGGATCGTGGCTTCGTAGCCCCGTTGGAAAAGGAAATCGAGGAGGACCTTTGCATCGACGCCGCTGCCGAATTCGGCAAAGTCAGGTGAGAACTCCAGAAAGACCTTCGGCTTCATTTCGAGGATCCGTCTGGCTCCCAGAAGAGCCTGATATTCGCGTCCTTCGACGTCGATTTTCATGACGTCGATGCGGTCATTCACCAGCATATCGAGCGGCGCCGCCAGAGCGACGTCGATCAGTTCGACGTTGTCGCGCGAAATCGTTTCGTTCAGCATCACTTTGTTGGAATCGCGCGTGCGGGGAAAACGCGCCATGCCAAGGTGTTCAGCCGCCGCGACCGGCAAAACCTCAATATTGTTGAAGCTGTTTATATGCGCATTGGCTTCGATCAGTTTGGCGCTGTGCGCCGACGCCTCGACCGCCGTGATCTTCTTCTTCGTAACCCCTGCCGCGACCATCGAGAACACGCCGATATTGGCGCCGACGTCGAGCACCCGGGCGTTAGCGCAAGATTCCCGGAACGCTTCGACGACGTACGGCTCGTAGACGCCGTCCTCCCTGATCGAAACCAGCATCCAGTCGTCGCTGGGGACGAGCAGTTTGAAGTCGAAGCAATTATATTCGCCGAGCCGCGTCACATTGTTCTGGAACTCGGGGCTCGAAAGCAGATTACGTATGATCGAGACGCCGGACGGGTCCGCGTCGAGCATCCGAAGGTGCGTTACGAGACCCTGCGGGTCTGGGTCCCGGTCAAGAACCGCCCGATAAGTGCTGACCACTCTATCGAAAGCTTGGGGGGTAAGGCCCCTGAGCTCAACCGGCGCAAATCCCGACTCGGGGTTAACTCTTGCCGTCATACGTTCATCTCGATCGCAATGAATTGAAAGTAACGAAAATTATACACGTATAGACCGAAGATATACATTGAGGCCGATATGCGCTTTGGCGCTTATAGCGGAAATATAGGACCCTTGTAGCATCCATCGACCGTAATCCACTGGAATATACAACCCCCAATATTGGTGGCTTGGTCCGCGCCGACTGAAAAATCCCAGAGATGCTAACCAACGCAGCCCCCACAGCCCCTGTGCAATAGCCGCCCTTTGTCCTTGCTCTCGCCCGTTTCGCAATTCAGATAATCTAAGCGGGAAACAGGAGTGATTCGTGGCGAGCCAGGTGGCTTTCGAGACAGACTTTGCCGCGGACCGGGCGGATAGCGATCCCGCGTTCACGGTCGATCTTGACGGGTTCGAAGGGCCGCTCGATCTCTTGCTGGAGTTGGCGCGCCGGCAGAAGGTCGATCTGGCGCGCATTTCAGTGCTGGCGCTGGTCGAGCAATACCTCACATTCATCGAGCAAGCGCGCAAAGTCCGGCTCGAACTCGCCGCCGATTATCTCGTGATGGCGGCCTGGCTCGCCTACCTCAAGTCGCGCCTGCTGTTGCCCGATCCGCCTAAGGCCGACGAGCCGGGCGCGGCCGAACTGGCAGACGCGTTGGCGCGGCGCCTGAAGCATCTTGAGAGCATTCGCCTCGCGGCGGAGAATCTCGTCAACCGGCCCCGTCTAGGGCGCGATTTCTTCGCGCGCGGCACACCCGAGGCGATCGCCGTCACGCGGCGTCCGCAGTTTCAGGCAACGCTGTACGACCTGCTCATCGCCTATGCGCGGCAGTCGCAAAAGCACGCGCGTTCGCGCGTCCAGTTGAAGCAGCGCTCTGTCTGGTCGCTGGCGCAGGCGCGCGAGGCTCTGGCGCGTTTGATCGGCCTCGCCGCCGAATGGACCGACATGGACCAATGGCTGATTGCGTACTGCGTCGATCCAAAGATGCAGCGCACCGTACGGGCTTCGTCGTTTTCGGCGTCGCTAGAACTGGTGCGCGAAGGAAAAATTGAATTGCGACAGGATAGGGCGTTCGCGCCGATCTGGGTGCGCGCGGCGCGTCAGACCGGCGAGACCGAGGCCGCTTAAAGGCAAGAGGGCGCGATGGGCATCGTTACGAAATTGTTCGCGGAGCAGGACTCGGCGTCGCTGCTGGACCCCGAATCATTGCGCATCGCGGAAGCGATGGTTTTTGCTGCGCCCGAGCCGCTTGATGAATCCGACATCGCCGCCCGAATGCCTGCCGGCGTAGAGGTCGGCGAGGTCATGGCTGCCCTGCAGCGCCTCTACGCCGATCGTGGCGTCAATCTTGTGCGCGTCGCGCGCAAATGGACTTTTCACACCGCCGTCGATCTCGCCTGGCTGCTGACGCGCGACGATCGCGAGCCGCGCAAAATGTCGCGCGCGGCGATCGAAACGCTGGCGATCATCGCCTACCATCAGCCGGTGACGCGCGCCGACATCGAAGAAATCCGCGGCGTCGCGGTCTCCAAGGGCGCGATCGACGTGCTGATGGAAGCCAATTGGGTGCGCATGCGCGGACGCCGGCGCGCGCCGGGCCGCCCGATCACCTACGGGACGACGCAGGACTTCCTGATCCACTTTGGCCTCGACGCCGTCGGCGATCTGCCGGGCCTCGACGAACTCAAAGGCGCCGGCCTATTTGAAGGCAAACTGCCGCAAGGCTTTGAAGTGCCGGCGCCGCGCGACGATGCGGCGCTCGCCGCTGACGAGGATCCGCTTGAGGATACCGGCGGCCTTGCGGAAGCATGGGGCGAACAAGCGGGCGAGCCAAACGCCGCGACCGATGAAGAAGCCGCCGCCAGCGAATCTTAGGCCAGATCGTGCGCGCAGCGCCACGAAACCGCCCGAAAGATTGGCGACTTCGTAGGCGGGCGCCTTGGGCGCCGGGAGACGCGGCATGCGGTTGAAATCTTGTTCGACGGTTTTCGTATTGGCGGCGCTGTTCGCTGCTTCTCAGGCCCAAGCCGAGACCTCACTGGTCGCACATCGCGCCGCCTATAACATCTCGCTTGCCGGCGGCGATGGCGCAGGCGCGCCGGTCTCCGCCAGCGGCCTCATCGCCTACGAATTTCGCGGCTCGCGTTGCGCCGGCTATGCCTCGAGTTTCCGCCAGGTCACCGTCCTGCAAAAGAGCGAAGGGGTGCCGATTTCGGCCGACACCAAGGCCGTGACGTTCGAGGACGGGCAGGGCCGTTCGATGCGTTTCCAGATCGATAGCAGCGGCTCGGACAGTCCGACCGACCCGATCGAGGGCAAGGCGGCGCGTTCGGACGCCGGCGATATTTCGGTCGATCTGGCCAAGCCCACGGCGCAGAAGCTGGAGCTGGGCAAGGATATCCTGTTTCCGACCCAGCATATCGAGAAGATCATCGAAACCGCGAGGGCCGGCGGTTTGACATTGCAGGCGCGAGTGTTCGACGGTTCCGACACCGGCTCCAAGATTTACGACACGCTGACCGTGATCGGCAAAGCCGGGGCCGGCCCCACGGAAGACGCGTCGAATATCGACGCATTGAAAAATGTTTCGCGCTGGCCCGTCACCATCTCGTACTTCGACGCGGCCAAGAAAGACTCGGCGGCCGAGTACATCCTGAGCTTCGATCTCTACGAGAACGGCATTTCGGGGAGCCTCAAGCTCGACTACGGCGCTTTCGCCCTGGCGGCGCACCTCGTCCAGATCGAATTGCTTCCCGCCGGCGATACCTGCGCCAATTAACTAGCCGTCGGACTTATCGGTTTCCGATCCGGTGAAGGCGATGCCGCGCTGTACCGCGTTGCGGCCGAATTTGGCGCGCAGGGCGTCGATGGCGCTCTCGCGGGCCTTTTCTCGGCCGACGCCCCGATCCATGAGGTCGCCCCGATCCGCGGCCTCGGGCGGCGAGAAATCCGCCGCCGCGACGCCGATAAGCCGAAATGGCGCGCTCGCTATTTCCTTTTCAAGCAACGGGCGCACCGCGGCGAAGAGGCGCGTCGCGAGTTGCGTCGGCTCCGCCGCCACGCGCGCCCGCGTGCGTAGCTTGAAGTCGGCCGTCCGCAATTTGAGCGTGAAGCCGCGCGCGGCGAGCCCTTGGGCTTTCAACCGCTCGGCGACACGCTCGCACAGGCCGAGCAGGGTGCGGGCGAGATGTTCGGGATCCCCGACATCGGTTTCGAAGGTTGTCTCGCTGGAGATGCTCTTGGTTTCGCTAGAGGTCGAGACGCGCCGGTTGTCCTCGCCGCGCGCCAAGCGCCACAGCCGGCCACCCTCGGGACCGAGTTTTTCATAAACCTGTTTCTCGCTAAGCGACTGAATGTCCTTGATAAGAAATAATCCAAGCCGTTGCAGGCGTTCCTCGGCGACCTTACCGACCCCCCAAAGCCGGCCGATCTTCTGCGGGCCGAGGCGGGCGATCGCTTCGTCGCGCCTGACGATTGCAAAGCCGCGCGGCTTGTCGAGATCGGAAGCAAGCTTTGCCAGGAATTTGCAATAGCTGAGGCCGATCGACACGCTGACGCCGATCTCGGTCTCGATGCGGCGCGCCAGCCGCGCCAAAGTCTCGGCGGCCTCGGCGCCGTTGACCTGCTCGCAGCCGCTCAGATCGAGAAACGCCTCGTCGATCGACACCGGCTCGACGAGCGGCGTCAAGGTCAGCATCAAATCGCGAACCTGCCGACCGACGGCGGCGTACTTCGCCATATTTGGTGATATGACAATCGCTTGCGGGCAAAGTTTCAAAGCTTGTCCCATCGGCATCGCGCTACGCACGCCATAGGTGCGCGCGATGTAACAGCAGGTCGAGGCGACGGCGCGGCGACCAAATCCGCCGACGATGACGGGCTGTTCCCGCAAATCCGGATTGTCGCGCTTTTCGACCGACGCATAAAACGCGTCGCAGTCGATGTGGGCGATGGTCAGACCGCGCGCGCCATTGACGGATAGCAGCCTGGGCGAGCCGCAGTGCGGGCATCGCTGGACTTTGGCCGGCGCGCGCTCAAGGCAATCACGGCACAGCCAGACTTCGCCTGATTGGCGGGAAGGGCTCACGGCTGTGATAACGGCGGGTCGCCGAGCGTAAGCGCCGCTCGCGCGACCTCTTCCGGGCGGCGCCGCGTTTCCACCGCAAAAGCCATCAATAGTTTTTCGTTCGCGGTTAAATAATCGAGAATGGCCGCGAAAAAGCCGGGCGCGGCGGCGGCATCGCGAAGATTGTCGGGTCCGAGGCCCGAAAGGGCGACAAAACGCTCCAACCGGTCGGTTTCTCCGGCCAGCCAGTCAAGCGCGTCGATCGCCATCGCCTCGGCGCGGTCGATTTGTCGGCCTTCCCCGGCTTTGCGCGGCGTCATTGTCACCGAGTTTTTCCTTTCGTAAATTTCTCATTGCTATGATCGGCGTGATCGCCGCACATACAATCGTGGGAGGTCCGCACCTAAATACCGGAAGTGGAAATGTCGAAAACCGTCTTGATCGTAGAAGACAATGAGTTGAATATGAAGCTCTTCAACGATCTCCTGGAGACCCGCGGCTGTAAGATCGTCCAAACCCGCAGCGGCGTGGAGGCGGTAGAATTGGCGCGTCTGCACCGGCCTGATCTTATTCTGATGGATATCCAGTTGCCGGAGGTTTCCGGCCTGCAAGTCACGCAGTGGCTGAAGGACGACGAAAAATTGCGCGCCATCCCGGTCATTGCGGTCACCGCGTTCGCCATGAAGGGCGACGAGGAAAAGATGCTTCAGGGCGGATGCGAAGCCTATTTGTCCAAACCCATTTCGGTGGCAAAATTTTTCGAAACGATTGACCATTTCCTGGGGAAGGCGTGAATCCATGACCGCACGCGTCCTCGTCGTTGACGACATAGCGCCCAACGTCAAGCTGTTGGAGGCGCGGCTCAACGCCGAGTACTTCGATGTGCTCACCGCCTCGAACGGCTTCGACGCGCTGACGATTTGCGAGCACGGGCGCTGCGATATCGTTCTTCTCGACGTGATGATGCCTGGCATGGACGGCTTTGAAGTCTGCAGGATGCTCAAATCCAACCCGCAGACGGCGCATTTGCCTGTGGTCATGGTGACGGCGCTCGACCAGCCGGCGGACCGCGTGCGCGGCCTTGAAGCTGGCGCGGACGATTTCCTCACCAAGCCGATCGATGAAGTAGCGCTGGTGGCGCGCGTACGTTCGCTCGCCCGGCTCAAGGTGGTGATCGACGAATTGCGCAGCCGCGCCAGCACATCGGCCGCGATGGGGGTGACGGAATCGCTGGCGCCGTTGCCGTCCGACATTCGCGGCAAAGGCCGGATCTTGCTGGTTGACGACCGCGTCAACTCGTCCGAACGCATCGTGCAATTGCTGCGCGATCAGCACGTCGTCACCGTGGAGCCCGACGCGCAGGAGGCCTTGTTCAAGGGCGCGGAAGAGAATTTCGATCTTATCATCGCCAGTCTCGGGCTCGCCGAATATGACGCGCTGCGCTTTTGCAGCCAAATCCGGGCGCTTGAGCGCACACGCAATCTTCCGTTGCTGTTGATCGCCGATCTTGAGGATCGCCCCCGCGTGCTGCGCGGGCTTGACCTGGGCGTCAACGATTACATCGCGCGTCCGGTCGATCGCAACGAGCTGCTCGCCCGCGTGCGCACCCAGTTGCGGCAGAAACGCTACGCCGATTCATTGCGCGACAAGGTGCAACATTCGATTGAACTGGCGCTGGTCGATCCGCTGACCGGCCTTAACAATCGCCGCTTTCTTGAGAACCATCTGGCGACAATGATCGAGAATGCCCGCGCTCGCCGCGCGCCGCTGTCGCTGATGATCCTCGACATCGACTATTTCAAGCGCGTCAACGACACTTATGGCCACGATTGCGGCGACGAAGTTCTAAAGGGTTTCGCCGATCGTCTGCGCGGCATTGTTCGCGGCGGCGATCTGCTATGCCGTCTTGGCGGCGAGGAATTTGTCATCGTCATGCCGAACGTTTCGCTTGAGGTCGCCGGCAAAATCGCCGAGCGCGCCCGCGTGGCGATCCAGGAACAGCCGATCGCGGTTGACAATACAGGGGCGACGATCCCGATCACGGTTTCGATCGGACTGGCCGAGCGTGGCACAAGCGGCGACGCGGATTCGCTGTATCGGCGCGCCGACAGGGCGCTTTATCGCTCGAAGACCGATGGTCGCAACCGGGTCAGCGCCGACGCCGCTTGAAAGTTCCAGTCTTAACCTTTTTCGTTTAGGTAAACGAAAGGTTTCCTTCGCCGTTCGGCTTGTATCGATTGCTTTCGTTCGCGGGCGATGTAGCATCAGGTTTGTCGGCTTCAAGCAAAGCCGATCAAGAACCCTGCGGGGCGCTCGGTTCCGCCGCAACTACCGGGTCCGTAGGGTTGGCCGGCCCGAAAGCAGCCAGGAGTGGCCTCCTCAACGCTGCTTTCGGCCGGCCTCCACCTGCTCCTGCGAAATATAACCTTCAATAACGCCGGATGAGGCTCACCAGCTTGCCTTGAATGCGCACACGGTCGGGACCGAAAATGCGCGTTTCATAAGCCGGATTGGCGGCTTCCAGCGCGATCGAAGCGCCGCGACGGCGAAGGCGTTTCAACGTCGCTTCCTCATCGTCGATCAACGCCACGACGATATCGCCGGTCTCGGCGACGTCCTGCTTGCGGATGATGACGGTGTCGCTCTCGAATATGCCGGCCTCGATCATCGAATCGCCCTTGACCTCGAGGGCGAAATGTTCGCCGCTTCCCAAGAACTCCGGCGGCATGGCGATCGTGTGCGAACGCGTCTGAATCGCCGAAATTGGCGTGCCGGCCGCAATGCGCCCCATCATCGGCACCGCGACGGACCGATCCTCTTTGGCATGGGCGAGTGGCGAGGCGGGCCGCACCCGGCCCAGATTGCCTTCGATGACGCTGGGCGAGAATCTCTGCGCTCGCGGACCGGCGACGGTCGCCGATTCGGGCAGCCGCAGCACCTCGATCGCGCGCGCGCGATTGGGCAGGCGGCGAATGAAATTGCGCTCTTCCAGCGCCAAGATGAGCCGGTGAATTCCCGACTTGGAGCGAAGGTCGAGCGCCTCCTTCATTTCGTCGAAAGACGGCGGAACGCCCGATTCCTGCAGGCGTTCGTGGATGAATCGGAGTAACTCGCTTTGTTTTTTCGTCAGCATGGCATTCCCCGTGGCGAATCAAACGCGCCGGCCTTGAGCACGCACCGTTACCCCTCGCCATAAACAAATCGTGAACCGATCTTAGACGTTCATGCTGTGTTCCGCAAGCGCAATCTCGCGGGCAGGCTTTGAAGCCAGGCTGCAAGCCCTTGATGACGCGTCCGCCGGGGCGGAGGCTTTGGCGCCGTCGGGGCGCGACAAAGTCCGCGATGTTCTGTGTGATTTCAGCGCCATGAGTGCAAAAGTTCCGCGCATCCGGATTGCACCTTGCTGGACGCACAGGGCGACTCTTGGGTAGAAAATTTAAGAGACAGAAATAGTATACTTGGTTCACGCCATGACCCGAAAATCTCCGGGTTTGATGACGCGGAAGTTGTCTGTGACTGAGTCGCGGAACTCGGCCCAATTTTTGGGAACTT
>JAYUFK010000349.1:0-8704 GCA_043739325.1 Methylocapsa sp. | reverse complement strand
TCATCCCAAGGCATCGGCAGTCCTCCCGCCGACAGAAAACTGTCACCCATCATCCCGGTCTAGCGTGTTACCAATCTAATCGGTCTGGACAAACGAACCCCTTCTCCCCTTGCGGGGGAAGGTGGCGCGCAGCGCCGGATGAGGGGTCGCGCCGCGAGGCGCGCGTCGCTTGTGAAACCTGCATCCCGGCGACACGCATTTGTCGCGGCTAACGCCCATCACCCTTGTCAACGAAGCCGGCGCAACGCGCCTACCCCTCATCCGGCCCTTCGGGCCACCTTCCCCCGCAAGGGGGGAAGGGTTTCTCAGCTCAGATCAATTTCCCCATCGCGACGGCCGTGTCGGCCATGCGGTTTGAGAAGCCCCATTCGTTGTCGTACCACGAGAGGATGCGCACGAAAGTGCCGTCGATGACCTTGGTCTGGTCGAGATGGAACACGCTTGAATGCGGGTCGTGGTTGAAATCGCAGGAGACGTTCGGCTTGTCGGTGAAGCCGAGGATGCCCTTCAACGGACCGTTCGCCGCCGCCGCCTTGATGGCGTTGTTGATCTCTTCGACGCTCGTCGCGCGCTTGGCGACGAACTTGAAGTCGACAACCGAAACGTTCGGCGTGGGCACGCGGATCGCCGAACCGTCGAGCTTGCCCTTGAGTTCGGGCAGCACGAGGCCCACCGCCTTGGCGGCGCCGGTCGTCGTCGGGATCATCGACAACGCCGCGGCGCGGCCGCGGTACAGATCCTTGTGCATCGTATCGAGCGTCGGCTGATCGCCGGTGTAGGAATGGATCGTCGTCATGAACCCGTGATCGATGCCGATCGCGTCATTCAGCACCTTGGCGACCGGCGCGAGGCAGTTCGTCGTGCACGAAGCGTTCGAGATGACCAGATGGTCCTTGGTCAACTTGTGATGGTTGACGCCGTAGACGACAGTCAGGTCCGCGCCATCGGAGGGCGCCGAAACGATGACGCGCTTGGCGCCGGCGGTGAGCAGCGCCGCGGCCTTGTCGCGCGCCGTGAATATGCCGGTGCATTCGAGCGCAATGTCGATGCCGAGCGCCGCATAAGGCAACTGCGACGGGTCCTTGATCGCGGTGACCTTGATCTTGCCTTCGCCGACATTGATCGTGTCGCCTTCGACCGACACGCTATGCGGGAAGCGGCCATGGACGCTATCGAAGCGCAGCAGGTGAGCGTTGGTCTCGACCGGGCCGAGATCGTTGACCGCGACGACCTGAATATCGGTGCGGCCCGACTCGACGATGGCGCGCAGAATATTGCGCCCGATGCGTCCAAAACCGTTGATCGCTACTCTTACCGCCATAGACCGTCCTCCAGTTTGCTAGCTATCGCCGCTGGCCCAAGCCGACGGTAAATCCGCGACTGGGCAATTAATTCAATGCGCCGCGCGCCGCCTTGCGACAGCACAGGCTCGGCGAAAATTCAGCCTTCGAGCCGGCGCAGCGCCGCCTCTGCGACAGCTTGCGGCGTGATGCCGAAATGCTCGTACAGCGCCTTGTAGGGCGCGCTCGCGCCAAACCCGGTCATGCCGACAAACGGGCCATCGCCGATGAGCTCGTCCCAGCCCTGGCGAATAGCGGCTTCGACGCCGACCCGCACCTTTGCGGTGCCGATGATCGAGCGCCGGTAGCTGTCTTTCTGGCTGAGGAAGAGGTCCATGCAGGGTACGGACACAACGCGGGTCGCGATCCCCTTGTCGGAGAGAATTTTCTGCGCCGCCACGGCGATCGAGACTTCCGAACCCGAAGCAAACAGCGAAACGACGGCCGTGCCGGCGGTCGGGGAAATCTCGTACGCGCCAAGCGCGCAGAGGTTCTCGGAAATGTGCGCGCGCCGCAACGCCGGTAGATTCTGACGCGTCAACGCCAGGATCGATGGCGAATGTTTCGCCTCGAGCGCCGCCTGCCAGCATTCGACGGTTTCGACCGAGTCGGCGGGGCGGAACAACAAGAGATTGGGGATCGCGCGCAGCGACGCCAGGTGTTCGACCGGTTGGTGCGTCGGCCCGTCGGCGCCCAAACCGATTGAATCATGCGTGAACACATGAGTGACGCGTAAACCCATCAGGGCCGCCAGGCGCAGCGATGGCCGGCAATAGTCGGTGAACACGAGAAAGCTCGCGCCCGACGGAATGAAGCCGCCGTGCACCGCCATTCCATTGCAGGCCGCGATCATGCCGTGTTCGCGGATACCCCAATGGATATAGCGACCCGACATGTCGTCCGGCGTTATTTCGCGCGTCGCTTCGACCTTGGTGTTGTTCGAGCCGGTCAAATCGGCCGAGCCGGTGATGAGTTCCGGAACCGCCGGCGCGATAATATTCAGTGCTGCTTCGCCAGCCTTGCGCGTGGCGATTTCAGGCGCCTCCTGCGCCAGCTTTTCCTTATAGGCGTTGATAATCTGGTCCAGATTCTTTGGCGGATCGCCGCGCAGGCGCCGTTCGAACTCGGCGCGCACTTCGGGCGCCTTGGCTTTCAGGGTCCGGCGCCACTTGTTGCGCGTGCGCTTGCCCTTCGCGCTAACCGCCCGCCACGCGTCAAGAATCTCCGGTGGGATCACGAACGGTTCGTAGGGCCAGTGCAAAGCGATGCGCGCGCCCGCCACTTCGGCGGCTCCAAGGGGCTCCCCGTGCGCCTTGTTGGTGCCCGCCCGGGTCGGCGCGCCAAAACCGATTGTGGTCTTGCACGCAATCAGCGTCGGGCGGTCCGATCGCTTGGCGGCGCGCAGGGCGCGCAGAATGGCCTTGGGATCATGGCCGTCGATCAATGACGCTTTCCAACCCGCCGATTTAAAGCGCGCGATCTGATCGACCGAATCAGCGATCGAGGTTTTGCCGTCGATCGAAATGCCGTTGTCGTCATAGAGCACGATCATCTTGGAAAGTTTGTAGTGGCCCGCCAGCGCGATGGCCTCCTGACTTACGCCCTCCATCAGGTCGCCGTCGGAGGCCAGCACATAAGTATGATGGTCGACAATGTCGCCGAACTCGGCGGCGAGCATCCGCTCGGCCAGGGCCATGCCAACGGCGGTGGCGATGCCTTGGCCCAAAGGGCCAGTCGTCGTTTCAACGCCGATCGTATGGCCGTATTCGGGATGGCCCGGCGTCTTGGAACCCAACTCGCGAAAATTCTTCAAGTCGTCGATGGAAAGTCCTTTGTCGCCGCCGATTCCAGTGAGATAGATCAACGAATACAGTAACATAGAGCCGTGGCCAGCCGACAGCACGAAGCGGTCGCGATCGGGCCAATGAGGATCAGAGGCATCGAACTTCAGGCAATCGCGAAACAGCACCGTCGCCATGTCGGCGGCGCCCATAGGCAAGCCGGGGTGGCCGTTCTTGGCCCTCTCCACGGCGTCCATCGACAGGGCCCGGATGGCGTTCGCCATTAAATCATGGGTCACAACGTCGGCCATAGCGCATTCCCTTGGTTGCGCTTGTTCAACGCAATGAGGATTGTCTTAAGCGAGCGGCTTGATAGGCGCCACTGTCGCCGCTGTCAATCTAACGCACACGATGCGTTGACGCGCGCTTCAACCGTCGCGTAAACTTGGGCGTGCAACGCATGGAATCGCAATGGGAGCTGATCCACTGGAGCCGGCATTAAAGCGACTGCGCGGCGCGCTCGATTTGCTGGAGGCGGCGGTCGAGCGGCGCACGCGCCAGGACGACGCGCGCGGCGACGCCCAGGAAGAGCTGGCGCTGATGCAGGACGACCGCGCCCGCCTCGCGGTGGAGCTCGACGGGGCGCTTGACCGCAACCGGGCCCTGCTGGCCGCCAATCAGGAAGCCGCGCAGCGATTGGCGCAGGCCGGCGCCGCCATCCGCTCGGTGCTCGAGCGCTCACACGAGGAAGAGCCGGCCTAGCGCGACAGGTTGGCGAGGAGAGGCGTAGCGATGCCGCATGTTTCTGTGACCATTGGCGGGCGGGCCTATCGGCTCGCCTGCAATGAAGGCGAAGAGCAGCATCTGGTCGCGCTGGCGGCGCAGGTCGACGCCAAAATCACCGAAATGCGCGGCGCATTTGGCGAAATTGGCGACCAGCGGCTCGTCGTCATGGCGGCCCTGACCATCGCCGATCAATTGTCCGAGGCAAATCGCAACCTCGCGGCGCTGGAGGCGCGCACCGGCGAGAGCGCCCAGGCGGACGCCGCCGCCAAGCGCGACGCCGAGTTGCAGGCCACCGCCCACGCCCACGCGCTCAACGAGGCGAGCCACCGCATCGAGGGGCTCGCCACGGCGTTGACCGCGCCGGCACAGGAAGCAGCGAGCTAGAGTTTACTGTCGCGCGTCATCAGCCGCATGACCGCGCTCAGCACCGCCTTCAGCGACGCCATCACGATATTCGGGTCCATCCCGACGCCATGGATCGCGGCGCCCGCGTCGTCCTGCAACTCGACGTAACACGCCGCCGTCGCATGCGCGCCGCGCCCGACCGCGTGCTCGTGGTAATCGATGAACGAGAACTCGATTGCGAAGGCGCGCTTCAACGCATCGACGAACGCGTCAATCGGGCCATTGCCCTGCCCTTCGATCGTCAGCGTCGAACCGTCGGCCTTGCGTAACACCGCGACAAGTTCGCGGCTTTCCTGGCTGGTCGGCAGCATCTGTTGCTTGACCAAAGTCATTGGCGCGTCGGCGAGAAGATACGTGCTCGCGAACAGCGCCCAGACATCGGCGCTCAGCAATTCCTTGCCGTCCTGATCCATCGTCGCCTGGGCGATTTTGGAGAACTCGACTTGCAGAGAACGCGGCAGATCGAGGCCGTGATCGGCGCGCAGGATATAGGCGAGGCCGCCCTTGCCGGACTGGCTGTTGATGCGGATCACCGCCTCGTAATCGCGCCCGACATCCTTGGGATCGATCGGTAGATACGGCACCTGGAACAGCGGATCGTTGCGCTTGGCTTGCGCCTCAAAACCCTTCTTGATCGCATCCTGATGCGAGCCGGAGAATGCGGTGTAGACGAGCTCGCCGACGTAAGGGTGGCGCTGATGCACCGGCAATTGCGTGCAGAATTCCGCAATATCCTTGATCGCGTTGATGTCGTGAATATCGAGGCCGGGGTCGACGCCCTGCGTAAACATGTTCAGCGCCATCGTGACGATGTCGACATTGCCGGTGCGCTCGCCGTTGCCAAACAACGTGCCCTCGACGCGATCGGCGCCCGCCATTAACGCAAGCTCCGACGCCGCCACCGCTGTGCCGCGATCGTTGTGCGGATGAACGGAGAGAATGACGCTGTCGCGATCCGAGATATGGCGGCCGAACCATTCGAACTGGTCGGCATAGACGTTCGGCGTCGCCATCTCGACGGTGGAGGGCAGATTGAGGATCAGGCGCTTTTGCGGCGTCGGCTTGATGACCGCCTTCACCGCCTCGCAGACCTCCAACGCGAAATCGAGCTCGGTGCCAGTAAAACTCTCGGGCGAATATTCGAAGATGAACTCCGTCTCCGGCGCGCGGTCGGCGAGTTCCTTGACGCGCCTGGCGGCATTGACGGCGATCTCCTTGACGCCCTGGCGGTCAGCGCGAAACACCACTTCGCGCTGCAACGTCGAGGTCGAATTATAGAAATGCAGGATGACCTTGCGCGCACCCTTGACCGCCTCGAACGTGCGGTCGATCAATTCGTTGCGGCACTGTGTCAGCACCTGGATCGCGACGCCCTCTGGAATCGCGTTGCTCTCGATGATCGAGCGGACGAAATCGAAATCGGTTTGCGAAGCCGAGGGGAACGCCACCTCGATCTCCTTAAATCCCATTTGCAGCAGCAGATGGAACATCCGCATCTTGCGATCGACGCCCATCGGCTCGATGAGCGCCTGATTGCCGTCGCGCAGATCGACAGAGCACCAGATCGGCGCATGGGCGATGATCGCGGACGGCCAGCGCCGATCGGGCAAGTTGATTGGCGGATAGGCGCGGTATTTGTAAATAGGCATGACTGACATCAGAGACCCCGAAAAGAAGGCGGCGCGCACAAGCCCCGATCAAGGAATGCTGGCAGGCCGCGGAATGCGAAAGGCAGACAAAAGTCCCCGGCGCTCACAGCGCCGGGCGGCTAAGTCGCAGAAGGGCAGGAAGGGTCTCGCGCCGGTTTCGCATGCCGGCAGACAATCAGAACGAGCCGAAAAAATCAACGGGTTTCGTCGGGCGCGTGCTTCCGCGCCGCGATTGGCCAGCCCGAACGAGCGAGCCGTGGTCCTCGCGCGATCACTTTTCCCTAACCATCCCACACGTTCGCCGCGCCGTTTCCGGCGCTTTTTTCGCCCCCTCTGACCGAAATTAACGGATGCGCGGACGGACATGGTTGCCGCGCTGTAAAGGCTTTCACAACGTCCGGTAAACACGCCCATGCGGGCCAGCGAATCCGCCTTGTTTTCCGTTGGTCACACCGCGTCGAACCGGTGGCTTAAGGTCCCGTTATTCTTACCCCAGTGGTCATTCTTATGAATCGCAATCGATAAAATCCGCGCATTTAATTTCGACGCTTCGAAAAACCCTCTCCCTATCGTCATCCTTGGGAAATACGGGGACGACGATGTTTTCAGGAGCAGTCAGGGCGGGGGGTGCGGTAGTCGCGGCGGTTGGAGCGTTATTGGCGTTTCAATTGCCGACGCGGGCAAATTCGGTCGCCGAGGCAACCTATGCCGTCGTGGGCGCGGAGACCAGCGTGCCCTACGGTTGGGTAGATTTCTGCGAGCGTTACAAGGGCGAGTGCGATGGCGAGCGATTGAGCGCGCTCGACGTCAATCTCTCGGCCAAGGCGATGATGGAGATCGAGAAGGTCAATAAGTGGGTGAATGCGCACATCGAGCCGATCAGCGATCCCGATCATTGGAACGTCGCCGACCGCTGGGACTACCCGATCGACGGACGCGGCGATTGCGAGGACTACGCGCTGATGAAGCGCAAACTGCTGATCGATATGGGCTTCCCGCGTCAGGCCTTGCTGATGACGGTGGTCAAGGACGAACACCAGGAAGGCCACGCGATTTTGACTGTGAAAACCAACAAAGGAGAATTCGCGCTCGATAACCTCAATGACGAGGTGAAGCCCTGGACCACCACGGGCTATCGCTTCGTCAAACGCCAGAGCCAGCAGGACCCCAACACCTGGGTTCAGATCGGCGCTCCGGCGGAGGCGACCAGCACCGCCCGTTTCTAACCAATTCAAGCATTGCGCAGCCGGATTGTCCCCCGACCCCCAAATCCCCTGCGCATATCAAGGCCGGCCCTCCCCCCAGGGCCGGCCAATTTTTTTCCGATCAGTCCTCGATCGGCCGAAGACCGCCGGCAAACCTTTTCCAGTTCGCGACATAATGCGCCGCTGACTGTCTGAGGCCGGCGACCGCAGCCGCATCGAGCGTGCGGATCGCCTTGGCGGGTGAACCGACGATGAGGCTGTGATCGGGAAAACTCTTGCCCTCGGTGACAAGCGCCCCGGCGCCGACGAGACAGCCCGAGCCGATCCGGGCGCCATTGAGGACAATCGCGCCTATGCCGACCAGCGTTCCCGCGCCGATCGTACAGCCGTGCAGGATGGCGTTATGGCCGATCGTGCAGTCCTCGCCGATGGTCAGCGGCGAGCCCATGTCGGTGTGCAGCGTCGATCCTTCCTGGATATTTGTTCGCGCGCCAAGCGTGATCGCCTCGTTGTCGCCGCGCAGCACCGCGCCGAACCAGATGCCGCAATCCGCGCCGAGGATCACGCGGCCAATGATGTGGGCGCTTGGCGCTATCCAGTAGCGGCCGGCGGGCGGCAAGGTCGGGAAAATTGCGTCGAGGGCGTAAAGCGGCATCCAAAACTCCGGCTCTGGCGTCGCCAGGAGAACGGCGCTTCGCTGCGCGCAGGTTGACTCGATCCGCGAAACTTTCCAAGCCTGTCGCGTCAGCAAAGGCAAAATCGACGGAGCGGGAAATGCGCAAAGCGTTGATCGTATGGGGCGGCTGGAGCGGCCATGAGCCCGAGCAGGGCGCCGCGATCGTCGGCGAAATGCTGCGCGAGGAAGGGTTTGACGTCCGGACCGAGACCTCGACGGCGGCCCTCGCCGATCCGAAGCTCGACCAACTCAACCTGATCGTACCGATCTATACGATGTCGAAAATCGAGAAAAACGAACTCGCCAATCTCGAGCAGGCGGTGCGCGGCGGCGTTGGCCTTGCCGGCTACCACGGCGGCATGGGCGATGCGTTTCGTGAGGCCACCGAATATCAGTTCATGGTGGGCGGCCAATGGGTCGCGCATCCCGGCAACATTATCGATTATCGCGTCGACATAAGCAGACCAGACGATCCGGTGATGAGCGGGTTGCCCGCTAGCTTTCCCTATCGCTCCGAGCAATATTACATGCACGTCGACCCTTCCAACGAAGTGCTGGCGACGACGACATTCGGCGGCGAATACGCCGAATGGATCAACGGCGTCGTCATGCCGGTCGTATGGAAGCGCCGGCACGGCAAGGGCCGCGTGTTCTATAGCGCGCTCGGCCATGTCGCCAGCGAGTTCAAGGTTTCGGAGATGCGCACCATCCTGCGGCGCGGCATGGCTTGGGCGGCGCGATAGGGCACTCGGGTCAACGCGAATGTCCAGCGGACTGATAGGTAACACTTCTGACCGGGATGATGGGTGACACAATACGTGTTTCTTTCTTACTTTTGCGGCGCATCCGCGCCCCGAGGGGC
>JAYUFK010000348.1:0-3158 GCA_043739325.1 Methylocapsa sp. | reverse complement strand
ACCGTCTGGTTGCGCAGTCTTTGCAAATCGATCCCGTGCCCGCTAAAACCTTCAAACACAATATCTAGTAGGCGCTGGAGTCAACTAGATAGCCATGTTTGCATATTCGAGCCGAGCGAAGCTGACGCGCTTGAAAGCGTCGGGTGGTTTGCAGCTGAGTCTTTCCAACACGGTGACAGCGCCTTCGACGCCGAATGGTTTGGCTACGGCGAGCGTGTCTTGGTGCCTGGGAGGGTTCGGGCATGAACATGCAACCCGTGCCGTACATCGAGCTTTATGACGCTTTGCAGTTCGCCGATCAGCAAAATGCGCGCATCGAGACCATCGCGCAAGGCGGGGCGGGAATGTTTCGCGTCGAAATGCTTGACGACATCGAAGCCAATCCGGTCAAGGTTTATCTCGTCAAAGACCTTCTTGCCGTTGGCGAAGCCTCCTGCATTTTCGGAGAGACGGGGAGCGGAAAGTCAATCATTGCGGCTGAGATAGCTCTGGCAGTCGCGGCGGGCATTCCTTGGCTCGGCAGGGAAGTAGTCCAGTCGCCGACGTTCTATTTCGCGGGTGAGCGCGCCGATCTTCTGAGGCGAAGGCTCATGGGCCTAAAGTCTCGCTTGGCGCTCCCGCCAGGCGTGCCGTTTGGCCTATCGACCGGACCGTTGGACATCGTATCCGATGAAAGCGCCGCAGGGTTTATTGATCGACTTCTTCGCTTTGAGGACGATTGTGGCGAAGGCGTCGGTTTTGTCTGCATTGACACACTGGCGCCTGTCATCGGCGGGGGCGATGAAAATGGCAACGCCGACATGTCGAAGGCGATGCAGAACGTTGAAAGCATCCGCGCAAGAACCGGCGCGCATGTGTGCCTTATCCATCATGTCGGCGCGTCTCTCGACGCCAAACAACGGCTGCGCGGGGCGACCGCAATAAACGGCGCGATTGATACGTCGCTCTTGGTGTCGCGAGGCGCTGACGGCGGCGGCGCTTTAACCGTCAAAAAGAACAACGACGGGCGCGACAATTACGTGGCGCTTCACTTTGAGTTGAAGCAATTCCCCACCGGCCAAAACGAAACCGGGGAGGAAATAACGATTCCACACACCGCGCTTGTGAACGAGCCGTCCAAAGTCAAAATGTTGCTGATCACCGAAGGCCAAAAGCAAGTGCTCGCGGCATTGCAGTCGGCAATCAAACAGGATGGCGAGGCGGACGAAGATGGCGTGATTGTCGCACCGCTCAAAACATGGCGCGCTGTGTACTATGAAAGCGTGCCGGAGCTTGGCGTAAGTGCGCGGAAGATGAACTTCATTCGTGGAGTTGAGGCTGTGACCAAAACCGGACGCGTCGCCCAAAACGGCGATCTATGTTGGCCTACGTAATAGGTCACAAAGTCACATATGACCTCAGGGTAAAAGGTCACATTCGTCACAAATGCCTATAGGCATGTGACAATGTGACCCTCGAAAAACGCTTAAATCAAGAAATTCCGAATGTGACCTTTTATCCGGCACATTCGATTTCCCCGCCCGGCATTCCGCAGGCGGCAAAAACAGGACTACTCACATGACGAACAAAACAGGCTTCCAGACCGAAGCTGACCAATTCCGCGCGGCCAACCCGGCAAACACGGTTGATCGAAAGACGCTGATGAGTTTCACGCCGCTTCAGTACGCCGAAGCCAAACGGACGTTCCTGGCTGAGCAAGCCGCCGAGGCTCGCCAACGTCGCGAGGCGTCCGAGTTGCTGCGCGCCGCCGAGACTGCCGCCGCGTCGATTAAGCGGATGGGCAAATGAAGATCGTGAATTTGGCGCCAAAAGCGCCAGCGAAGGGTTTGCCGCCAAGGAATGGAGCGACGACAATCCCTGATTCTACAAACGGCCAGCAAAAACATCTGCCGCGCTGGAAACCCCGGCCAGAGCGGCAATCCATCATTGAGTGATTTTTTCCCTCTGACGCGCGCGCGGAACCAAAAACCCGGCCCGCAATCGTTGCGGCGGAAATCAACTAAGGATGAATGTTCAAAATGTCTTCTACCGGAATAGTTCCTGTGGGCCGACCCACTAAATATCAGCCTATCTTCGCCAGGCTTGCAAAGCCGATGTGCGCTTTGGGCGCAACCGATCTTGAGCTTGCGACCGTCTGCGATGTGTCGCTGCGAACCATCAAGGGATGGAAGGTGACTATCCCGGAATTCGCCGAAGCGGTTCAGCTTGGAAAGGAAGTCGCGGACGATAGGGTCGAGATGAGCCTTTACGAGCGCGCAACAGGCTACAGCTACGACTCGGAGAAAATCGTTAGCTCCGGCGGTCAGGTCTTCCGTATGCCGACGGTGGAGCATGAAGCGCCAGATGTTAACGCTGCTGTATGGTGGCTTTCAAACCTACGCCCGAAGGAATGGCGCTTGTCGCCGATTGTCGACGCTCCGCTAAGCGAGTCGCGCGTCGACCTCTTGGCTCAGATCGCAGCCGATGCGCTCAGGTTTTGTCCATACGAGCCGATGCCCGACAATCCGATTTTGTGAGGATACCCGAACCACGGCCCGCCAGTTAACAGCGCGGGCCATGGGCTGGCCTTCGCGGCGTAGCGCGCTACGAATGTAGCCATACACTGGTTTTGCCGTCACTCGTCCCGCCAACGACGCCCTTGCCGACACCAATTTGCCACAGATTAACTTTAGGGCGTCAGCCTTACGCAGATTGAACCAATGGGGCCATATTTTGATAAAGAAACTGCTCTTTGCGCTTGTTGTCGCGGCTTTGCCTATTCACGCGATGACCACAACGGCCCGTGCTGATGATGATGAGGGCGGACGGATTGTTGCGGGAGTCGCGGGCGGGATTCTTGGTGGAGTGCTAGGCGGTGCGCTTACCCCTCGCCCGTACTACGGACCCAGATATTACTATGGCCCTCCGCGCGAGTATGTTGATGACGCGCCACATTGTTACTGGACCCGGGGGGAGCCAGTTTGGGATGGATATCGTGGCGTGTGGCGTCGTCATCGCGCGCGCGTTTGCGACTAGTGGCGCGCTTCAATCAATTTGAAAGGATTTGATGATTCCCTCTCCATCGCGATACCAGCGATGGAGGGAATTATGTCGGCGAGAGAGCCTTCTGTGAAGCGCTATGTTGTGCGGTTGAGCGGGGACGAGCGCCAACGGCTTGA
>JAYUFK010000347.1:0-8765 GCA_043739325.1 Methylocapsa sp. | reverse complement strand
TGTCCAGTTGAGTCGCAAAACTCTGGAAACGAGTAGAATCAATGTCGTGCGCCGCAGCAAGCAAAACACGTACCGGACAGTCGTGGGCTTGTCCCGGCCACCCACGCGGTTCGGCCAAGGCGTCCTGTCGTCCAGGAAGATCACACGGCGCCGCGTGGATGCCCGGAACAAGTCCGGGCAAGATGGCGGTTCGATAGCGACGGGAAGCGCTTTACCTTCATGATGTCGTTTGCGCGCTCCACCGCCTCCAAAGGACGCGCGAATCGAACCAAACTATTTCCACCTGAAGCACCGACACGCCAAATCCCGCGAGCTTGAGCATTCCGCCGGCACCCTTAACACTGCACCATTGTCCTGCAAGACAACGAAATACACCGGGCAGCGTTTCCGCCGCCACATAGAAGGAGAAAGCCGTCGCAACAACAACGGCGGTCGCTAAAATTATGCCGTGAGGGCCTGACGTGAGTGAAGCGCCAATTCGGCGTTTCACCGCAAGAGTCCATAGGTGCGACGGCACAAGCCAAACGCCGGCCATGCCTATGATGCCGAGCATGTACAAGACCGTTGGGACAATTGTTTCCAAATCAATCAACCGGGCTTAATGCAGATATTCGGATTTTCCTCGCAAGGCGCGCCAACCGCGAAATGAGCGGTTTGAATCCGCTACGCCAAATACTGCCGCACGAATCCCTCCAGCGCGATCCCCGCGAACAAGATCAACCCCGCATTCCGATTAGACCGGAACAGCTTGAGCGCCACGGCCGGCGGCGCGCCGTCGACCTGGCTCAGCTGCCAGACGAGATGCGCGCACCATGCGGCAAAGCCAAGCTCGGCGATCCAGCCGCCGCCCACGCCAAGGATCGCAAGCTGCGCGAACAAGGTCGCAAGAGCATAGAACACGCCGATGCCGAGCTTCGCCTTGTCGCCAAACAGCCGCGCGGTCGACTTGATGCCGACGATCGCGTCGTCGCGCGCGTCCTGCAGCGCGTAGATCGTGTCGTAGCCGACGGTCCAGCAGATAGCCGAGGCATAGAGAAACAACGCCGGCGGCGCGAGGGCGCCGTAACGCGCCGCCCAGCCCATAAGCGCGCCGTAAGCGAATGCGAAGCCGAGCACCGCCTGCGGCCAGGCGGTCACGCGCTTCATCAGCGGGTAGATCGCGACGATCGCCAGCGAGCCGATGCCGAGCGCGATTGAGAATGCGTTGAAGCACAACAACACCACCAGACCGACCAGCGATTGCGCGACGAGAAACGCCGCTGCCGCGCGCACGCCGACCCGGCCCGACGGCAGCGGGCGGCCCTTGGTGCGCTCGACGCCGGCATCGAGCTTGCGATCGAGAATATCGTTGTAGGTCGAGCCGGCGCCGCGCATCGCGATGGCGCCGATCAGGAACAGCGCGAGATGCGCGAGGTTTGGCCCCTGCCCTGTCGCCAACCCCGCGAGCGCCGCCGATTGCCAGCATGGCGCGAGCAGCAATTGCCAGCCGATCGGCCGGTCGAGCCGCGCCAGTTGCACGAAGGGCAGAGCGGCGGGCGGCGTGAGACGGAGGACGAGGCTGGTCGGCCGGGCGTCGGGAAGCACCGACGCCGTGGGCGCCTCAGCTTTCAAAGCGGTCCGGCAGGCAGAGGTTGGGCTTGCGGCGCGGAATTATTGGCGGAGCCGGAAGCCTGTTGCTCTTTCATCTTGCGGACCTGCGCGGCGACCGAGCAGGCCTTGGCGCTGAAGCTGGCGCTCTTGGCGTGCGCGGCCTTTAGATTATTGATCGCGTCGTCGGGAATCGAGCACCAGTCCTTGTTCTTCGTCATATAGGCGATCAGCGCGTTCTCAACCGAGTTGAGGCCGGAGGATTGAGAGCAGAACACCGCGGGATCGAGCTTTTTGCCCTTCGAACCCTGGACCATGCCGTTGATCCGGGCGAGTTCGGCCTCGCGCTTCTGCGCCAGCTTCTGGATATCCTCGCCGCAATTCTGCTGGGCGAGCGCCGGCTGCGCGGAGAATGCGCAGCCCAACGCTATCGCGACGCCCAGAAAAGCCACACGCTGTATCGGCGATTGTCGCGCCATCATGAAATACTCCAACGCCCGACTCGATCCGCGTCAAGGGCCGTGCTTACAACAAGATTTGCCAAGTTGAAACCGCTCTCTAAACATGGCGAAAGCTTGACCCGCGCGGCGCAATTCGCGTCAAACCCACAGCCGGGCGGCATAATCCAGCGCATAGCGCTCCGGCGCCGACGCAATCGCCGCCATGCCCAGAAGCACGGAATCCGCCTGCGTAACGAGCCGCGTCGGGATCCGGCGCGCCAGACCATCGACCGGCGCCTTGGCCTCGAACGCCCGGCGAAAAGCGTCGTCGTCGATCAGATCGAGAATGCGTGGCAGCACGCCGCCCGCCAGCGTGACGCCGCCCGTGGCGACAAAAGTGATGCCCATATCGCCGGCAAAGCGCGCGATGATGCGCCAAAACATCGCGACGGTTTTGGCTTCATCGCCGGCGTGATCGGCCAGCGCCTTGGCGACGATGGCCGGGCTGTCGAGGCCAGGATTTGGCGCGCCGCGAGCAATCTGACGCGCCGCGTGCAGGCGCGCCAGTCCGCGCCCGGACATCACGCTTTCGGTGGTGACGCGCCCGTGGACGCGCTCCAGATGCGCCCATATCGCCTCCTCGTCGGCGCCGACCGGGCCAAAATCGATGTGGCAGGCTTCCGAGGCCATCGGCGTGTGGCGACCGCCCGCCTCGACCAGCGCGCCAATGCCAAGGCCGGTGCCCGGCCCGAGGATGACCTGCGGACCGGAGCCGGGAAAACGCATCGGGCCGATAAGCCGCGCCCAGGTTTCCGGGATGGCGGGCAACGACAGCGCCTGCGCCTCGAAATCGTTGAGCAGCAAGCCCTGCGAAAGCCCCACCTGCCGCGCCACCAGCGGCCCGTCCATCAGCCACGGCGCGTTGGTGAGTTTTAGCCTGCGCCCGTCGACGGGCCCGGCGCCGCAGGCGATCACGGAGCGCGGATTTGTCCCGAGTTTTGCGGCTGCGGCCTCGACCGCTTCTCCAAGGCCGGGATAATCCCAGGTGCCCAGATGGATGGCGGGGCTGAGCGGCGCGTCGCGATCAAGCTTGACCGCGAACCGCGTGTTAGTGCCGCCGGTGTCGCAGACGAAGACGGGGAAGAGAAAGGCGGCGTCGGTCATGCGAGTATAAAGAGAAATTCGGGGCGGACGGTCAAGCATGCTTAAAACGGAAATGCGTTCGCGTCACGGAGATTGCCCAACGCCATTAATGCGATTAAAAGAACAAAAATAGAACGCATTCGTCGCCAAACGGTTGGAGGCAATTCGCTGTTGACCGCTTGGCGCGCCATCCACAAGAGAGTCGCAGGGATTCACAGATCACTCCCCGGCGCGGTTTCGACGACTCGCATTTCCCTCTAGCGTCCCCGAAAGGAGATCGTCGCCGAATGAAGAAATTCTCATATTACGAATTCTTCGCCGGCGGCGGCATGGCGCGCGCAGGTCTTGGGCATGGGTGGGAGTGCAAGTTCGCCAACGATTTTGATTTAATGAAAGCGGCAACATACGAAGCGAACTGGGGCAAAAACCATCTCGTTCACGCCGACGTCGCGAAGCTGAAAACATCTCAGCTGCCGGGAAAGGCGGATCTCGCTTGGGCGTCCTTCCCCTGCCAGGACCTTTCACTCGCAGGCGACTATGCAGGACTTGGCCGCGCCGCGTCGGCAGTGATGACGCGCTCGGGAACGTTTTGGCATTTTTGGGCGCTGATGAAAGGGCTGGTGGCAGAAGGCCGCGCTCCCCGAGTCATCGTATTGGAGAATGTTTATGGCGTTCTCAGGTCGCATGGCGGAAAGGATTTCGCCGCGATTGGCGCTGCGATTTCCTCTGCGGGATATAAGTTCGGCGCGGTCGTTGTTGACGCGATTCGCTTCGTTCCGCAGAGCCGACCGCGAGTTTTCTTTGTGGCCGTTGAAGCGGGCGCGGCGATCAAATCGGAAATGATCTCTGTTGGTCCAACGACCGATTGGCATCCAAAGGCGCTTGTTGAGGCTTACGAAGGACTGTCCGCCGCTGCGAAAAGAAAATGGATATGGTGGGCGCTGCTAGTGCCTTCAGCGCGAAACACCGAACTCTGCGATCTTATCGACGATGCGCCGACTGGGGTGAAGTGGCACTCGCAGGACGAAACCGCCCGGCTTCTCGGAATGATGTCCCCACTGAACAAATCCAAAGTCGAGTCTGCAAAGCGATCTCGCCGCAGGATTGTCGGGGGTGTCTATAAGAGGACGCGCGTCGATGGCGACGGAGCCAAAATACAACGAGCCGAAGTTCGTTTCGATGGCGTGGCGGGATGTCTCAGAACTCCTCGCGGCGGCTCGAGCCGACAGACGATTATCATTGTAAAGGGCACTTCGGTGCGCTCGCGCTTACTTGCACCGCGCGAAGCCGCGCGGCTGATGGGACTCGATGACAACTATCAACTGCCCGCGAAATACAACGACGCATATCACGTTGCGGGAGATGGCGTGTCGCCTCCGGTCGTACGCCACTTGGCAAATTTTATCCTGGAGCCCCTGTTAATCACTCTAACAGATCGGTCGAACAATCTGGCTGCGGAGTAGTCGCGTGGCGATTGACCTCGCCTTCCGCCGAAGGGCGGTTCGCGGTCTGACGAACCAGATTGGTTGTTATGTCCTGTGTGACCTCGATAACGTTCCGCTCTATGTCGGGCAATCGACTGACGGCATAAGAGCGCGTGTCAACCGGCACCTAACCTCGGCCAGGTCCGACATCATCGCAAATCGCCAGATTGACGTTTGGGAAATCGCGTGGGTGTGGACGTATCCTGTAACTGACAGGTCGCGAATTGGCCCGATGGAAGATGCACTCTTCCATCATTTCCATTGCCAGTCCGCGTTGATGAACGGCAAAGTGCCTAAGCAACCCCCGTCACGGCTTGAGCCGCCGGCGCCCGAACAAGTTGTTCAGGTCATGTCGGATGCGGAAATTGGCGAAAAGCGCGATCCAGCCTTGCGCCTGCCGAGGCAAGCGGAACACTATTCGCAAATTGTCGGGCATTTTCTCGCGGTTAAGAACTCGAAAGAAATCGCGGGTGCAATCCAGGCTCACTTCGAACGTCTGCAGAAATATCACAAAAAACTTTTGGGGCTGGCAACTGACATTGAAGGCGATGCCCCTGAAGACTAGGGTGGACATATCCGCAATCAATATTTGTGCGACGGACCCCGTCCATGGAAGTCAAACGCGCTCAAGATAAAGCGAGCGTCGCGATGGACCGTTCCGCCATCATGCGCGCGGTCAAATCGCACGGCACCGCCCCCGAGCGCGCCGTGCGGCGTATCGCCCGCGCCCTCGCGCCGGGGTACCGGCTCAATCGCGCTGGCCTGCCGGGCAAGCCGGATATCGTCTACGGCCCCCGCCGGCTCGCCATCTTCGTCCACGGCTGTTTCTGGCACGGCCACAACTGCCCGCGCGGCGCGCGCGAACCACGTGACAACAATGCCTATTGGCGCCAGAAAATCGCTGGAAATCGGGTGCGTGACGCGAACAACCTCGCGGCGCTGGCAGCGCTTGGCTGGCGGACCCTCGTCATCTACGAATGCGCCCTCAAGGACCGCGCCGGGGTCGAACGACTGCTTGGCGCCGTGCTTGCTTCGCCTGATTCGCGCTGAAAAACGCGCTTGCATCGCCCAATGATGCGCTGCAACATAACACCTCCCAAAGATCTATGCGCTCGTTCGAGGGCGACAGGGGTATCCGCGTATGTCGATCGCCGCCGTTTCCGCCCGTTTTCCTGACCCTTCCGTCTCGCCAGATGACGAAAAGGACGCGCCGCTGCGCAACGACATCCGGCTGCTCGGGCGCATCCTCGGCGACACGGTGCGCGAGCAGGAGGGCAGCGAAACTTTCGAGATTGTCGAGCGCATCCGCCAGGCCTCGATCCGCTTCCATCGCGACAGCGAGGCCGGCGCGCGGCGCGAACTTGAGGCGATTCTCGACAGCCTCAGCGCCAACCAGACGACGGCGATCGTGCGCGCCTTCAGCTATTTCTCGCATCTGGCCAACATCGCCGAGGACCAGCATCACATCCGCCGCAATCGCGCCCATGTCAGAGCCGGCACGGCGCCGCGCGCGGGCACGCTTTCCTATGCGCTGAATCGCGCTCGCGAGGCCGGCATCGACGCAGAAGCGTTGCGCGACTTCTTCGACCACGCGCTTTGCAGCCCGGTGCTGACGGCGCATCCCACCGAAGTCAGGCGCAAGAGCACGTTGACGCGCGAACTCGAAATCGCCGCCATCATCGACGCGCGCGAGCAGATGCAGGGCAATGCTTTCGAACTGGAGCAGAGCGAGGAAAGGCTACGCCGCGCCATCCTGACGCTGTGGCGCACTTCGATGCTCAGGCAGATCAAATTGAAGGTGCTCGACGAGGTCGCCAATGGCCTTTCCTACTACGACTACACGTTCTTTCGCGAATTGCCGCGCATCTATTGCGCGATCGAGGATGAGCTGGCGCGCCAGTCGCCGGACGAGAAATCGAAGAAGCGTCTCAACTCGTTCCTGCGCGTGGGATCATGGATCGGCGGCGATCGCGACGGCAATCCGTTCGTCAACGCTGATGTACAGCGCGAAACCATGCGCCTGCAAAGCGCGCGGGCGCTGAGCCATTATCTCGACGAATTGCATGAGCTTGGCGGCGAACTGTCGCTGAGCGGCTCGCTTGTTCCGGTCAGCGAGGCGCTGAGCGAATTGGCGGCGCGCTCCACCGACCATTCCGCCAATCGCCAGGACGAACCGTACCGGCGCGCCATCGCCGGCATTTATTCGCGTCTCGCCAAGACCGCCAAAGAGCTCGATCACCTCGTCGTGCTGCGCCAGCCGCTCAACGACGCGCCCGCCTACAAGAACGCGGCGGAGCTTGGCGCCGATCTCGACATCATCGCCGATTCGCTCGAGACGAACGGATGCGCGATTCTGGCGCGCGGAAGGTTGCGCGCGTTGCGGCGCGCCGTCGATGTTTTCGGCTTCCATCTTGCGCCGCTGGATCTCAGGCAAAACTCCGATTTGCATGAGCGCACCGTCGCTGAATTGCTCGCCGCGGCGCAGCCCGGCGTCGAATATCTCACATTGGGCGAAGAAGCGCGCATCGCCCTGCTGCTGAAGGAATTGCGCTCGCCGCGCCCGCTGGTTTCGCCGTTCATCGCTTATACGAACGAAACGCAAGGCGAGGTGGCTGTATTCCGAACAGCGGCGGCGATCCACGAGACGTACGGCCCGGCGGCCATTCGCGTCTGCATCATCTCCAAGGCGCAGGGCGTCTCGGACATGCTGGAGCTGGCGCTACTGCTGAAGGAAGTCGGCCTCGTCAGCGCCGCTGGACGCGCCGCGCTCAACATGGCGCCGCTGTTCGAGACGATCGACGATTTGCGCGCTTGCGTCGGCGTGATGGACCGGCTGCTCGCCATCCCCGAATACCGCCGCTTCGTCGACTATCTCGGCGGCGAGCAGGAAGTGATGCTCGGCTATTCCGATTCCAACAAGGACGGCGGCTTCGTCACTTCGGGCTGGGAGCTTTACAAGGCCGAGATCGGCCTCATCGAAGTGTTCCGCAAGCACGGCGTGCGCATTCGCCTGTTTCACGGCCGCGGCGGCTCGGTGGGACGCGGCGGCGGCCCGAGCTATGACGCGATCCTCGCTCAGCCCGGCGGCGCGGTGCAGGGCCAAATTCGCATCACCGAACAGGGCGAGATTATTTCGAGCAAATATTCCAACCCGGAAGTCGGGCGGCGCAATCTCGAAATTCTCGCGGCGGCGACGCTCGAGGCGACGTTGTTGCAGGAAAAAGTCGCCGCTCCCGATCAAGCTTATCTCAGCGCGATGGAGCGCCTGTCGACAAGCGCCTTTAAGGCCTACCGGGGCCTCGTGTATGAGACCGAAGGCTTCGAGCGCTATTTCTGGTCGTCGACCGTCATCACCGAAATCGCCACGCTCAACATCGGCTCGCGCCCGGCGTCGCGCAAGAAGACGACGGCGATCGAGGATTTGCGCGCCATCCCCTGGGTGTTTTCCTGGGCGCAGTGCCGGCTAATGCTGCCGGGCTGGTATGGTTTTGGCGCGGCGGTGAAGGACTTCATCGCGGCCGATCCCGAAGGAGGCCTGGCGCGGCTCAAGGACATGTATCGCAACTGGCCGTTCTTCAGGACATTGCTGTCGAACATGGACATGGTGCTGGCCAAAAGCAGCATCGCCATCGCCTCGCGCTATGCGCAACTCGTGCCCGATGTCGCGCTGCGCGAAGCGATCTTCTCGCGCATCTCCGGGGAATGGCGCGCTTCGATCGACGCGCTGCTGGCGATCATGGAGCAGAAGACGCTGCTGGAATCGAACCCGCTGCTCGACCGCTCGATCCGCAACCGCTTCCCCTATCTCGACCCGCTCAACCACGTGCAGGTCGAGTTGCTGAAACTCCACCGCGCCCATGCCGGCAACGAGAAAGTGCTGACGGGGATTCAGTTGACGATCAACGGCATTTCGGCCGGGCTGCGCAACAGCGGGTGAACCTGCACGCGTTACAGCGAAGAATGCCCCTCGCCGTCATGGCCGGGCTTGTCCCGGCCATCCACGACTGTGCGCTGGCGAGCGGTTGATCGCAATTCGCCAACTCCAAGTACGAACGCGCGTTATCGAGTAGTCGCTGTTAAAGAGAAAGTCGTGGATGGCCGGGACAAGCCC
>JAYUFK010000346.1:0-3172 GCA_043739325.1 Methylocapsa sp. | reverse complement strand
TTTGTGTCTGGGGGCCGGCCAATCCGGCCCCTCACTGACGCAAGCCCCGGATCGATGCGATCGTCGGAGGCGAAGGGTCTCGACAAGCAGCTCACGCCGCCGCCTGACGTCGCCACACTTGCTTCCTTCGGGAGCGAAAGCCAGTCTTTAATTGGGTCGCGTGAAGCGCGGTTAACAAGGACGCCCAAATACGCGCGCTTGGCCGGAAAGCTTCATGGCGCTGGCCCATGAGAGTGTCTCGCCCCGGATACGGCTCTCGATAGTCACACATGCGCCTGGATTCGACGTTACCGAGTCATGACGGCTCTCCACCGCAGCCGCCCGTCGCGTGGCCCGTTGTGACGCCAGGTGGCGACCTCCTCCGATTCTGAATTGCTGAGGGGACCGATCGGTTGTCGTCGTGGAGGGCTAGGACACACGAATTGCATGGAAAAAACGCGCAGAAATTTCCTGACGCTCGTGGCCGCGGCTACGGTCGGAAAATGGCCGGCAAAAGCTGAGACGGCGAGCCGCTCTGAGGCCTTCTCTGGCGACGCAGATCTGGCGGCTTTCGACGAAGTTTGGGAAATCGTGCGTGACCGCTTCTATGACCCGCGCCTGCACGGTCTTGACTGGCAGGCGATGCGCGACCGCTACCGCCCGCAGGCGGCGTCCGCGCGCACTCGCGAAGAATTGGCCGTCGCGGTGAATGTGATGCTGGCGGAACTCGGCGCATCCCACACGCATTACTACACGCCCGAAGATCCGGCATATTACCAGCTCGCCGATATATTCCTGGATGCGATACGCCATCGAGGCCTGCAGCACTCTTTCCCGAGCGGCGAGGTGAGCTATCCCGGCATCGGCGTGTTTACGCATATCGACGATCAGGGCAGCGCCTTCATCACCGGGGTCGTTGAGGGCGCGCCGGCGCATCAGGCGGGTCTTCTGCTCGGCGATGAAATCCTCTCCGCGGATGAACGCCCGTTCCGGCCAGTTGAGTCCTTCCGCGGCAAAGTCGGATCCTCAATCTCGCTTTGGATCCGCCGCACAGCCGCCAGAGCGCCGATGGCGATCAGCGTCACGCCAACAGAGATCCATCCGAACGCCATGTTCCTGCATGGCCTGCAAGCCAGCGCCCATATCATCGCCGCGGGCAATAACGCGCGGATCGGATACGTGCATGTTTGGTCGTACGCGGGCCGCAGGTATCAGTCCGCCCTCGAAGAGTTGATTGCCGAGGGTCCGCTACGCGATGCCGACGCGTTGGTTTGGGATCTGCGCGACGGATGGGGTGGCGCGGAGCCGCGATATCTCGATCTGTTCAATCTGCGCGCGCCCACAATGCAGGTGACCGGCAGAAACGGCGAAACTGGCATGATCGACGTGAAGTGGCGCAAGCCGGTGGCCATGCTCATCAACGGGGGCACGCGAAGCGGCAAAGAGGTGCTCGCCTATGGGTTCAAGGAATACCGGCTTGGCGAACTCATTGGCGCCCGCACAGAAGGCGCCGTGCTCGCGGCCACGGCTTTCTTGATTGGCGACCAGGGCTTGCTGCTGCTCGCGGTCGAGGATGTACTCGAGGATGGCCAACGTCTGGAAGGAGTCGGCGTCACGCCGACCATCGAGGTCGCATTCGATCCACGCTATGCCGCGGGGAGCGATCCGCAGCTCCAGCGCGCGGTTGAAATCCTCTCGCGCGTTTGAGGCGAGAACACTTGGCCCGCGCAGCGCGCTCTCGTACCCGCTCGGCCTCCCGCCACCAACCCTGCGATGGGTTTCCTGATCAAACGGCAGTGAACGGGATCAGGGATCAACGAGATCGCCGTGAGGAGAGGCTTAGACCTTCCCTTTTCGTTTATTTCAGTGCGGTCGCTCTGACCGTCAAGCGCATCGTCGGCGCGCATGGGGAACATTGAAATGAGCGCGGGATCTATGGGTCGATCCCGCGCTCACATTTTCAACGGCCCCATCGGCCAATGAGAGTGGCCTTGGCTAAAGTGTGAAAGTGCAGATTGAAACCGACAACCGCCGCGGATGAATTTTCGTCCGCGTCGATCTTGTCTGTGTCCACGGCGAAAAGCGTAATGATGTAGTGATGCGGCTTATCGCCCTTTGGCGGGCACGGGCCGCCGTAACCGGGCACGCCAAAATCGGTGCGGCTTTGCACCGCACCTTTGGGTGCTGCTGGACCTGTGGGATCGCCCGCGCCTTTATCGAGTGAAGAAACGTCCGCAGGAATATTGAACACGACCCAGTGCCAGAATCCGCTTCCCGTCGGTGCATCGGGATCGTAAACCGAAAGCGCAAAACTCTTTGTATTCTTCGGCGCGCCGGACCAGCTCAACGCTGGCGATACGTTATTGCCGGTGCAGCCAAAACTATTGAAGACCTGTTCATCTGAGATTGTTGCTCCGGGTTTGCATCCGGACTGGTCAGCGTCAAAGCGCTCGCGGCGCCGACGCTGCTAAACAATCCCACGGCCAGCGTCGCCAAGAATCTCCCTCTGCCCATACGCGTTCTCCTCTTAGTCTGAGAAGCTTGATATGCTTCACCATTCAACCGTGATCTTACCGGTTGCGATTAGTCAACGCGAAAAACGACTTTGCGGTTTGCTTTCACGCCGCGCCCCACGTTCATGCCAAGGAGCGAACAGGAAGCCGTACAGGCCGCGCTTCCCACGTAGCGGCCAGAGGCGGCGATGGGCTTCCTGATCAGCGGGAACGAACGTGATCAGGAATTCGACCGCAGGGGACAGAACGCGTCTGGCATTCCGACTGTCGCGCTAGCCTGACCAACGGTCGTCAGGCCGGTGCGGGATCGGCAATTCTCCGGTGATGGAGTTGGCGCGCCCTGCGGTGCAGCCTGGCTCCGAATGGCCTGCTGGCCTATGTCGGTCCTGTAGAGATTGCACGTGTCGGAAACTCTGCCTGTAGATGCACAATGCGAGACGGCACTGTCAAGGCAAGTGAGTATAGGCCATTTTCGGCACCGAATCCCGCCGATCGTGTTGGCGATTCATGAGCAAAAACAGTGCGACTCCGCCGCGCCCCGGGGCACCAACAGGCAGTATAGAATTTAGTCTGACAATGCCGTCCAAGAGCGAAACGAAAATCACGCCATCGCCGAATGGCACTTCACAACCGACGATGCTCGCATCAAACTCAAAAGCCTGTACCCTGCAATTTGAATG
>JAYUFK010000345.1:0-3180 GCA_043739325.1 Methylocapsa sp. | reverse complement strand
CCTTCGACATCACAATCCCCGACGCCGACCTCAACCCCGAAAACTTCCGATCCGTGCAAGCGCTGGAGACGCTGGTCGCCCGCCTGCGCAAGGCGTAGCGCTACAGCTTCAATGCGCCCTTTTGGATCGCCTGGAAACGCGCGTGGTCCAACGCGACATAGGCGCCCGCCAATCGGTCATACATATACAGCGCGTCGCTTACTCCTGACGGATCGTAGCCTTGGCGTGCCATCTCCGCTTTCCTGTGCTTGAACGTCGCGGTGACGTCGAGCGCTCCGGCGATGCGCAGGAACACCGGCCGCGCATAGGCTGGTAAGTCGCTCAGGCGCTGCGAGAGGTCGAAAAAATCGATCGCGCCATTCGCGCCGAGCCAGGCCATGCCGGCGCGCCCTTCCGCGCCGGGCACGCTGACGCCATAGACGGCGGCGTCGGCGACTCCGGGACAGGCGCACAGAAGGTTGGCGACCTCCTGCGTCGCGACGTTTTCGCCTTTCCAGCGGAACGTGTCGCCGAGACGGTCGATGAAATAAAAATATCCTTCAGAATCGGCGCGCATCAGATCGCCGGTGCGCATCCAGGCGTCGCCGGTTTTGAACACATTGCGCAGGATCTTATTCTGCGTATCGGTGGCGCTGGTGTAACCCTCGAAGCGCGAGGAGGGATCGCTGGCGTCGCCGGCGATGCGGCCGATCGCCTCGCCTGGTTCGTTGGCGCCGCATCGGATGCAAAAGCCGTCGGCGCCGCACTTTGGCTCATTCGCGTCGCCAGAAACGCGAATCAGCGCAACGGGATCGCGCAGGCGCATAAAGGCGGGAATGCGGCCGATCGCGCCGACCTTGCCCTCGACGTTGAACAGCGAAAAATTGCTTTCCGTCGCGGCGTAGAATTCGAGAATACGCGGTATCGCGCAGCGCTGCTGGAAGGCGCTCCAAACATCCCCGCTCATGCCATTGCCGCAGGCGAGGCGCAGTTTGTGCGCAGGCGCGGCGAGGGCGTCCGGCGCGTTGACCAGATAGCGGCAGAGCTCGCCAATATACTGGAAGATCGTGCAATCCCAGCGCACGACGTCCCCCCAAAAACGGCTGGCCGAGAATTTCTCCGCGATGACAACCGAACCGCCATTGAGCAGCGCCGAGGCGACCGCCACCACGCCGCCGACGCTGTGATACATCGGCAGGCAATTATACATGCGGTCTTGGGGGCTGAAGTCGCCGAGCGCCGCGAACCACACGCTCCAGGCGATGACGCGGCGGTGGCTGACGTTTGCGGCCTTTGGCAGGCCGGTCGTGCCGGACGTGTAAATACAGAGCGCGCGATCGTCCTGCCGCGCCAATCGTGTGCCCATCGCGTCGAAATCGTCGCCCTCGAGCTCATCGACAAGCCCATCGATCCGCTCGCCCGCTAGAGTCGATTCGCCGTGCAGCCAAAGCGCCGGCGGCCTCGCCAGATGCGGCAGCGCCGTTGTATATGCGCCCGCCAGTTCGCCCGCGACAATGATTTTGCGCGCCGACGCCACTTCGATGCAATGCGCCAAAGCGTGGTCGGTCAAGTTCGTATTCAGCAGTGCGACGACGCCGCCGATGCGCGTGATCCCCAGCCAGATGGCAAAATATTCGGGCCGGTTTGGCATCAGCACGGCGACGACTTCGCCGGGCTGTATATTTTGCGCCAGCGCCCAGCGCGCATAGCGGTTCATGCGATCGGCAAGTTGGCGAAAACTGAAGCTCTCGCGCTCGCTCAACAGCGCTGGCGATTCTCCGTAGAGCTTTGCGCATTCCTGCATGATCGCCGGCAGCGTTCGCGCGGAATCGCGGCCGGCGGCGGAAACGGCGCCGAGCGCCTTGAGCCAGACCTGCGCCGGGGTGAGCAGCTGCGGCGCGGATTGGTTGTGGGGAGACGGCGCCATCGCCATTGCGCGCTAGACGACCTTTTCGTAGCCGCCGCGCCAGTGCAGCAGCGCGCCGGCGCCGGTGTTGCGGCGCACGGCCTTGACCTGGCCGATGACGATGGCGTGGGTGTGGCGCTCGATGATGTCCTCGACCATGCAGTCGATGGCGGCGAGCGCTTCGTCGAGCAGCGGCGCGCCGGTCTCCAGAGTGATCCAGCGTGCGCCGGCAAAACGCGCTTCGCCCTTCAGGCCGCCGCGTCCGGCGAAGCGGTTGGCGAGGTCTTCGTGAGTAGCGGCGAGGATGCTGATGCCGAACGCGCCATTGGCGCGCAAATGCGCCAGGGTCGAAGACAGCTTGCCGATGCTGATAAGCAGCGAGGGCGGCTCGAGCGAAAGCGAACAGATCGCCGTCGCGGTGCAGCCCGATCGCGCGCCGTCCTGTCCGGTCGTCACCAGCGCGACGCCCGACGCCAGTTCGCGCATCGCATGGCGATAGGCAGCGCCTTCGAACTCGAAGCTCGCCGCGCTCACGCTGTCGGCTTCGGCCAGACGCTTGGCTTGGGCCAGTCTCTTGGCATGAGCATTGTCGGCAGGACTTTCCAGGTACGCCATTCGCCGTCCTTCTAGCCGCCAATCCGCTTGCCGGCAAACGTCGTTTGCGCCAGCCGCGCGAACTTACGGTCTGCGATCAGCCGGATCCAGTTCGCATAGAGCCGCTCGCCCGATGGACGCCACGGCGCGTCGCCCGGCCCCATCGCGCCAACGGTGGGAAATTCAGCGATGAGATCGGGCGAGGGCGCACTCATGGCGCGCCGCGCGAAAGCCTGCAACGCCGCCGTCGCGGCGGCGGAATAGTAATTCTCCGGCAAGGCGGGCGGCGCGGGCCTTTCGCCGCGCAGGAACCGCGCCATGTCGCGGCGATACTCGCGCGCCAGCGAATCGTCGTCATATTCGGGATGGCCCTGGACGAAGATGAACAGCGCGCCGCGCTGCTTGACGAACAGATCGACGCCAATCTGCGGCGAGCGCGTCAGGACGAAATAGCCCTTGCGCGCCAGCGCCCGCTCGCTGAGCCCGTTCAGCCTGGAATGCGGGACGAGATAGTTGCCGCTCATGCCGGCGACGAGGCGATGCTCGCCGACGATCTCCAGGGGAAACACCCCCGAGCATTTGGCCGGCATTGGCTCGCGCGCGACGCCGTCGAAATGCAAAACCCCGGCATGCGCCGCCAGACACGACAGTACGATCGAGATCGTATGATCGTCGGCCCAGTCGATGAGGCCGGTCAGCGC
>JAYUFK010000344.1:0-3180 GCA_043739325.1 Methylocapsa sp. | reverse complement strand
GTGCTTAATCGGCGAACCAGCCCGAGAGCGCAATAAGTTGCATCGCCAAAATCCGTTTTGAACGAGAAGCCGTTCTTACCGGCTGATCGGTTCAAGTCTGGGTGCGTCGGGCATCAACGCGGAAAGCGCCGCTCCCAATTTACGCGCCGCGGTGCTCGGCCATGTCAAAAAACCGGCGGCCCTCGGCGAGCAGCAGAGCGTCGGTGGCGCGCGCCAGGGTCTCGATACCCGAAATTCGATCAAAGACGTGCGGCGAATGCAGGTGCAGGTATTTGACGAATTCCGTCTTCGCGATTGAATGCCCGACAAGCAGCAACGCATCAGCGGCTTCGCACGCTTCGACGACATCGCGATAGAATTCGGTATCGACAGCACTGCAAACGCCTGACGCGCTTTCCGCGGCGATGCGCCAGCCGCCTGGAGCATGAGACGGCCGCACGATTTCGACGTGGGATGCCTCCGAGTTGAAATGGATGATTCGCGCCTCGAAGCGATCAAGCCATACCAGAGCGTAATGCTGATCGAACGCAATCGTCGCTTTGGCCGAGACATTCTCGGATACTGCGTTGCGCGTCGGCATCATGTTCAAACCTCCCTTGTTTGCGGGAACAAGATTTTCATTAGACGCACCGCTTCAGGTCTAGGCCTGGTTAAATATGCATGCGGCGCCGACGAATCGCTCGAAGTCCCAACAAGAAACACTCTACGCGATCGATACAGCGAAAATATGGCTCTAACTCTACGCGGAAACGACGCGAATTCCGATCAATAACCCTCGCGGCGCCGCCAACTTCGGGAAGGCGGCGGCGCGTCCGCGTCGCTTGCACCGCAAGGCAGGAAGGCAAACCATTTGAAACAATTATCGCCGAGGCGGCAGCGATTCCATTTAGTCCTTCGGCGAGGCGCGGTGACCGGAAACTTGCCCGATGAGCACACGAAAATAGACCGGCTCCAGCTCGCGCTCTTCCCCGTGCAGGATCGTCCTGACATAAGCCGGCTCCCACCATTGTGGACGGCGCTGCAAGAGCGAATACGCGAGCTTGCGGCTTTCCTCGTTTTGGGGTGTGTCGGGCAGCTCTTCATAGCGGCCCGTCAAAATAACGCTGCACCATTTGCGCGGGGATTCCATTTCATCCGCTTCGATACAGACCAGCGGATTGAGGCGCAGCCATTCGATCTTCTGGCCGATCGTCGCGAAGCCGTAAAGGTAATTATTGGCGTGAGCGAAGTAGATCGGGGTGATGTAAGGTTGGCCGTCGCGGGCGCAGGCCAACCTTCCGAGGCGCTGCTTCGCCACGAAGTCGATACTTGCGTCTCTTGTCATTTCCTCGATGACCATGGCGATTCACCTGTCAATGCGCGCTCCCGCCAAGCGCCCGATGGTCTTGGCAGTCCTCGCTAACGCGAAAACCGGAGTCGAAACGGGAGTTTAAACCGCTTAACTTGGAAAGGCGTGACCCATATCAATAGCGCCGCTGCGACAGGCTACAATCGGCCTCGCTCCACATTTTTTCTGTCGACCCTCTTCGATCGAGGAGCGCACGGCGCAAAGCCCGATCGTCTCATGCAACCTGGACGCTGTTGATGCGCGGACCGTGTTTGCGGGCGCCGACGGTACGATGCGCAATTTCGGTGGCGACGTCGCCGGAGGATCGGCCCAGCGCGACAAAATCGCGCCGCGACCTCGGTTGTCGCGCAAGGAAATCGTCGCGGCGGGATAGTAGGAGCATCGCTTCCAGGATCTGCTGCGCCGTACTGACGAAGCGCTCGCCAAATCCGGCGACACGGCCAACAATTCCGCCAAGGTCGCCGATCTCGCGATGAAGAAGGCGGAGCTTGAAAGAGTGCAGCTTGCTATGGAAGAGCAATGGCTTGAACTGTCGTCGCAGGCGGAGGCGACGGCAGATTGATTTCCGTAAGTAACCAGCGCGACAGAATACCTAAGTAAAGTTCGATTTTTTGGCGTCGCTTATGGGTTTGTACGGTGAGGGTTCCATCAGAACTCGAACCTCAATGTCTGCTTGCGCAAAAATTTCACTCGCCGCTTTCTGGGAATCGAGCCATCGATTCTCCCCTTCGAAACCGGTTGCGAGCACGATTCGCTTAATCCCGGCCCAAACGATTGCGCGAGCACAATCGCTGCAAGGGTATCGTGTACAATACATGGTCGAGCCAATGGTCGACCGATTTTCGCACATGGCAGTGTAGATCGCCGCTCGCTCTGCATGTTCGATTAGATGATTTCTGTCCGCCTCTTGAATGCTGTTGCCGTGCTTGACCTGATACGCCTTCAGCAGCGGCGGAAGTACATTGGCGGATTGAGAAATCACTTGCCCATTCAGAACAATGATCGCACCTACCCCAGACTCAGGTGTATGTTGCGCCTTTGGATCGTCCGACCGAAGTCGCTGCGCGAAAGCCAGGGCGAGATATTTCCCGTCATTTTCGGCTTTATTGCTCTCGGTTTGCACGCTCATTCGGTACCTAAGCGGAGGTCGGAGATGATTCTCACTTCAAAAGAAATCAGCGATCTTAAACTCGTGGAAAACCCAGCATCGGGCGCGACGAGAGAGTCGACATACGACGCTACAGTTGGCGAAATCTTTCAAGAAGGGAAAAGATTCCAAGGATCTGAATATGATCTTCCACCGCGAGGAATGGTATGGGTGGTATCGAATGAAAGGTTCAATCTGCCCTCAAACGTTACCGGACTCGCAACACTTCGAACTACATGGACCCACGACGGAATCCTGACTCTTAATGTAGGAATAGTTGATCCCGGCTGGAATGGCCCTTTGGCAGCTGCGGTCGTCAATTTCAGTAGTTCGAATTTCGAGGTCAGAAAGGGCGAAACCTTCCTACGCGTTTTATTTATCGATCATAAGGCCACAGACGCCTCGAAAGTTCTAAAGGAAACCAAGGCCTACGAAAATTACATAAAAGGAAAGTCAGCGCGAACACCAAGCACTTTTCTGAATATAAAGGCTCTTGCGACAGAGATTTTGGGTGAAATTTACGGCACTTCTGGTTTTTCTGGCAAACTGTCGCGCATAGCGCTGACTATCGCTCTTTTGGGGACTCTCCTAGCCCGCATTATGCAGCCCATGCTGGCGGATGTGGTTTAACCATCTGATTTAGCGTATGATTTGGTTGTCGACTCCAATCTGCGCCATTTCAGAG
>JAYUFK010000343.1:0-3196 GCA_043739325.1 Methylocapsa sp. | reverse complement strand
AATGTTGTTGTCACCGATACGGTCACACTGACTCCCTCAACCACCCCCCCGATCGACACACCAACGACATCGAGGGGCGTCCTTCCGCCGCCGCTTCAAATCCTTGCCGTGGCCGCCTCTAACGTCGTGGACCAGGTACAAGCCGCATCCGAGGTCGCGCAAGCGGCGATCGAACAGTGCAACGCGCAAATTCAGACTCCCGCCAGGGTCTGCATCGCCGATGCCTTGGATACTTATGCGGCCGAGATCGAGAAACTGGCTCCGCAATTGCCGCCAAGCCTGCGAAATGTGCCGGACACCCTGCGCAAGGCGGCGCAAAAGGTCCGTGTCGCCAAGACCAAGGCCCAGGCCGTGCAGGCTGTAAAGGCCGCGATCGTCGAGATCAGGAAGTCGATCTCGCTGCTGCGCGCTGACGATCCGGTTGTCCGCGAAGCCGGCACGCGAGAAGGGGCTTTCGTGATCCAGACCCTCGACGTGGCCACAAACAAGCTGGAAAAGGCCACGGGGCTTTAGGATTCCGAGGCCCGCAAATCCGCACGACGGCGGTCACAGCTTGCCAAGCGCGTTGGCGACGCCAATTCATCTGCAATGATTTGTGAAACGCGCATGCTGTGACGATGGTGCTGCCAGAGAGGATTGAACTCTCGACCTCTCCCTTACCAAGGGAGTGCTCTACCACTGAGCTACGGCAGCGTTTTCCATTCGGTGGGCGCGCGGGAGCGGGGCGCCCGGCGCTCGGCCTTCTGCCATAGGGTCGCCATGATGGCAAGGCGCTCGGCGGCTGGTTTGGGAGAAAGCGCCGCACGGTGCGATCCGCCGCCAGCCGATCCGCTTCCGCCGCGCGCGCCAATCGCCGGCAAACCCGCCAAACTCGGCATCTGACTTGCGTCGTCGATCTCAATGACGCCGGGAGCCTCGTTTTGGGACGAAAAACTGTGCCATTTCGGTTTGCGCTTGCGGTCGCGGTCCTAATCGCCAGCCAGCCGACCTATGCGCGCGAGATGGTCGACATGGCGCTGCCCTACAGCGCCGGCACGATTGTCATCAGCCAAAGCGCCCGCAAGCTTTTCCTGGTTACCGGGCCGCATTCGGCCTTGGCTTACCCGGTCGCGGTCGCCAAGCGCGGCAAGGAATGGGCGGGATTTGCCCGGGTCGACGGCAAATATTTCGAGCCGGCGTGGTCGCCGCCCGATTCCGTCAAGCGCGACCATCCCGAACTGCCCGATCTGATCCCCGGCGGCTCGTCGCACAATCCGATGGGCGCGCGGGCGCTGACGCTCGATCGCGACGAGATCGCCATTCACGGCACCACGAAAGCCATGCGCGCCTCGGTCGGTACAGCCGCGTCCTACGGCTGCATCCGCATGCTGAATGAGGACGTCATCGATCTCTACGATCACGTGCAGGTGGGCGCGCCTGTTGTGATGGTGCGCTGAGCGTGCTGTCCGGTGAGGTTAAATTGCACCCGGCGTGTTGATCCGCATCCCCTCGGCATCGAACAAATGCACGTCCCGGTCCGCCGCGCCAAGCATGATTGCATCGCCGGCATTGGGCGCGCTGCGCCCGCGTATCTCGACGATCAACGCCTTTTCCTGGCCGGTGCGCACATGGGCATAGGAGGTTTCTCCAAGCCGCTCGACAAGTTCGACGACCCCCTCGATCTTGAATCCCGCGCTTGGCGCGCCGACAAGATGCTCGGGCCGCACGCCGACCGAGACTTTCGCGCCGGCTTCGCCATGATAGTTGGCTGTGACAGCCTTGAACGACGCGAAACCCGCGCCTGACAGCGTGATCCCGTCCGGCCCGATCGCATCGACGCGCGCGTCGAAGAAGTTCATCGCCGGCGAGCCGATGAAGCCGGCGACGAACAGGTTGGCGGGCTTGTAATAGAGGTCCAGCGGCTTGCCTTCCTGCGCGACGCGGCCCTGGTTCATCACCACGATGCGATCGGCCAGCGTCATCGCCTCGACCTGATCGTGGGTGACGTAGATCATCGTCGCGCCAAGCGTGCGATGCAGTTTTGCAATCTCGACGCGGGTGGAAACGCGCAGCGCGGCGTCGAGGTTCGATAGCGGCTCGTCGAACAGGAACACATCTGGCTCGCGCACGATGGCGCGCCCGATGGCGACGCGCTGGCGCTGCCCGCCCGAAAGGTCCTTGGGGCGGCGCTCCAGCAACGGCTCCAGCCGCAACATGCGCGCCGCCTCGGCGACGCGGCGCTGCATTTCCTCTTGCGCCATGCCGGAGAATTTCAGGCCGAACGTCATGTTCTTCTGCACGGTCATGTGCGGATAAAGCGCGTAGGACTGGAACACCATTGCGATTCTGCGCTGCGCCGGTTCGAGATCGGTGACGCGCCGCTCGCCAATGAAGATATCGCCTGAAGTGACGCCGTCGAGGCCGGCGATCATGCGCAGCAACGTCGACTTGCCGCAGCCTGAAGGTCCGACGAGGACGACGAACTCGCCGTCGTCGATATCGAGGTCGATGTCGCTTAGAATCCTCGCGTCGCCATAGGCCTTGTTGAGCTTTGCGATTTTGACCTTTGCCATGCGCGAACCTGATTATTTCACCGCGCCCGAAGTCAGGCCGCTGATGAGCTGTCGGGAAAAAATGACATAGATGACGACGACCGGCAGGATCGCCAGCGACAGCGCGGCGAGCACGCTGTTCCAGTCTGTGATGTACTGACCCAGAAACTGCTGAACGCCGAGCGTGATCGTATGCGTGCTCTCGCTCGAAGTGAGGATGAGCGGAAACCACAGATCGTTCCAGATCGGCACGATGGTGAACACCGCGACGGTGGCGATGGCGGGGCGCAGCAACGGCGCAATGACTTCAAAGAAGATGTTGGCCTCCGGCACGCCGTCGCAGCGCGAGGCGTCGCGCAAATCCTTGGGGATCTGCTCGATGAATTCCGAGAGTATGAAGATCGCCAGCGGCAGTCCTTGCGCGACATAGACGAGGATCAGCGCGGTCAGCGTGTCGTTGAGATGGGCCTGCCGCATCATCGTCAGAATGGCGACGGAGCCAAGGCGAATCGGCACCATGATGCCGATCGACATAAACAGCGCCAGCGCAGTGGAGAAGCGGAACTTGTATTCGGTCAGCGCCCATGCGGCCATCGCGCCGAACAACAGCACGAGGCCCATGCTGCCAAGCGTGACGATCATCGAATTGAAAAAATAGGTTCCGA
>JAYUFK010000342.1:0-8855 GCA_043739325.1 Methylocapsa sp. | reverse complement strand
CTTTCATCCCAAGGCATCGGCAGTCCTCCCGCCGACAGAAAACTGTCACCCATCATCCCGGTCTAGCGTGTTACCAATCTAATCGGTCTGGACACACGACCCCCTTCTCCGCAAAGCAGGGAAGGGGCCCGAAGGGCGGATGGGGTGCGGGACGTTGATGCGGCGCCAGGTGGGTTGCAGCAACGCTCGGAGTGCACCTGCGCGGAGTCTGATTTGCTTTCCGCACCCCATCCGTCGCGCTTCGCGCGCCACCTTCCCCGCTGCGCGGAAACGGGGGTCGCACGATTTGCTTAATCAATCAGCCGATACGCCGGCAGCGTCAAAAACTCCTCGAATGTCGGGCTCAGCGACATCTCCGAAAACAGCTTGATCGCCTCCGGGAACCGCCCGCCCTCCAGCGCATGCGGGCCGAGTTGTTCGCCGACGCGCTTCAATTCGTCAGCATAGATTGCCTTGAACAATTCCGGCGTGACGATGCGGCCGTCTTCCAACCTGGCTTTCTGGAACAGCCATTGCCAGATTTGTGCGCGCGAGATTTCCGCGGTCGCGGCGTCTTCCATCAGATTGTACAGCGGCACCGCGCCGCGCCCGCGCAGCCATGCCTCGATATATTGCACGCCGACGCGGATGTCCTCGCGCAAGCCCGCCTCGGTGCGCGCGCCTTCGTGCACCTCCAGCATGTCGGCTTGGGTAATTTTCACGTCCTCGCGCAGCACGCCGAGCTGATTCGGGCCCGGCATCAGGCGGTCAAAAACTTCCAGCGCGGTCGGCACGAGATCGGGATGCGCGACCCAGGTTCCGTCGTGACCGTTCCTGGCCTCGCGCTCCTTGTCGGCGCGCACTTTGGCGAGGGCGGCTTCGTTAGCGGCCGCATCGCCCTTGACCGGAATCTGCGCCGCCATGCCGCCCATCGCGAACGCGCCGCGCCGATGGCAGGTCTTTATCAACAGCAGCGAATAGGCGGCGAGAAACGATTTGCCCATCGTCATTGCGGCGCGATCCGGCGTCAGATATTTCGGAGTTTTTCCCAGCCGCTTGATGTAGGAGAAAGTGTAATCCCAGCGGCCACAATTGAGCCCCGCCATGTGCAGGCGCAGCTCGTAGATGATCTCGTCCATCTCGAAAGCGGCCGGCAGCGTCTCGATCAGCACCGTTGCTTTCAGCGTGCCCATCGGAATGTGCAGCGTCTCCTCGGCGTAGGTGAAAACCTCGTTCCACAGCCGCGCTTCAAGACGGCTTTCCAGCTTCGGCAGATAGAAAGCTGGCGTCGAGCCCTTGGCGATCTGCGGCTTGGCGCAGTGAAAAACGTAAAGGCCGAAGTCGAACAGCGAACCCGACATTTCCTCGCCATCGACCTGCACGTGGCGCTCGTTGAGGTGCCAACCGCGCGGGCGCACCATCAACTTCGCCGGGTTGGGCTTGAGCGCGTAAAACTTCCCATTCGTCGCGTCGGTGAAGGCGATCGTCCCAGCCCACAAATCCTTGAGGTTGGCCTGGCCCTCGATCATGTTGGCGAATACCGGCGAAGTCGCGTCCTCGAAGTCCGCCATGAACACCTTGGCGCCGGAGTTGAGCGCGTTGACGATCATCTTGCGATCGACCGGTCCGGTGATTTCGACACGGCGGTCGAGCAGGTCGGCGGGGATGGGCGCGACGCGCCAGTCGCCATCGCGAACGGCCTTCGTCTCGGCGAGAAAGTCGGGCATTTCGCCCGCGTCGAAACGCTTCTGCCGTTGCATGCGCCGGACGAGCAGTTCGAGCCGGCGCACGTTGAAACGGCGATGCAGCGCCGCCAGGAACTCTAGCGCCTTGGCGTCGAGAATTTCGTTGAGGCGACCGCCTGGCGCCGCCTTGATCGCAACGCGGGGAATATCAGTCGTAAGTGTCATTGCGAGCCTCATATCCGCGTCCATCGCGGCTTTGGCCCGTCGTATAAATCATTTTACTGCGAAGGCGAGGCCACAATTACGTTTCCCGTCACCCGGCGCGCATCCCCGCTCGTAGTCTCGCGGAGCGGGCGTTCGCCAGATGCGGGGTGGGGTCCTCATCGAGAGGACGGGCGCTGACGTTGGCGATATCCTGCCGGCTCAAGCCGATGTCGCGCAGCTCGAAATCGGTCATCCCGGCGAGCTGGTTCATCGTGCGGCGAGCCTCGATGACCCGAGCGGGCCAGAGCAGGACGCGCACAAACAAGGCGCCGAAATGGGCCAGACGGGAAGGGGGGCGGGGAAGTCCAAGAGTGTCGTACATTGTCATCTCCATCAGGCAAACCGCTCCCGTTCGCCGCCAGATGGGGCGTCGTGCGGTGTTTTCTGCGGGTTGATGACGAGAGAATGCCGGAATCTGATTGATTGGTCCAACGAATGTTTGTAGAGTAATCCATCACCAATTCGGATCAATCAAATGCTCGATACCGACCAGCTCCGCTCCTTCCTCGCGATCGTCGACACGGGTTCGTTCACCAGAGCCGCCGAGCGCGTCCACAAGACCCAATCGGCGGTTTCGATGCATATCCGCCGTCTTGAGGAGCAGCTCGGCTGCGCCTTGTTCGTCAAGCAGGGACGCGGCGCGAAGCTCTCGCCGCAGGGCGAAAAGCTGATCGATTTCGCCCGCAAGATCGTTCAGGTCGAGGCCGGAGCCTTCGCGGCACTTTCGCGCAAGGGGCTGAAAGGCAGAGTGCGCGTCGGCATCCCCGATGACTACGCCGAAGTGTTTCTCGCCGACATCGTCAGCCATTTTCGCCAGCGCCATCCGATGGTTGAAATGACCGTGGTCTGCGAAGGCTCGGCGGAACTGGCGGCGCAAGTGCGCGATGGCGAGCTGGACCTCGCGCTGATCACCGATTTCGACGGGATGCAAAGGGTTGAAGTCATTCGCGAGGAGCCCTTGGTGTTCGTGGCTTCGAAGCGATTCGAAGTGAGCGGCGACGCGCCGCTGCCGCTGGCGCTCGGCAGCGTCAAGTGCCTCTGGCGCAAGATCGCCGAGGAGGCGCTGTGCGATAGCCCGCTCGCCACGCGCGGCCTGTTCTTTTCAAGGAATTATTCCGCCATTTCCAGCGTTGTTCGCGCCGGGCTGGCGGCGACGGTGCTGCCGATCGGCATGGCGGGGCCGGACCTGCGGGTGCTGGGGGCCGAGCATGGGCTGCCACAACTCCCGCTTTCGCGCATGGGTCTGATCATGGCGCCGGGCTTGCCTTCGGAAGAAGCGAATGCGCTGGCGGAGGCCATTCGCGCCACCGTGCGGCCGATGAAACAGGCGGCTTGACTTGATTCTCTTCGCTTTGCGGATCATGAGCGTTGCGGGCGCCTTGTAGTGAGCGCCCCAGCCCCAACGACGACTGCCGGCCCTGCCCCTGATAAGTAGATACGCGCCTCCCCTGGGGAACAAGCAGTGCCCGCGAGTCCCGCGAGACGATCATTTCGAATTGGCCAATTGGCCCTGATATTGCTATGACCCCGCGCGATTCCCGATCAACCCCCGCCCATCGACGGTAAATCTCATGCGTCAGGCCAGTATTTCGCGCAAAACGAAGGAAACCGACATCGCTGTCGAGGTCCATCTCGATGGCGCGGGCAAGGCGGAGATCGCCACCGGCGTCGGCTTTTTCGACCATATGCTCGACCAACTGGCGCGCCATTCCCTCATCGACATGACGATCCGCGCCAAGGGCGATCCGCATATCGACGATCACCACACGGTCGAGGACGTCGGCATCGCGCTCGGGCAGGCTTTGGCGAAAGCGATCGGCGACAAGCGCGGCATCACGCGCTACGCCGACTGCCTGTTGCCGATGGACGAGACGCTGACGCGCGTCGCGCTCGATATCGCCGGGCGGCCGTTCCTTGTGTTCAACGTGGATTTTCCCACCCAGAAGATTGGCGCGTTCGATACGCAACTGGTGCGCGAATTCTTTCAGGCGCTGGCGATGAATGGCGGCCTGACGCTGCATGTCGAAAACCTCTATGGCGTCAACAGCCATCACATCGCCGAGTCTTGCTTCAAGAGCGTGGCGCGCGCGCTTGGCGCGGCGATCGCCATCGATCCGCGTCAAGCCGAGCGGGTGCCGTCGACCAAGGGCGCGCTGTAAAGCGGGGGCAATATGGCGATCTATCGCGTCCACACGCCAGTCGGTCTCAATCCGCTTTTCCAAGCCGACGAGACGCGCTTCGTGCGTGACGGTTTTGCCGGCTGGGCGCTGATCTTCGGGCCGCTCTGGCTGCTGGCGAAACGGCAATGGCTGGCGTTGCTCGTCTGGATCGCCGGCGCCATGCTCGTTGGCGCAGTAATTTCCGCCAGGCTGCTGCCTGAGCAGACGGCGGGCGCGCTTTACTTACTCAGCGCGCTCTACCTCGGCTTCGAGGGGCGCAATCTCGTCAGCGCCGCGCTGGAGCGTTCGGGCGCGCCGCTCGTTGATATCGCCGCAGGCTCCGACCGCGTGACCGCGGAGCGCGTGTTCTTTTCGCGCTGGAACCGCGTGGCCGAAGCGCCCAGGGCGCCTGCGCCCCGCGCCGCTGCTTCCCCCGCCGCGCCGCATGCGATCATCGGCCTGTTTCCCGAAGCCGGGGGCTGAGATGAACGTCGCCATCGTCGATTACGGCTCAGGCAACCTGCACTCGGCCCACAAGGCCTTTGAGCGCGCCGCGCGCGAAGCCGGGATCGCCGCAAGCATCGACGTGACTTCCGACCCGCACGCCGTCGTCAAGGCCGACGCGATCGTGCTGCCCGGCGTTGGCGCGTTCGCCGATTGCCGGAGGGGTCTCGATAGCGTCGCCGGCATGGTCGAGGCGCTGGAAGATTCCGTGCGCCGGCGCGGGCGCCCGTTCCTCGGCATTTGCGTCGGCATGCAACTCATCGCCACGCGCGGGCTGGAGCATGAAACCGTTGGGGGACTCAACTGGATCCCCGGCGATGTCGCGGCGATCAAGCCGGCCGACCCGGCGCTGAAAATCCCGCACATGGGTTGGAGCACGCTCGATCTGCGCCGCCCGCACGCCTTATTTGAGGGGATTGCAACCGGCGCGAACGGCCGCCATGCTTATTTCGTCCATTCGTTCCAGCTCTATTGCGCCGATCCCGCCGATGTCGTGGCGACCGCCGACTACGGCGGCCCAATCACCGCGATGGCGGCGCGCGACAATATCGCCGGAACGCAATTCCACCCCGAGAAGAGCCAGACGCTGGGTCTGGCGCTGATCGCAAACTTCTTGAGATGGCGTCCTTGATTATTTTTCCGGCAATCGATCTGAAAGAAGGCGAATGTGTCCGCCTCGTGCGTGGCGACATGGCGCAAGCGACGATTTTTAACGACGATCCGGCGGGACAGGCGCAGGCCTTCGAAAGCCAGGGTTTTGCCTATCTGCATGTCGTCGATCTCGACGGCGCCTTCGCCGGCAAGCCGATGAACGCCCATGCGGTCGAGCGCATCCTCGCCGCAGTCAAAATGAAAGTGCAACTCGGCGGCGGCATTCGCGACATGAAGACGGTGAGCGGCTGGCTCGACAAGGGCGTGACGCGCGCCATCATCGGCACCGCCGCGGTGCGCGATCCCGATTTCGTGCGCGAGGCGGCGCGCATTTATCCTGGCCGCATCGCCGTCGGCATTGACGCGAGGGATGGGCGCGTCGCCGTCGACGGCTGGGCCAAGACCTCGGACATTTCCGCGCTCGACCTTGGCCGCCGCTTTGAAGACGCCGGCGTCGCGGCGATCATCTACACCGATATTTCGCGCGACGGCGCGATGCAGGGGCTCAACATCGAGGCGACGATCGCGCTGGCCGAAGCGGTTTCGATTCCGGTGATCGCCTCGGGCGGCCTCGCCTCGATCGACGACGTGAAGCGCCTGCTCGAACCCGATTGCGCCCGCCTCGCCGGCGCCATTACGGGGCGCGCGCTGTATGACGGCAGGCTCGACGCAGCAGAAGCGCTGGCGCTGATCGCGGCGACGCGGGGCGCGCATGCTTAAAATCCGCGTCATACCCTGCCTGGACGTAAAAGACGGGCGCGTCGTCAAGGGCGTCAACTTCGTCAATCTGCGCGACGCCGGCGATCCGGTAGAGGCTGCCATCGCCTACGATGCGGCGGGCGCGGACGAGCTGTGCTTTCTCGACATCACAGCCAGCCATGAGAATCGCGGCACCTTGCTCGATGTCGTGCGGCGCACGGCGGAGAAATGCTTCATGCCGCTAACGGTCGGCGGCGGTGTGCGCACGGTGGAAGATATCCGCGCGTTGCTGCTGGCCGGCGCCGACAAGGTTTCGATCAACACGGCGGCGGTGAACGACCGCTCGTTCGTGCGCGCCGCAGCGGAGAAATTCGGCAGCCAATGCGTCGTCGTCGCGGTCGACGCCAAGCGCGTTTCAGCGCCGGACGCTCCGGGCCGCTGGGAAATTTTCACCCATGGCGGGCGCAAGGCGACCGGCATCGATGCGGTGGAATTCGCGCGGGAAGTTGTGGCGCTTGGGGCGGGAGAAATCCTGCTGACCTCGATGGACCGCGACGGCGCGAGGATCGGCTTCGATCTCGCCCTGACCCGCGCCGTCGCCGACGCCGTGAGCGCGCCAGTGATCGCCTCGGGCGGCGTGGGGACGCTGGACCATCTCGTCGAAGGCGTGCAGCAGGGCCACGCCAGCGCCGTGCTGGCGGCGTCGATCTTTCATTTTGGCGAGTTCACGATAAGGCAGGCGAAGGAGTTTATGGCGGGGAAGGGCGTGGCGGTAAGGCTGGATTGAGGCGCCCCGGAGGCAGAAGCTGAAGCTGCGAAGGATTGTCAGCTTTAGCGTGCTAACTCGGTCTTGGCGCGCTTTCTTGCCTCTGACAGCCAGTAATCACGGCGGACGCTCCACCTGTTGTCATGAGTTCCCAAAATATCACTCGCTGTCTCCAAATTTGTCCAGCGACTATTGACCGGGTGCGTCAGAACTGCTGGCAGCTTCGTGGCATAATTTCCCCAAGTTTCGTCAATTTGATTCTGCACCAGTCCGGTCGCTCCGGAGAGGTCAACGCCACTCATTTCCGTGTCTTCGAGTTTCGCGCCCGACAGCCCAGCGCCATCTAGATGGGTGGCGAAAAACGATGCACCTTGCAAAAATGCGTTCTTGAAGGACGTGTTTGAAATGGTTGCTCCATCAAAATTTGTACCATCGAGATGTGCGGAATCAAACACAGTGTCCGCAAGTTGCGCTCCTTCAAGGCTTGCACCGACGAGATGTGCACGATTTAGCCGTGCGCCTTCGAGAAATCCATTTTCGAGCACCACGTTGTTGAGCCTCGCGTCAGCAAGGCTCGCGCCTTCCAAGTGGATGTCCCATAATTCAGCGCCGTCAAAATGAGCGAAGTCAAGAGACGCGCCTTCGAGGTGCGTGCGATTTAGAAAAGCACCTTCGAGACGGGCCCATTCGAGTCTTGCTAACTCCATATGTGCTTCGACAAACGTCGAGAATTCGAGGTGGGTTTTCCTGAAATGGCAGAGTTGCAAAGAACTCTGCCAAAACAGAGCCTCTGAAAAGTTCAGTCCATCGAAATTCGCGCGGGCGAGATTGCAATTCGAGAGATCGAGTCGCCATGCGTTCCTGTTATCAGCACTTAGGCTCTCGCGTCGGTCACGTTCGAAAGTGCGCTGTTGCTGACTGCGGCGTCCGATCACAGAGAGAGCCGCTTGAACATCGACACGGAGTGGGGGAATATCATCCACATAGCGCTTCAACGCTTCATTCTCTTGACCAAATCGTCCCGATGGCTTGGCCAGTATCTTCGCAATATTGTCGGGCGGCGGCTTCGGCGGTCCGGCATTCGTTCGAATGTAAGCGCACAGTGTCTCCATTATCGGCCAGTGAAGGTCAACGTCGTCACGCGCAAGCTTCTCCAACGCATAAATTGCTCCGAGTCTGACTTCAGTATTTGGCTCTGTTTTGGTTTTCGCCTCGGTTTGCCCACGTACGCTTTCCAATAGATTAAGCGAGGCAACATTCAGGTTCACTTCACGCGTGGCACCCAGTTGCTCAATTGCCTTTGTAAAAAGCGTATTCCGTGCGCTCTCCTGCGCAATGCGAGCTTGGTCCAGCGCGGCGCGCGACGACCAATGCGCGACTAACAGGCGCCATAAGGCAAAGGGCGAGACAAGTATTGTCAAGAAGATCAGCAGGCTTCCTCGCAGCCCGGCTGCGGAATCGGCGCCAGCCGAACTTGATAGCGACGAAACCGATCCTGACATCATGATCGGCGCCGCCAATTGGTATAGTGCCGCGCAGCTGACTACGGCGGAAGCGCACCAAAGGATAAAATAGGCGCCATAAATGATTGCGGGAAGAGACTCTGGCGGCTTTCGGACGTGGTCCCACTTGAGAAGATCCCAGCCACTCGCATTCCCCTCTTCATCAAGCCCTTTCCCGTCGCCGCTCGCCATAGTTCGCCCCACAATGCGCGGTCATGTTAGCACGTTGCGACGCGTAATTGCGTGGTGCTAGCCTGTCGTGTCCCCAGCCCAACACACACGCGCAGTCGACCTCATGGTTGCGAAACTTCCGAAGCTGCGAGGCTGTCAAGGGGCTGCGCCCGCCGGAGGCGGCGCGCGAACGCGCGCCCTTGACAGCCTCGCGGCTTCGGAAACAAGAGGCTTCCATGAGGTCGACGGCGCTTTCCGCCGCATGAGGCGCCGACACGAAGTGCGCTCCCCCTCGCCCGCTTGCGGGAGAGGGCCGGGGTGAGGGCTCTTGGGGCAGGCAACCCCTCATCCGTCCGCCTTCGCCCTGCGGGCTTCGGCGTGTCCAGCGGACTGATAGGTAACACTTCTGACCGGGATGATGGGTGACACAATACGTGTTTCTTTCTTACTTTTGCGGCGCATCCGCGCCCCGAGG
>JAYUFK010000341.1:0-8881 GCA_043739325.1 Methylocapsa sp. | reverse complement strand
ACGTGAAAGAAAGCCGCCGCGAATCATCCCCCAAAACGAATCCAGAAATCAATCCGTGGCAAGAAAAATCTCGGCCTCTCAATGAGTCAGGGTATATCTTGATTGCGCCCAACATTTGTTTTTGCTGAAATGCATGGGTCAAGCCTGCATAACGTTACAGGCCGGACAGAAATGGCGGATCGCGGGATGGTCGAGCAAAAGGCGCGCGCTATGGAAGTTCCGCGCATTGTGGTCTACGGCGCGTCGGGCCATGCTCTCGCGATTGGGTTGCACGTCCGGCACAGGCTCCTTGCCCGGCCGCTGTGCGAGGTTGTCGCCTATATCGACGACTTTCGCGGAGAACAGGGTCTGACGCTCGATGACATCCCGATCATCTCATTTGATCGGTGGCGGCGTGAATTCGTGAACTACGGGTGCTTTATCGCGGTGGGAGATCCGCGCGCGCGGCGTCGGCTTGCGCAACGCGTCAGCTCGCACAGCGGGTTCTTTGCGACTCTATACCAGCACAGCGACGTCGCAATCCCGCATGTGTCGATCGGGGTCGGGTCGATCGTCGCCGCGACATCCGACGTCGGACCGCAGAGTTCGCTTGGCGATCACGTGATCGTCATGCCGATGAGCTGGATCGCGCACGACGTCACGATCGGCAATTACGTCTCGATTGGCGCGTCGTGCTCGATCTCGGGACATGTCGTCATCGAGGATGAGGTGTTTGTCGGCGCCGGAGTGACTGTCGTCAACGGACGGGCGGGGAAGCCGCTCAAAATTGGCGCGGGGGCGAATATCGCGGCTGGCGCCGTGGTCACCAAGTCGATCCCGGCGAAGGCTTCGGTCGCAGGCAATCCGGCTCGACCGCTGCGCGAAATCGTCCTCGCCCGGCGTGAACGCGGCCACGCCTGGCCGCACGCTTGATATTGGGACGTACGTCGTGAGAGGCTATTTCCCGGAGCGGGCCAAAACCTGCTTGCGCCTGAGACGAACAACGGCGAAAACAACGACGCCCGCAACAACGATAACGGGGAGGCCAGCGCCTACGACCGGCCCGGGAGCCCCATGAAAATCGTGGAAGCAGAAGTTGTTGCAGCCCATCCGTTCGGCCGCAGCCGAGGATATCAGCGCGCCATACGCCGTAATGGCGGAAAAACCGGCGATGATTGCCCTGTCCAACCGGGTCATCAATAATTCTCCAAAAAATTAAGGTTCGAAGCCGCCACGCAACTATAGCATATCTTACGCGCGAGAGTCTGTCATAGTCAAGAAAAGGTTAAGCTCCAGACTGAAGAATCGCCCGCGAAGGGCTTGCCTGGTCGCCACGCGGCGCCTAGAGAGGCCGGCGCGGCGCTTCAGCAGGCTCGACATCGGGAACCTCGTCGTCGATATTCAGCCGATTACGGGATGGCGTTGAGAGACCCAAGAGCAAATGCCGGGTAAGCCCACGGATCGAGGCGCATTTTTTTGGGGTCTGATTCTGCTGGCAGGGGCCAACGGTCTTGGTGGCTCGGTGCTCGCTTCGATCAACCGTTCGGGGTTGAACGAGGCGCTGCTCAACTCATTCGACGTCAGCGCTATCGTATGGATTTCCTGCATTGCGGGCATCGTGCTGGTTCGATTTGATGAAAATCAAAGACCTGTTTCGAAGTCCGATCTCGGGCTCGCGGCGGCATGCCTCGCCCTGATCCTTCTGCCGATAGGCGCGCCAAGTTGGCTCGCAATGACAATTTTGAGCGGCTGGTTGTTGTTCAAAGGCGATTTATCAGCTTCCCAGAAAAAGGGCGCGATAATACTTTTGGCGACAACTGTGCCGATGCTATGGAGCCGCTTCTTTTTTCAATTATTCGCCAAACCTATACTTGATTTAGACGCGACGTTTGTCAGTTGGTTGTTGGGGACCCCGAGAACCGGCAATATGGTTCAGTTCTTACATGGCAGCGGATATCTTGTAATATTTCCGGCTTGCTCATCGCTTGCAAATATGTCGCTTGCGCTATTGTGCTGGGTCACATTCGTGCAACTCCTCGACCACAAATGGTCGCGAGTGGATTTTATATGGAGCGCTTTGGCATGTGTCGGCGTCATGACGGTGAATGTAGCACGCATGAGCATGATGGCTATTAGTCTGGATTATTTTACGGCGATCCACAGTAGCGTCGGTGAAGTCGCGGCCAATATTGTATTCCTGGCGATAATCGTCGGGGTTTGCTCGATCGGCGTACGGCATGAATTATTCACTCGCGTTTAGAGTAACCTTGGCTGCTTTGCTCGCGGCGACGCTTGGATTGAAGATTACGAACCGGCCAGAAGACTTCGCCGAATTGCAGGGTCACGTTGTGGGTTTTCTTGAGGCGCAACGCTTTCATGTTGTTGAAACAGACGAGTCGCAGAACGGGATGGCTGTTCTTCGAGCCAACAATGAGGAGTGCCGGCTCATCATAATAAAAGCGTCGTCGCTCGGTTGGAATCGTGACATGATTCAGCAAGTGGTTGGCGAGGGAGACGATGTGTTCTCTGTTTTCGACGGAAAGGTCTACTCGGACCAACCCGGTTTGAGGAGTTCGATCAGTTTTCAATTGTCGAAGGCATTGCGGCAACTTGGATTGACGCGGCACACAACCTACGTCTTGTCGGTCATAGCCGGCGCCGTCTGTCATGCTCGATCGCTGCCGTGGGAAAAACTGTCCGCGATTGACGCCCCCAAATATTCATAGTCCGGGCATATGAATTCTCGAGCCGCGAAGCTCGGCTTACGAACAGTTCCTGATGCGTCGTCCGCAAGATTGGGCTCCTTCGGTAAAGCCTGCGTTTCTTGTTGAAGGACAACGAGGGAAATCATTGTGTCTGTGAATTTGAATCCGATCGCTCTGGCCGCCGTCTTGTTGGCGCTTGCCGGCATTCCGGCGCCGGCCGCGCAGACGGTTTTCATCGCTTCAATCACGCCCGATTCCGGCCCAATCGGGACGAGCGTCACTGTGACCGGCTCCGGCTTTACCAGCGACAACATTGTGCGATTTGGCCAAGTTTTCATCAAGCACGTAAAAGCGCGAAGCCGGGGCTCGCTGGTCTTCAGCGTGCCAACGATCCAGAACCCGTCGTGCTTCGCTCAGGGCTGCCGCATTGTTTCGCAACCGATTGCTCCGCGCGATTACCCGGTTTCGGTCCAGAACAAGAACGGCGTCAGCAATGTCGTGACTTTTAGCGTCCGCTAGCGCGCAATGCAGGTTGCCGGTCGCATCACCCGTCAACGTATCGACTGAATTGGCCGGCGCCGGCGGCAAGATTTAGAAAGCGCTGGAATCGCGGATATGCGTCCGATTCCGCGAGATTGATCACCAACAACTTTTCTTCGCGGCCGTAGAAGTATTCGCGAACGTTGTCGTTGTGCCGTGAATAGAGATCGATCGCGCGTTGTCTGTCGTAAAGACCAAAATCTTGCCAACGCCAAAAGGCGCGCGAACACTCGGCTAGCGCGCTGGGATAGCCATAATCATGCGCCTCGACCAGTTCCCAGCTCGGCGGTCGGCCACCGAAAAGCGCCTTCGTATGGAAGCGCACCAGCGAGTCGCACCATTGCTCGGCGGAATCGCGCATGCTGAGGATGAAGCGTGCGTCCGGGAAAGCCTGATCCAGTGCCTGATAGGTAAACGGCAGCGAGAAAGGAATGTCCTGAAAGGCTTCATAATAGCGGCACAAGTCAATGATGCGGTCAAATCGACGCTGCGTCCAATCCGGGAAAAGCAACTCATGCTGCTGTTGCGGACCGCACAGAATATCGGCCTGCTGAAGCGCCACTTTCAGCGAAGTCGTGCCGGTCTTGTTCATGCCGACGACGAATATTTTGTCCTGCGCGTCGCCGTCGAGCAGGCGATCGAAACGGCTCAGTAGGGCGCTGGCGCCGGTATGAAAGAGGCGGTCCTGGAACGCGTCGCGCCATCGATGACTCTGATGGATGTCGTCGCGCCATCGAGAAAAAATGCGCCTGACCGCTGCGGCGACGATCGCGATATGCCCGCATGCCGCGAACGCTTCGGCGAGCAGCTGCACTCCCGATGGCAATTGGTCCTCGCCGGCCCCAGGGGCCAAAAGGAACTCCGCGGCGCGCAGGCAGTTTGCGCCGGATCGCCCGATCGAGCCGGCACGCAGCTGGTCTAGAAACTCCTCACCGCCGAGCGCCGCCGCAGCGCGTTCGGCCGCAGCGTATTCAGCGTCGAATTCTGGTTCAGACTCGAAGATCAAATTCTGCGCCGATTATCGATAGCATGACAAGTTTAATCCGAAACAGCGACGCAGTCACAAGCTACGCATCTTGTCGAAGCGAAAGCGCGTCCTGGCTCGTGCGCCTGACGAAGCGAGGTTGCCGCCGCTCGATGAACTAGCCGTCTCGGAAAAAAATAGCGCCCTGCCTCGGCTTTCCGAGGCAGGGCGAAGAGAGGTTGAGGCGTTACGATTTACGGCTGGGTCGGATCGCTGAACTGGACATAGCCGATCCTCGTTTTCCAGCACCCACCGCCGACGGCAAAACAATTGCCCGGGACGGCATACATGCCGGAGAATCCAACGCCGGTGTTGGACACGAATGTCGGGGTATAGCCGACCCCCGCGGGCGCCACGGCCGTATAATCTCCCCAACGACCTTGTGTGTAATACGCCGAGCCCGCTTGCAAAATGGACCCGGCGTCGACAAAGCCTGACCCTTGCGTCACGCGCTGCTGGATGTAGGCGAGGCTACCGAAACTGGACGAGTTCGAGAAATTGAAAACCGTCGTCACGTCTCCCTCGCTGTCGGGCTGCGGGGTTGCGTAAAAAGCAGAAGTCGTACCGCCGAAATTCAGAACGCTCTCGTCCTGGATCGTCGCCGAGGTAATCTGCGGGCAGGCGTTCAGGAATGCTCCAGTGCACCGCGCGCCGTCGTTAACATTCAAGACCGGACGCACCTTGTATATGATCGACTTGGTGCCTCCCGTGCCGTTGGCTGAACTCAGCGCCGCGTGGAGATAGCCGGCGTTGTAAGTTGCTTCACCCGAGATTCGCGTATCGCCCGTATCGATGGTTGCAGTACCGCCGCTCTGGACCGCGCCCGGCGGCACAGAGAACGAATTCGTTGTCGTGACTGCAACTGCCGACAGTTCAGGCGTCGCTCCGCCTGATGTTGCATAGCCAAACGGGTTGGAGACCGACCAGATGACGAGCTTGTTGGCAGCTTCGGATTCGACAAAGAACTCCGACCGCGGCGAGTCATAAGGGTTCCAGACATTGGCCGGCTGTGAGGTGAACGCGGTCGAGGCATCGGGGTTCTTCAGGTTTTCGAAGGCATACGAAGTGGCGGCCAAACCGTTGTATAATTGAGCTTTGCCCAACACGAGCCACTCCTCGGCGATGTAACCGCCGCAGCAAGAGCCGTTCATCTGAAAAAGGTTTGACGCCAGATAGATCGCGCCGGGGTAAGCGAAGGGGCCTGCGGCGATCGGATAAGTCGCTGTGTGGTCCTGGCCCACACGCGGATAATCGTTCAATACATTGTTGCCGACCGGCGTATGAAATCGGTAGACCCACCACGCGCCGGTTGCGCTATCGGTCTTGCTCACCGCGACATCGTAATAACTATTGGCCGTTCCGTCGGAGTCGAGCATCGTCACGATGAAGCGATGATTGTACCAATCGTACAGGGCGCGAGGATCGCTGATGATTGTGCTGGTGGCGGGCACGCTGAAGAAAGATCTTAGCGTCACCGGACCGCTCAACCGGGCGCCTCCCGGGCTAAAAACCGACAGGCAGAGATTGACCGATTGCAGCACCGGATTGGCGCCATCGCCGATCGCGAGGGCTTGGTCCGCGGGGGTAAGGTCCCCGCAGTTAGTTTCATTCTGAAAATCGCCGTCGAAACTAAAATCCGGAGGGACGACGGTCTTGATGCCGCTCGACGACGGCAGGGCGGGTCCGCCACCCGGCAGCGTCGCGGAAGATTGCGGTCCCCTCATGGCCGCGGCTTGCGCCTTGAGGGCCGCCAGTTGGCTCGCGGAGAACCGGCTCAACGCAGGAATTATTTTGTCGGTAGGACGCGCGTCGGCGATAGCCAGTTTTGAAAACTCCACAACTTTGGGCGAACCGATCGAGAACGGGTGGCCCTGAGCGGATGCCTGCGCCTGCGCAAGGCTCGGAAGCGCCGCCAGCGACAGGGATGCCGCGAGCAGCGCAATGGCTTTTTTCGCATAATTCATTGTGGGTGCTCCTCATAAGTCCGGCTCAATAGCGTTGCCGAGCCGTACTGCACTTATACAGCAATAGTATTGTCGAAAAACGACAAGCCGACGTGTTCCATTTACGGAAGGAACCCTATTGCTAAGACCACGTCGGAGTCAAAACGCAATTCGCATCAAAATGAATGGATCGTGTCGCTCGCTTCCGAAAACTCCATCCCCAGGAGCCAAGTTCGCCGCGTTTTACGGCGTTGTGACGAAATACGGGCTGGCGGCATAGGCGGAGCAGGGCGCGCCAGGCGGGAAATTGGAAACTACAACGGGGAACGCCGTCGGCGTGCCCAAGTCGGTCGCAGTCAAGGCGACGTTGAGATGGGTTGGACTGACGACGAGCGGCCCCGAATCAGCGGCGCTCGGCGCCGCGTTGCTTTGCGCAGCCGGAATTGCGGGAGGTCCGCTCGCGATGAAACTGCTTCGATAAATATTGTTGACAAAAACAATGGTCCAGGGCGTGAGGCCGGCGGCCCAGATTGTCAGCGTTTGCCCGCTCGCGCCGGCGGTTGCGCTGGTCGGCGAGAAGCTGAAGATCTGCAGCGGCACGCGATTTGTGTTGTAGTTGGCGATCGCCAGTTCTTCGTCGTTGACCGTTAGCGTCTGAGTCTCCGCCTTGCCTGAGAGATCGTTTAGCCAGTCGGTCAGGGACCATCCCGCCGCCGTCGCGGAACTGACGGTCACGCTGGTCCCCTGGCTGTAGAAACCGTCGGGCGAAGTCGGGCTGAGCGTCACGTTCGCGGCACAGGACGGCGTGGCGTAGGCGACTGGCGCGAATTGCGGCGTAAAGCTCGCCGTGTATGTCGCCGGGGATGCCGTGATGTTATGCGCCAAGGCGCCGCCGTCGCTCCACGCGGAAAACGCGTAGCGTGAATTGATGCTGTACGGCAGCTGCGGCGAATAGCTGGAAAGCGAGTGCGAAGATCCCGGCGTCCAGCCGGGAAAGAAGTCCGAGGCAAAACTCTGCGGCCCATACCAGAATCCGCCATCGACGTAGACGCCAAGGCCCGGCGGGTTTGTCGTGATCGTCGTGACCGGCTGATTGGAAAAATATCCCGCGACGGCGAACGACGCGCTGTTCTCGGGGACATTGACGGCCTTCGGATTGGCGCTCCACGGCGCATTCGTTCCCGCCCATTCCAGGAACGAATAGCCGGTATTCGCCGAAGCGGTCAGCGTCACGGGCTGGCGCTGCACATAATAGACGCCGCTGACGCCGGAATAGGCCTGGGCCGGCGGGTTGGCCGCGACAATTCCCGAGCTTGTCGGGAACACGCTGCTGGTAAAGTTCACTAGGCCGATGAAATTGGCGGTGTAAACAGTTGTGGCGGGCGAAGTCGCGGGCGAGGCGAGCGTCTTCGAGCCGGGCGTTATTGTTATCGTGTGGCTGGCGCTGGCAGAGTCATTCCAGCGCCCGAACGTGTATGCCGCGCCCGCCAGGGTTTGCGCGCCAGCGGTGATCGCCAATGTGTGGGTCGAGTTCAGCGACCAGCTATAAATCTGCGGAGTCGTGATCGCGGCGTTGTCGACGATGACCTGAAGTCCGGGCGGGTTGGTGGCGATGGTCACGGTGGTCGGCGCGGCGCCGTAGAGACGCTTTACGGCATCGATATCCCCAGCGGTGTAGCCGACGAGGTTCGACAACGGGATGCCCGGCGGAATGGACTCGATCACCGGTCCGCCGTTGCGCGAAAACGCGAACGCGATGTAGTGCATCACCGAGCCGTAATCATACGGCCCAAGCTCTTGAAAATTGTCGAGCGGCTGGTCGAAGTTCGGCTTCGATCCCTTGATCATATTGGCGTAGCTGACGGCCACGTAATTGTCGCGATCGGGCCGCGATTGTTCGTGATAGAGGCCAACGATATGGCCCATCTCGTGCAGCAAAGTGCCGAGGCTGCAATCGATCGAGCCGCCGGTTTGTTGCTGGCCGCCGACGCGACCGACATAAGAGTCGCATGTGCCGTTGTGATTGTTCGGATCGAAATTGAAGCTGACGTAGTCGGTCTGCGTATTGTGTGCGACGAACTGGATGACGCCGGCGAATGTCGCATTGAATTGCGTGAGCGCGGCATTGAGGTTCGTCGCGCCCGCAGTGACGACATAGGGGATTTCCGCGACGCCGCTGGCGTTCTTCGGCCAGAAATATTGGGGATAGGCGATGCCGATGGATGGGCCTACGCCATTGCCTCCGGGCGCAATCGTCTGGACATGATCGAGGATGATGTCGCCCTCGAAAATCTGTTTGCCGTGGACCAAGGCATAGGTGACAGGATTACCCCGATAGATGCCGGTGCGCATCTGCGTGCGGCCAGGTTGGCCGGCGGGCGCTGGATGCGGCAATCGAGGACGCGCGAAGGATTCTGATGCCAGCCCGGCGCAGGTGAAAAGAACCATCGCGGCGAAAAAATACTTCCGCATGTTGGCCTCAACTCGGCTTATATTTTGGGATTCTCAGCATTGATCTTTGCCCAGCTTGGTTGGTTTGGCAATACCCCGGCGGCGAGGTGACGTATCAGTCTGTGTGTCAGGTTTGGAAAGGTACTCCGAGTGGCTGACCAAAGCCCAACCAGGAGCAACCCCCATGTCACAGCGACCTGCAACAATAGAGAGCTTACCGAGAGCGTTCGAGTTGGTGA
>JAYUFK010000340.1:0-23792 GCA_043739325.1 Methylocapsa sp. | reverse complement strand
CCGCAAACGAAGGCCGGACACATGACCGCACCCGACAAATGGCAGCACAGAGTCAAAAACTTCTTGCAAGGGCGGGGGCGTCCACACATGGTGCATGGCAACCCTCGCGCAGCGAAGGTCCGAGCTGCGAAGGTCCGAGCTTGCCAATCGAGCCGAGTGACGGCAATCTCAGCGCAGCAAGACGTTCAGTGGGCATATGCCGGAGTATTCTCTGGTCGGGCAACGGGACATGGGAAACTCCGAAATCATGATCATGGACCGTGGCATTGCCGATGCCGGCGAGATGGACGGGGTAGCTTTGCCTGGGCTTCGGTCGGGGGTTCTCAACCGCCGGTCGTTTCTGTTCGGCTCTGCCGTCGGTCTCGGCGCGCTGGGGCTGGCCGGTTGCGCGACCGACGGCACGAGCCGCGCCGAGGCGGCGAAGCTCTACGGGCCGGCGCCCGACGAGAAATTCCCGATCCCGGCGGTCGATGTCAGCAAGATCGATCCGAAATATTATCGCCGGACAGTGCGCTACGACTCCAAAGAAGCGCCCGGTACGATTATCGTCGATCCCAGCAATTACTATGTTTACCGCATCGAAGGCGACGGAAACGCCACCCGCTATGGCGCCAATGTCGGCCGCGCCGGGTTCCTGTGGAGCGGTGACGCTTATGTCGGGCGCAAGGCCGAATGGCCCATCTGGACGCCGCCCAAGGAGATGATCGCGCGCCAGCCCGAGGCGGGCAAATATGCCGGCGGCATGCCGGGAGGTCTCGACAATCCGCTCGGCGCCCGCACGCTCTACCTCTATCAAAACGGCGTGTACACGGTCTTCACGATCTACAGCACTAGCGTGGCCGAGTCGATCGGGACCGGCGTTTCGAGCGGGTGTATCGGCCTCCTCAGTCAGGACATGATCGACCTCTATTCACGAACGCCGGTCAAGACGAAGGTGGTCGTCCTGCCGGCATAGGCGACGGCGTCCACCCCCGGTCCGGGCGCCGCCGGTGCGGGCGGCGCAAAGAACAAGGCCGTTCGTTAGAGTCATACCGATTGTGGGGGTGCGGCGGTCACTTGTCATGTGTCTGCACCTCGCCGCTTCGAACGTCCGCTGCCTATTTGTTCCCCCCTAAGAGCGGACCGACTGGAATCGGCCAAGTGCGGTCTTTGCAACTGTCCAGGCAGAGTGTCAGAGAATGGGCCGAATGCAGAAATTCAAACTGAGATACTACCGCTGAACCAAGGCTGGATTCCCGCTTTCGCGGGAATGACAGTGGTGCCGAGTTGAGTGAAGCGCACCACTAGCTGTGGTCTGGATAACCGGCTGCAGGGGCGCGGTAGGGAGACGGCGGGACGAGCGTGAAGACGACTTATATTATACATATATATATTGTATATAGACTTGGTCAGGCCGCGCCAGCCTCGGTCCAAGCCCTGCCCAACGCCTTCCTGACCAGCCGTTTGAAAACGTGCGCCAAACGGCGCCCAATGCTTTGAAGTTCTTCAATCTTGGGCCAAAGTGCGGAATGGCGGATCGACCCGCCCGCAACCCAAACCAGAGCTCCGCTTGAAACCCCTCGCCGGCCTCAAGGTGCTCGAACTCGCCCGCATCCTCGCCGGCCCCTGGGCGGGGCAGACGCTTGCCGACATGGGCGCCGATGTCATCAAGGTCGAGCGGCCAGGCGGGGGCGACGACACGCGGTCATGGGGTCCGCCATTCATCCCAGGCGAAGACGGCGCGCCGCTCGACGCCGCCTATTTCCACTCGTGCAATCGCGGCAAACGCTCGATCGCCATCGACTTCGAAAAGCCCGAGGGCCAGGCGCTGGTGCGCCAGCTCGTCGCGCAATCGGACGTGCTGATCGAGAACTTCAAGACTGGCGGCCTCGCCAAATACGGCCTCGACTACGCCAGCCTCGCAAAGCTCAATCCACGCTTGATCTATTGCTCGATCACCGGTTTTGGCCACACCGGCTCCTATGCCGCGCGGGCCGGCTACGACTTCATCATTCAGGGCATGGGCGGCAACATGGATTTGACCGGCGAGCCCGACGGCGCGCCGCAGAAAACCGGCGTCGCCTATGCCGATATCGTTACCGGGCTCTATGCCGTTATCGCGATCCAGTCGGCGCTGATCCGGCGCGCCATCACCGGCCAGGGCGGCGAGATCGACATGGCGCTGCTGGATTCGCAAATCAGCATCCTCGCCAATCAGGCGCTGAACTATCTCGTGTCGGGAGTCGCGCCCAGGCGAATGGGCAATTCGCATCCCAACATCGTGCCGTATCAGGTGTTCGCGACGGCCGATGGCTACATCATCATCGCCACAGGCAACGACCGCCAGACGCGCGATGTCTGCCGCATTCTCGGGCTTGAAGCGCTGGGCGCCGAAGCGCGCTTCGCCACCAACGCCGACCGCGTCACGAACCGCGCGCCATTCGCCGCCGCGCTTGAAGCCGCGACGCGGCGCTTCACCAGCGCGCACTTGCTGGCGGCTCTCGATGCAGCGCAAGTCCCCGCCGCGCCGATCAACAACCTCGCGCAAGCCTTCGCCGATCCGCAGGTCGTTCACCGCCAGATGCGCGTCGATCTGCCCGCGACTGGCGCCAAGGGAGGAACGGCTCCTTCAGTGCGCTCGCCGATGCTGCTCGACGGAATACCGATGTCCGCCGACCATGCCGCGCCGCTTCTGGGCGAACATACCGACGCGATCCTGGCGGAGATGAACGTGCCGGGCGCCGAGATCGCGCGGCTACGCGCTAAGGGGATTATCGGCTGAGATGGCCAATATCATTGGAATGTCCACTCACCGTCCACCGCCTTATCGACATCGCGGAATTTGTAGCCGACACCCCAGATGGTAACGATGCGGCTGGGTTTGAACGGATCCGGCTCGATTTTGGCGCGCAGCCGATTGATATGCGAATTGACAGTGTGTTCGTAGCCGTCATGCCCGTAGCGCCAGACATGGTTGAGCAGCTCGGCGCGGGTGAATACCTTGTTGGGATGGCGGGCGAAAAAGTAAAGCAGATCGAACTCGCGCGGCGTCAATCTCACTGTCTGTCCGTCAACGCAAACCTCGCGCGCAGCGACCAGTATGCTGATATCGCTCACCCGCAGTAATTCAAGCTCCGGCGCAAAAGCGCGCTTGATGCTATCGATGCGACGAAGCAAAGCGCGAATTCTCGCTGCGAGTTCGGAAAATGAGAATGGCTGGGTGAGGTAATCGTCGGCGCCAAGTTCGAGACCTAAAATGCGATGGGCTTCGCTGGACTGCGCGTTGACGATGATGATCGGCGTATATTGCGTGCGAGCGCGCACGCGGCGGCAAATATCGAGACCCTGTGCGCCGGGTCGCGTCAGACCAAGAACCACCAAGTCGCAAGCGTTTCCTTCCAGGGTGCGCCATCGCCCTGGCCCGGCGCCGGGCATTGTTACAATGAATCCTTCGCTGGCGAGATTGGCGCGCAACAGATCTGCGGTCGCAGGATCGTCCTCAACGACCAGCAACCGGCGCCGCTCAAACGGCGGGTGATGCAGCGATAGATTGCGAACGCCGGCGATCGTCACAGCGGCCCTGACCGATTCGAGGGCGCGCCTGTGGCGCGCGTCCCCTTCCTTTTGGCGTTTGGCCTCATGCACAGACCTCGCAAGCGGTTCCTCCGGGTTACATTCTGTTCGTCCGCCACGCGATTAAGTTACGCCTTGATCGATATTTTTTTGGCCGACCGGCGCCGACTCGATCCCGGTCATCGCGAGTTTTACCTGTCTGTGATGATTGCGTGAGGACTGCGGGACATTTCCTCAGCCACGATGGCGCTCGGTCCGAACGGTCTCCCGGTTGTTTCGGTCCCTGTTCACGGAGATAAAAATGCAACCGAAATCAAGATCATCCCGCGCGCTTTTTCTTGCCTTGGGGGGCCTCAGCCTCACCCTTTCGTCCGCTTCCGTCCTGGCCGACGACTACGGCCGGGGTGAGAATTCGGGTGGCGCAGTCTATACGATGAGCAACGACACTTTCGCCAATGCGGTGCTGATTTTTCAGCGCGCTGCGAACGGCGCTCTCACACCCGCCGGATCAGTCCAAACCGGCGGGCGCGGGACCGGCGCAGGCCTCGGCGATCAAGGTGGCCTGATCCTTAGTGACGATCACCGCTGGCTGATCGCCGTCAACGCCGCCAGCAACGATGTTTCCGTGTTCGCTGTGCGCTCCAGCGGCATCGTCAAAGTCGCGCAAGCGCCCAGCGGCGGCGCGCAGCCGATCAGCGTCACGATCGACGATGATCTCGTCTACGTGCTAAACGCCGGCAGCGATAGCATTTCCGGTTTCCGCCTGAGCGACAGCGGAGAGCTCGTCGCCTTGAGCGGGTCGTCCAGGCCGCTCAGCGGCAAGGGCGTTGGTCCCGCCGAAATCAAATTTAGCCCAGGCGGGCGAAGCCTCCTTGTCTCGGAAAAAGCGACGAACAAGCTCACCGTCTACGCGGTGGGGCCTGATGGACTTCCGGCGAGCGCGCCGAGAGAAGTGACTTCCTCGGGGAAGACGCCCTTCGGCTTCGATTTTGCCGGGCGCAGGACATTGGTGGTCTCCGAGGCGGTTGACGGCGCGCCAAACGCGAGCACCGTCTCGTCCTATCGCGTGGGCCGCGATGGAGCGACCACTTTAGTCTCCGCCTCAGTCCCAGATCTGCAGACCGCCGCCTGCTGGATTGCAACGACGCCGGACGGTCGGTACGCCTATACAACAAACACCGACAGCGGCTCCGTCAGCGGGTACTCAGTGAACGCGTTGGGGCAGCTTGCTCCGTTGAACGCAAATGGCGTGACAGCGAGCACGGGCGCCGGAAGCGGCCCAATTGATATGGCTGTCGCCGGAGAAGAGCGCGGCCGCTTCCTCTACGTGCTCGAAGCCAAAACCCATGCCATCGGCGCCTTCCTGATCGGTCGGGATGGGTCGTTGACGCCGGGTCCGGTCTTGTCCGGTCTTCCGGCCGGTGCGGTTGGGCTCGCGGCACTATAATCGACTTTCCAGTAAATACCGTGGGGTCAGGCGCATTACAGCCTGACCCCGATCTGGGTATGAGACCAAGGAACTTGAAGGTGAGGCGTCCTACCCGCCCCCATATCGCGCCTTCAGCGCCTCACCGCGTTCAAGATTGCGCAGGATGCGGCAGGTCAGGCGCGCTTCGTAAACCTGCGTCGGCAGCCCATGCTCCAGCATCGCCAGCGCATCGCATTCCCGGTCGCGAAACTGGCGCCATTCCGTGTCGACGCGCGCCAGCGCCTCGCCTCGGGCTTTCCGCATGTACGGGTTCAGGTCGCGCCGTTGCTCAAGCGCGGTGCGCACGCTTTGCTCGGCCTCATCGACGATCTGATTGGACTGCGCCGCGGTCGCCGTGAGGCAAGCGATCCAGTCATGCGCCTTGGGATCGCAGGCGCCGAACGGGCGCTCTTTTGTCGGCATCACGATCGGCGCGGCGGAGCGCCCGGCGAACTCGCCCTGCGAAGAGGGATGGAAATGCTCGGGATCGATCTGGCGCGGCGGCGTCTGCTGCGCGATTGCGCCGGATGCCGAGAGACCCGCAACAAGGACCGCCACAGCGCCGCGCATCGATGTTTTTCCGTGAGCCAAGTGCCGTTGCTGTTTCAGGCGGACGCTGGCCTTGGCTCGCCCGACTTGTAAGTCACGCTGATCTTGTCGCTGACCGTGTCGCGAATGCAATTGAAATAGCGTCCGCAACCTGAAGTATGGCGCCAGCGCTCGGCGTGTGGTCCTTTGTCGTTGGTGCGAAAGAACAGGAACGCGCTCCATTCGTCCTCGCTGGCGCTGGCCGTGGGGCGCGCCAGATGCGCCTCGCCGCCGTAGTGGAATTCCGTTTCGGGGCGCTCCATTTCGCAATACGGGCAGCGGATCAGCAACATGGAATATTCACCCTGCAAGTGGTCGTCAATGCGCGACCGCCGCGGCGGCCGCTTCGTTGATCAGGCCGCCGGTGCGGAAGCGATCGAGCGAGAACGGCGCGTTGATCCGGTGAGGCTCGCCCGTCGCAACGGTGTGGGCAAAAACGTTGCCGGAACCAGGCGTCGCCTTGAATCCGCCCGATCCCCAGCCGCAATTGACGAACAGCCCCGGCACCGGCGTCTTGCCGATGATCGGCGATCGATCCGGCGAGACGTCGACGATGCCACCCCAGTTGCGCAACATGCGTAAGCGCGAGACCGTCGGGAACATCTCGCAGATCGCCTCCAGCGTGTGGTTGGCGATGTGCAGCCCGCCTTGCTGGCTATAGGACGTATAGGCGTCCAGCCCCGCGCCGATGACAAGTTCGCCCTTGTCGGATTGCGACATATAGGCGTGGATCGTGTTGGACATCACAACGCAAGGCATACAGGGCTTGATCGGCTCCGACACGAGCGCCTGCAACGGAAACGATTCGATTGGCATGCGCACGCCGGCCATCGCCATGACGACGCTGGTGTTGCCAGCGGCGACAACGCCGATCTTGTTCGTGGCGATCGGTCCGCGCGTCGTCTCGATGCCGCTGACGGCGCCCGAGGCGTCGCGGTTGATGCCCTTCACTTCGCAATTCTCAATGATGTCGACGCCCAGCATCGAAGCAGCGCGGGCGTAGCCCCAGGCGACCGCATCGTGGCGCGCGGTTCCCGCCGTGCGCTGCAAGGCGGCGCCGACGATCGGGTAGCGCATCGATTTGTCGATGCTGAGCAACGGGCAATACGCCTTCGCCTCCTCGGGCGTCAGCCATTCGTTGGGGGTGCCGGCGAGCCGATTGGCGTAGATGTGGCGCTTGAAACTCTGCTCGTCGTGGTGCGAATGCGCGATGAGCATGACGCCGCGCGGCGAGAACATCACGTTGTAGTTCAGTTCTTGCGACAGCGTCTCCCACAGCTTGTGGGCGTGCCCGTAGATCGCCTCGGAGGCTTCCCAAAGGTAGTTCGAACGGACGATGGTGGTGTTGCGCCCGGTATTGCCGCCGCCGAGCCAGCCTTTTTCGACCACGGCGATGTTGCGCATGCCGTGCTCTTTGGCCATGTAGTAGGCCGTCGCCAGGCCGTGACCGCCGCCGCCGACAATGATCGCATCGTAGGATTTCTTCGGCTCGGGCGAGCGCCACTGCTCCGGCCAACCCATGTGCTGCGAAAGTGCCTGACGCGCCAGATTGACGAAGTTGAATTTCAAAAGCCCGGTGCTCCACGCGGCGACAAGGCGATCTTGGCGTGGGCCGTCGACGCCGTCCAGCCCTTTTAAGGCGACTCAGCGAGATTGCCCATCGAATCGTTCAATGCGCGCCAGCAACGTTTTGATGCCGGGCGGCAAGGCGGCCTTTGTCGCCAAATATTTATGACTTGGCGCGCTATTGCTTCCGCTTCATTATGAACCCCGCCAACAGGCGCGCGTTACACTGCGGGAGGATGGACTATGGCGAATAGCGCAACCGAGGACTTCGTGCGCCCTGTGCCAATTGGGCTCGCCGCGCTCGCCATCGTCGGCTGGCTGCTCGTCGCCTACTTTTCCTCAAAGGCGTCCGACGCGCAGACGCAAATGCGCGACGGGATCAACGCCGCCGAAGCCGCGCGAACCGCCATGGCGGCGGACCTGCAGAACCTGCAGAAAGCGACCGGCGACTTCGCCGAAGTGCGAAAGCAGGCGACAAACGCAAAAACCGCACTTTCGGACGCCGTCGCCGCGCGTTCAAGCGCCCAGAACGAGTTGTCCGATCTAACCAGACAAGTCACCGAAGCTCGCCTGACGGTATCGGGAACCCAGGAGGAAGCCAGCGCCAAGGCCAGGGAGCTTCAGGCGATCAGCGACAAGACGAAAGCCGCCGCCGACCAGTTGACGGCGCTGCAGGGCGAGTTGACCAGCGTCAACGCCGCGCGCGACAAGGCAACGGCGGATCTGACCGCCGCCAGAAGCGACCTGACGAGCATGCAGCAGCAGGCTTCGTCCGCCCTCGCCGCCGCCAAAAGCCAGATCGCCGACTTGCAGCAGCAAGGCGACGCCGCGGCGAAGACCCTCGGCGACCTGCAGGCCAGGATCGCTCAGAGCCAAAGCGAAATCGATGCGCTGAAGCAAGCCGCCGAAGCCGCCAGGCAAGCCAAACCTTAGAGGGAGCGCTCGAACAACCTTGCGAGCCCGACAGTCGTCGCAGCGCATACGCCGCGATCCGTGATGAGCCCGGTGATGAGTTCGGCCGGCGTTACGTCGAATGCGGGGTTGCGAGCCGGGCTTCCGGGCGCCCCGATCGCGACGCACACGACTTCCCCATTGTCCAGCCGCCCAGTTACGCGCGTCACTTCGGCCGAATCGCGTTCTTCAATTTCGATTTCCTGGACACCGTCGGCGATTCGCCAGTCGATCGTCGTCTGCGGCGCCGCGACATAAAACGGCACATTATTGGCTTTGGCGGCGAGCGCCTTGAGATAGGTGCCGATCTTGTTGGCGGCGTCGCCGCGCGAAGTGACGCGATCGGCGCCGACAATGCACAGATCGACTTCGCCGTGCTGCATGAGATGGCCGCCGGCATTGTCGACGATGGTCGTGTGAGGCACGCCATGCTGCCCGAGTTCAAACGCGGTCAGGGCGGCGCCTTGATTGCGCGGACGGGTTTCGTCAACGAACACTTGGACAGGTATGCCGCGGTCGTGCGCCATATAAATCGGCGCCGTCGCGGTGCCCCAATCCACCGTGGCGAGCCATCCAGCGTTGCAATGCGTGAGAATATTGACGGTCTTGCCGCTGCGTTTGTACGCGGCCTCAATGAGCGGCAGACCGGCCTCGCCAATGCGCTGACATGACGCAACGTCCTCGTCGCAAATCGCTCCGGCGCGCGCCCATGCCGAAGCGGCGCGCTGGCTGGGCGGCAGGCCCGCGACATGAGCGGCGACATCCTCCAGCGCATTGCGCAAATTGACCGCCGTTGGCCGCGATCGCAACAGCCTCCCGTAGGCGCGGTCCGGCTCCGCCGCCTCGGGATCGACGCGCAGCGCCAAGGCTAACCCGTACGCGGCCGTCGCGCCAATCAACGGCGCCCCGCGCACGACCATTGTGACGATTGCTTCAATCGCACCGTCGACATCGGCGACTCGCCGCGTCACGAAGCGGTGCGGAAGCAAGGTTTGATCGATCACCTCGATCGCGTCGCCCTCGCGGGTCGGCCAAATTGTGCGATACGTAAGACCTTCGATCTTCATAACTCACCCCGCAACTGCGCTCGCGATGACGATACCTCGGTACGCCGCGCACAGGAAGCAGCCCCCAGCCAACTGGCAGATTGACCGACACCGCTCCGCGATGGCGCCCGGATGTCAGATAGGCCGCATATGCTGGACTCTGAGACCGAAAAGAGCTTTTGTGTGTCGACGCAGGCGGCACGGTAAGGAAAGCACGCAGTTGATGGACATAGCCAGCCCCGGCGAAAGCCTATCCCCCCCGACCCCGACGGACGAAATCGGCGCGTTTACGCCCGAACAGCTCAAGCAAGCTGTCTTGGCGAAACTGACCTATTCGGTCGGCAAAGATCCGGTCGCCGCCAGCCAGCGCGACTGGTTCCTCTCGGTGGCGCTCGCGACGCGCGATATCATTGTCGACCGTTGGATGAATTCGACGCGCGCGACCTACGCCGACGATCGCAAGCGCGTGTATTACCTCTCGCTCGAGTTTCTGATCGGCCGCATGCTGTTCGATGCGATGACCAACGTCGGCATCGCCGAGCCGATGCGCGTAGCGCTGTCGCAGCTTGGCGTCGATCTGGCAGTGTTGCGCCGGCTGGAACCCGACGCAGCGCTTGGCAATGGCGGCCTTGGCCGGCTCGCCGCCTGCTTCATGGATTCGATGGCGACGCTATCGATTGCCGCCTATGGCTACGGCATCCGCTACGACAATGGATTGTTCAAACAGATCATCCGCAGCGGGTGGCAGCAGGAAATTCCCGAAGACTGGCTCGCAAATGGCAATCCTTGGGAATTTGCGCGCCCCGAGAGCAACTACGCCATCGGTTTTGGCGGCCAGGTTGAAGCTGTCCAGGGCCCCGGCGCGGACGACAAGGTTCGCCACGTCTGGCATCCCGGCGAAACCGTTGAGGCTGTCGGCTATGACACGCCAATCGTCGGCTGGCGCGGCCGCCACGTCAACACTTTGCGCCTCTGGTCGGCGCGCGCCCCAGACCCGCTGAAACTCGACGCCTTCAACGCCGGCGATTACATCGGCGCGCTCTCTGATCGCGTGCGCGCGGAATCAATTTCGAAAGTGCTTTATCCAAGCGACGCCACGCCTGCGGGCCAGGAACTGCGCTTGCGGCAGGAATATTTCTTCGCCTCGGCTTCGCTGCTCGATATTATCCGGCGCCACGTCAAGCAGCATCGCGATATCCGCACGCTCGCCGATCACGTCGCGATTCAGCTCAACGACACGCATCCCTCGATCGCGGTCGCCGAGATGATGCGCATCCTCGTCGATCTCAATGGCCTCGAATGGGACGAGGGGTGGAAGATCACGCAAGCGGTGTTCTCCTACACGAACCACACTTTATTGCCCGAAGCGCTGGAAAGCTGGCCAGTGCCGCTCATGGAGCGGCTGTTGCCGCGTCATATGCAGATCATCTATCTCATCAACGCTGCCCATCTCGACGGTGTGCGCAAGAGCGGCGTGACCGATGCTGGCCTGCTCTCTTCGGTATCGCTGATCGATGAGCATTCCGGCCGCCGCGTCCGCATGGGCAATCTGGCGTTCGTCGGATCGCACAAGATCAACGGCGTCTCGGAGCTGCATACCGATCTGATGAAGGAAACGGTGTTTCGCGACCTCAATCAGATCTATCCCGGACGCATTACCAACAAGACCAACGGGATTACATTCCGACGCTGGCTGATGGAAGCCAACCCGCGCCTGACCGACATCCTCGTGGACACGCTCGGGCCACGCGTCCTCGATGACGCCAACTTGCTCAAGGGCCTAGTCAAGTACGCCGACGACGGCGCGTTCCAGGAGCGTTTCGCTCTCGCGCGTCGCGCCAATAAGGTCGCGCTTGGCCGTGTCGTCGCGGAGCGATTGAACCTTCGCGTCGATCCGGACGCAATGTTCGACGTGCAGATCAAGCGTATCCACGAATACAAGCGACAGCTCTTGAACATTCTCGAGACCGTGGCGCGTTACAACACGATCCGCGCCAATCCGATGCAGGATTTTGCGCCGCGCGTGAAGATATTCGCGGGCAAGGCGGCGGCAAGCTATGTCCAGGCCAAGCTCATCATCAAGCTGGCGATCGACGTTGCCCGCGCTGTAAATTCCGATCCCACCGTGCGGGGCCTGCTGAAGGTTGTGTTCTTGCCGAACTACAACGTCAGCCTCGCCGAACAGATCATTCCCGCGGTCGATCTCTCCGAGCAGATATCGACCGCCGGCATGGAGGCGTCGGGCACTGGCAATATGAAGATGGCGCTCAACGGCGCGCTGACTATCGGCACGCTCGACGGCGCCAATGTGGAGCTCAAACAGCTCGTTGGCAACGACAACATTCATATCTTCGGCCTGACGGCGCCGGAAGTCGAGGTCTCGCGCGCCAAGGGCATCGATTCCAGCGCCATTATCGCCGGCTCTCCAATTCTGCGCGAAGTGCTTGACGAGATCGGCTCCGGCGTATTTTCAGCCGACGACCCCGGACGCTATCGCGGCCTTGTCGATACTCTGACGCATCACGACTACTTCATGCTCTGCGCCGATTTTGACGCTTATTGGCACGCGCAGATGCGGGTCGACACGCAATGGCGCGACCGCAAATCGTGGTGGCGCTCGAGCATTCTCAACACCGCCAACGTCGGTTGGTTCTCCTCGGACCGCACAATTACAGAATATACCCAGGAGATCTGGAACGCTCCGTTCCGTCCTGTCGCCTAAGGTTGAGAACAATGACCCCCGTTTGGCAAGCGCGCGAGGAGGACGTCGAAGCGGTTCTGGCGGCTCGCCAGAAGGACCCTTTCGCCGTACTGGGGCCGCATTTTTGCGCCGACGGCTGGGTGATCCGCGCCTTTGTTCCTGATGCGATCCGCGTGCGCGCGATCAGCCGCGACGGGACTCCGCTCCTCGAGTTGGCGCGCCGAAAAGACGATTTCTTCGAGGGCCTGCTGCACGGCGCAAAGGAGCGTCCCAGCTATCGCATCGAAGTCACCAATACGACAGCGACATGGTCCTACGACGACGGTTATTCCTTCGGCCCGGCGCTCGGGCCAATGGATGACTACCTGATCGCCGAGGGAACCCATCGCCAGCTGTACAAACGGCTCGGCGCGCAGATCACCAAGCATGAAGGCGTCGATGGCGTGTTGTTCGCGCTCTGGGCGCCGAACGCTTCGCGCGTTTCCGTGGTCGGCGATTTCAACAATTGGGACGGCCGGCGCTGCCAGATGCGCAAGCGCTTCGACAGCGGCTTATGGGAGTTCTTCGCGCCTGGGCTCGGCGCCGGCGTCGTCTACAAGTACGAAATGGTGTCCGCCGGCGGCGTGTTGCAGCCGTTAAAGGCCGACCCGTTCGGTTTCGAAGGCGAGCTCCGCCCCTCAACGGCTTCTGTCGTTGCCGACACCGACGATTTCACCTGGACCGATTCTGCTTACATGGAGCAGCGCAAACAGGGAGAACTGCGGCGCAAGCCGATGTCGATTTTCGAGGTGCATCTGGGTTCATGGCGGCGCGGTGACGGCGATCGCTTTTTGACTTACGACGAGCTCGCGGACACGCTGATCCCCTACACCGTCGACCTTGGCTTCACCCACCTCGAGCTGCTGCCGGTCACCGAGCATCCGCTAGACGCTTCATGGGGCTATCAGCCAATCGGTCTGTTCGCGCCGACACGGCGGTTTGGCGATCCCGAGGGCTTTGCCCGATTTGTCGATCGCGCACACGCCGCTGGCCTTGGAATCATTCTCGACTGGGTTCCCGCGCACTTCCCAACGGATGCGCATGGCCTCGCGCATTTCGACGGCTCGACGCTTTATGAGCATCCCGATCCGCGCAAGGGATTCCACCCGGACTGGAACACCGCGATCTACGATTTCGGCCGCAAGGAAGTCGCGAATTTTCTTGTCGCCAGCGCGCTCTACTGGATCGACCGGTTCCACATCGACGGCTTGCGCGTCGACGCCGTCGCGTCGATGCTCTATCTCGATTATTCCCGCAAGCCGGGCGAATGGGCCCCCAACGCCGATGGCGGCAATGACAACCGCGACGCCATAGCGTTCCTGCGCCGCTCCAACGAACTCGTTTACGGCGGCTTCCCCGGCGCTTTCACGATAGCCGAGGAATCTACAGCGTGGCCCGGCGTTTCACAGCCGACCAGCGCCGGCGGTCTTGGCTTTGGCTTCAAGTGGAACATGGGCTGGATGCACGACACGCTCGAATATATTGCGCGCGATCCGATCTACCGCCGCTGGGGGCACGACAAGCTGACATTCGGGCTGCTGTACGCCTTCACCGAGAATTTCGTGCTGCCGATTTCGCATGACGAAGTCGTTCACGGCAAAGGCTCCGTCATCGGCAAGATGCCCGGCGACGAATGGCAAAAATTCGCCAATGCGCGCGCCTATTACGGCTTCATGTGGGCGCATCCGGGCAAGAAACTCTTGTTCATGGGCCAGGAATTCGGCCAGACGAGTGAATGGAATTCCGCCCAGGCGCTGCCGTGGTGGCTGCTTGAACACGCCCCGCACAAGGGCCTCCACGCCTTCGTACGCGACCTCAACAAGCTCTATCGCGACACTCCGGCGCTGCATGCGCGCGATTGCGAGGTCGAGGGATTTCGCTGGATCGTCGTCAACGACGACATGCAATCCGTACTGGCGTTCCTGCGCATTGGCGCCGAGGGCGATAAGCCCGTCGCTGTCGTCTGCAACTTCACGCCCGAACCGCGCATGGGCTATCGCATTGGCCTGCCGATGCCGGGGGTCTGGCGCGAGGCGCTCAACTCGGACTCCAGCATTTACGGCGGCTCGAACGTCGGCAATCTCGGTTCGATCAATGCCGAGACGCGTCCCGCGCATGGATTTCCTGCTTCCGCGGCGTTGACAATACCGCCGCTGGCGACATTGTTTCTCGAATACGAAGGTCAGTGATCGCGTAACGCGCAACGTCGCCGGATCCGGATCGGGGGGAGAACAATATGGCCACGAAAGCAACGCCAGCGCCGATCGCTTTGACAAAGCCATTGGCGCGCCACGCCATGGCGTACGTCCTTGCGGGCGGGCGCGGCAGTCGGTTGATGGAGCTCACCGACCGGCGCGCCAAGCCTGCCGTGTACTTCGGCGGTAAGTCGCGCATCATAGATTTCGCGCTCTCAAACGCCTTGAATTCCGGCATCCGCCGCATGGCTGTCGCCACGCAATACAAGGCGCATAGCATGATCCGGCACTTGCAGCGCGGCTGGAACTTCCTGCGCCCGGAGCGAAACGAGAGCTTCGATATTCTCCCCGCCAGCCAGCGCGTCTCCGAGACGATGTGGTACCTCGGCACAGCAGACGCAGTCTATCAGAACATCGACATCATCGAGAGTTATGCGCCGCAATACATCGTGCTACTCGCCGGAGATCATATTTACAAGATGGACTACGAGAAGATGCTGGTGCAGCACGTCGACTCCGGAGCCGATGTCACGGTCGGCTGCCTCGAAGCATCGCTGAAGGAAGCCACTGGATTCGGGGTGATGCATGTCGACGAGAAAGACCGCATCATCTCTTTCCTCGAAAAGCCAAAGAATCCGCCGCCAATGCCGGGCAAGCCCGATGTCGCGCTGTGCAGCATGGGCATCTATGTCTTCGACACGAAGTTCCTTATCGAGGAACTCAAGCGCGACGCCGCCGATCCCAATACATCGCACGACTTTGGCAAGGACATCATCCCGCATATCGTCAAGAACGGCAAAGCCATCGCGCATCAATTCACGCAATCCTGCGTCGTCTCCAGCGCCGAGGCTAACACCTACTGGCGCGACGTTGGGACCGTCGACGCCTATTGGGCAGCCAACATCGATCTGACCGACATCGTGCCAGATCTCGACCTTTACGATCAGAACTGGCCAATCTGGACGTACGGCGAAATCACCCCGCCGGCCAAATTCGTGCATGAACTGGCGGGCCGACGCGGTTCAGCGATCTCGTCGCTGGTCTCCGGCGGCTGCATCGTTTCAGGCTCCGCGGTTTCGCGTTCGCTGCTGTTCACCGGCGTCCATCTACACTCCTTCTCAACCGTGCATGAAGCGGTGATCTTGCCCTATGTCGAAGTTGGCCAGAACGCGCGTTTAAGCAAGGTCGTGATCGACAGCCGCGTCGTCATTCCCGCCAGCCTCGTCGTTGGCGAGGATCCGGTGCTTGACGCAACGCGGTTTCGCCGCACCGACGAGGGCGTCACGCTCATCACGCAAACCATGCTCGATAAACTCAAGTTATGAGCAGTCTGAAAGTTCTCTCGGTCGCCTCCGAAGTCTTTCCGCTGGTCAAGACTGGCGGCCTCGCCGACGTGGCGGGCGCCTTGCCGGGCGCGTTGGCTCGCGAAGATGTCGCGATGCGCACACTGGTTCCCGGCTATCCCGCGCTTCTCGCGAAACTCGATCAGACTGAACTCGCCCATACCTATGCGATGCTGTTTGGCGGCCCTGCCCGGGTTCTGGCCGCAAGGGCCGCCGATCTCGATCTCTTTGTTCTGGATGCGCCGCATCTCTTTGGTCGTCCCGGCAATCCGTATCTCGGGCCCGATGGCCTCGACTGGCCCGACAACGCTCAACGCTTTGCCGCGCTAAGCCGTGTCGGCGCCGATATCGGGCGCGGCGCAATCGCCTCCTTCCCGCCTGATATTGTTCACGCGCACGATTGGCAGGCGGCGCTGGCGCTGGCTTATCTCCATTACGATGGCGGGCGGCGTCCGGGCGCGATCATCACGGTGCACAATCTCGCCTTCCAGGGGCATTTTCCCGCCACCATGCTCGCGGCGTTGCAACTGCCGCCGCAAGCGATGACGTTGAACGGCGTCGAGTATTTTGGCGGTATCGGCTTTCTCAAGGCCGGCCTGCAATTCGCGGATCGCATCACGACGGTATCGCCGACCTACGCGCGCGAAATCATGACCCCGGAATCCGGCATGGCGCTCGACGGTCTCCTGCGCTTGCGCGCGTCGGTCGTCTCGGGCATCGTCAACGGCATCGACGTCGACGTCTGGAATCCCGCCAAAGACCCACTGTTGCCGCAAGCCTACAGTTCGCTGCGCATCGACATGCGACCGCGCAACAAATACGCGCTGCAACAGCGCATGGCGATCAACCCCAGCGTCGACTCGCCGCTGTTCGGGGTTGTCTCGCGGCTGTCGAGCCAAAAGGGCCTCGATCTGCTGCTTGCGGCGCTGCCGACGATCCTGGCGAGCGGCGGCCAATTGGCGCTGCTCGGCAGCGGCGAAAAGGCGCTGGAGGACGGTTTCGCCGCAGCGGCGCGCGCACATCAAGGCTCGGTGGGCTGCGTCTTCGCTTATGACGAGGAAATCTCGCATCTGATGCAGGCAGGTTCGGATTTCATTGTTGTGCCCTCGCGCTTCGAACCCTGCGGGCTGACGCAGCTCTACGCCCTGCGCTACGGCGCGACGCCGATTGTGGCGCGCGTCGGCGGTCTCGCCGACACGGTGATCGACGCAAACGAGGCGGCACTGGGCGCCGGCGTCGCAACGGGCATCCAGTTCTATCCTCCGACGCTCGAGCAACTGACCGAGGCCTTGCGCCGCGCGTTCGTCTTCCATCGCAATATGGAAACGATGCGTCGGTTGCGGCTCAACGGCATGCGCGCCGATGTCTCCTGGCGCGGTCCGGCGAAGAAATACGCAGCGCTGTACAAGGAAATTGCGCTGATGGCGGCGGCATGAAGCTCGGCCCCGGATCGGTCGATCCCCCCGGCGTCACGCTGACCCCTGATGGCGTCAACGTCAGCATCTATTCGGCGCATGCCGACGTGATCTATTTTTGCCGCTACGATAACGCGGGCGCGGCGGAGACCGCACGCATCAGGCTCGATCAGCGGCCCAGCGGAATTTTTAGCGCCAGGATAGGCGGAATCCGCGCCGGAGCCCGCTACGGTTTTCGCGTCGAAGGTCCGTTCGATCCCTCGCGCGGCCATCGCTTCGATCTCAGCAAGCTGCTTGCCGATCCATTCGCCGCCGAAATCGACCGGCCGTTCAAACTGCATCCTTCGATGTTTGAGTTTGGCGTCGACAGCGGCCCTCATGCGCCAAAATCAATCGTCAGCGCGCTCGCGCAGCATGAGTTCAAACCGCTCGGCATTCCAGCGGGCCGGACGGTTCTTTATGAGCTCAATCTGCGCGGCTTCACGCGTCTCAATACCGAGATCCCGGAAGCTGATCGCGGCACGTTCGCGGGCCTCGCGCATGCGAGTGCGATCGCGCATCTCTCGCAGCTCGGCATCACATCGGTTGAAATCATGCCGGCGGACGCGTTTGTTGACGAGCGGCATCTGCCGCCGCTTGGCCTGACCAACGCCTGGGGCTACAACCCTGTGATCCTTGGCGCGCCCGATCCGCGCCTCGCGCCGGGCGGCTGGGCGGATGTGCGCCGCGCGACCGACGCGTTGCACGCCGCCGGCCTCGAGGCGATTCTCGACATCGTGCTCAATCATAGCGGCGAAAGCGACGAGTTCGGGCCCACTCTGTCGCTGCGCGGCCTCGACAATGCTTCATACTATCGGCTGACGCCAGGCGACGAAGCCCGCTACGTCAATGACATGGGTTGCGGCAATTGCCTCGCGCTCGATCGCCCGCCCATCATGCGCATAGCGATAGAGGCGATGCGGCGCTGGATGCAGGTTGGTGGCATCGACGGTTTCCGGTTTGACCTCGCCACCGCTATCGGACGGCGCTCGTGGGGCTTCGACGCTGAAGCGCCGCTGTTCCAGCTCATCAAGCAGGACCCGCTCTTGAGCCAGGCCAAGCTCATCGTCGAGCCGTGGGACATCGGCCCCGGCGGCTATCAGCTCGGCGCATTTGCGCCCGAATGGTCGGAATGGAACGACCGGTTCCGCGACAATGTGCGGCGCTTCTGGCGCGGCGACTCCGGCATGCGCGCCGCGCTCGCCACGCGTCTGGCCGGCTCGAGCGACGCGTTCGGCAAAGCGCCAGCGCCCTCGAAGAGCGTCAATTTCATTACCGCGCACGACGGCTTTACGCTTGCCGATCTGGTGTCCTACGAGCACAAGCACAATGAGGCCAATGGCGAAGCCAATCGCGACGGCTCGAATGACAATTGCTCTTGGAACAACGGCGTCGAAGGGCCGAGCGACGATGCTCGCGTGCGAGGCGCTCGCGCCCGCGGTATGCGCAATCTGCTTGCGACACTGTTGGTCTCGCGCGGCGTTCCCATGCTTTCAATGGGCGCGGAGATGGGCCACAGCCAGGCCGGCAACAACAACGCTTATGCACAGGACAATGCGATTTCCTGGCTCGACTGGAGCCGCGCCGACAAAGACCTGATCGCCTTCACACACAAGCTGATCGCGCTGCGCAAGGCGCATCCCGCGCTGGCCAACGACGCTTGGTTGAACGGACGCGCTTTTGACGCTAGCGGCCTCCCTGACGTGCAGTGGCGCGGCGCAGCGGGACCGCTCGCCTCAGCCGCGCAATGGCAGGATGCGGAGGCGAGGCTGCTCGTCGCGGTGTTCGCCGCCCCTGCGGGGGAAAGCGACGACCGCATGCTGGTCGCGCTCAACGCCGGCCTGGCCGAAGCGCACATCCAGCTCCCAGAACCGCGCGCGCGGATGGAATGGCGCGTTGTCATCGATACAGGCGCGAACGACGCCCTCGCTGAACGCGACGCGCCAGCCGACGATCGCCTGACCGCGTCGGCGCGCTCTACTCTAATCCTCATCGAAGTCGCCGCTTTGCCGAACCGTATTTCGACCGCTCGCCCCGGCGCGGAGCTCATCAACAGGTTGGCGACCGCAGCCGGGATCGCGCCCGATTGGTGGGATGTCGCCGGCTCCCACGCCATCGTGCGGGAGGAGACGAAGCTTGCCCTGCTCGAGGCGATGCGCTTGCCAGCGTCGACGCGCGGCGACGCGCAGGAGAGCCTGCGCCGTCTGGTCGACGAACGCGAGGCCCGCCGGCTGCCTTTTTCGCTGGTTCGGCGCGACGACGGCGCGATGACCGTGCCGGTGCGCGACGAAAACGCCGCAGCTCTTGGGCCGATCGATCTTCGCATCAAGACCGAAGATGGCAGCGAGTTGGCATTGTCGGTGAATGACCTCGACGCCCAAGCGCGGACCCTTGCGGACGGGCGCGTCGTGTTCGAGCGTCAAATCGCGTTGCCGCAACTGCCGCAGGGTCGTCATCGCCTGTTTGTTGGCGAAATCGCTTGCGACCTGACTGTTGCGCCACCTGCCGCCTATCTCGCCGAAGGCGCGCGGCGCAAGCGCTTTGGCCTCAGCGCGCAGCTTTACGCGCAGCGCCGTGCAAGCGGCGCGGCGAATGCCGATCAGGGCATCGGCGATTTCACGACGCTCGGGTTGCTCGGCGAAGCGGCCGGACGCGCAGGCGCCGCGTTGCTCGGCGTCAATCCGCTGCACGCGCTGTTTCCTGAGAATCGCGATCGCGTCAGTCCCTACCATCCCAGCGACCGGCGTTTTCTCGATCCGCTGTCCATCGACGTGTTCGACGGCTCGGACCTGCCGGACGATGAAGTGTTGCAGGCGGCGATGCGCGCCGGTCTCTCGGGCATCGGCATTGTCGCCAATAGCCGTTCGGTCGATTACAAGAACGTTTGGTTGCTGAAGCGCGTGCTGCTTCAAGCGCGCTGGATGGCGTTTCAGCGGGCGCGACTGGTTCGCCCCTCCGAGGCAATTTTTGCCGAGTACGACTCGTTCGTGCGTGAAAGCGGCGAAGCGTTGCGCAACTTCGCTATCTTTCATGCGATTGCACAATCGCGCGGCGGCGAAAAATGGCGCGAATGGCCGCAGGAATTGCGCAACCGGGAAGCCGCTGCGCTTGATCGCGAAGCTGAGAAGCTCGCCGACGAAGTCGCCTTTGGACAATTCCAGCAATGGCTCGCCGATCGCCAGTTTGCCGCCGCGGCCACCCGCGCCAAAGCCGGCGGCCTGGAGCTGGGTTTCTATCGCGACCTCGCGGTCGGCGCCGCGCCCGATGGGGCGGAGGCCTGGGCGCGCGCCGATGAATTGATGACGAGCGGAACCGTTGGCGCGCCGCCCGATCCATTCTCGGCGAATGGACAGATCTGGCATTTGCCGCCACCCGATCCGCTGGCAGGCCATCGCACGGGATGGCGCGGCGTTGCTTCTCTTTACGGCGCCAACATGCGCCACGCCGGGTTGCTGCGCATCGATCACGCGATGGGCCTGACGCGCCTATTTGTTATCCCGGACGGCGCGAAACCCGCCGATGGCGCCTACATCGGCTATCCCCTTGACGATCTTGTCGGGCAGCTCGCGCTCGAGAGCCAGCGGCGGCAGTGCATGATCGTCGGCGAGGATCTGGGCACCGTTCCGGAGGGCCTGCGCGATACATTAGGCAGTGCGAATATTCTGGGCACGCGCGTGCTCTGGTTCGAGCGGCGCGGGCTGGATTTCCTCGCCCCGCAGGGCTATCCGGCGCTGGCCATTGCATGCGCCTCCACCCACGACCTTCCGACTCTCGCGGGCTGGTGGAACGGCGCTGACACGGCCGAGCAAATGAGCCTCGGACTGATTAGCCTGGACACCGCGCAAAAGCGCATTGGCGAGCGCATTGCCGAAAAGCGCGCGCTGGTTGACGTGCTCCTGGGCGCCGGCTTGCTAGCGCAGGCGCCCGACTTCGTCGCGCCGGTAACCGACGCATTTGCTGGCGCCGTCCATGCCTGGCTGGCGTCGGCAGGCTCGATGCTCGCCAGCGCCCAGATTGACGATCTCGCCGGCGAGACGATCGGCACGAATTTTCCTGGCACTGACACGGAGCGGCCGAACTGGCGCCACCGGCTCGATCTGGGCATCGAAGCCTTGATGACAAGCGCCCGCGCCCGCGCCATCATCGACGCGCTGGCCGTCGGGCGGAAATAGCCTGCGAAAATCAAGGGAGCATCCAATGAATGGCAACCGCGCCTATGGCATCCGCGTCGAGAGCGCCAAGTACGGCGTCAGCTTTGGTTCGGCGCTCGCCATCGCCATATCTTGGACGACGAACCATTCAATCTTCTGGGCGATAATCGATGGTCTTTTCGGCTGGTTCTATGTGGTTTTCTTCGCATTATTTCGGACCTGACGGGGCTGCGAGAGGTTCTTGTCAGTGTCGGTGGGGCATCCCATATGCGTTGGCATGTTTGACCCGACTTCACTTCCGCAACCCTTTTTTGCACTAACGGCAGATGCAGCGTCGAGCGGCCCCGGAGCGGCCTCGGCTGAAGCGGACGCCTCGGCGCTTGACGCCTATTCGCGTGTCGTCGCCGATGTGGTCGACCGCATCGGTCCCAGCGTCGTGCGTATCGACGCAAAGCGTAACGGCAGGAGCGCCGGGGCCGGTTCAGGCGTGATTGTCTCGCCCGACGGCCTCATCCTCACTAACAGCCACGTCGTGCAGGGCTCGCGCGCTGTCGAAGTCACAACGCTAGAGGGGCGGGAACTGCGTGCGCGCGTGCTTGGCGATGATCCCGACTGCGATCTCGCGCTGCTGCGCGTTGACGACAGCGTCACTTTGCCCGCCGCGAAGCTCGGCGACAGCTCAAAATTGCGGCGCGGCCAGATCGCGATTGCGATCGGCAATCCGCTTGGATTTGACGCGACGGTGACAGCCGGCGTTGTGTCAGCTTTGGGCCGTTCGTTGCGTTCGAAATCGGGCCATATGATCGAAGACGTCGTGCAGACCGACGCCGCGCTCAACCCCGGCAATTCCGGCGGGCCGCTCGTCTCGTCGGCGGGCGAGGTCATCGGCATCAACACGGCGATCATCATGGGCGCGCAGGGCATCTGCTTTGCGGTTGCGTCCAACACCGCGCATTTCGTGCTGGGCGAGATTGCCCGGCATGGCCGTGTGCGGCGCGCCTATCTCGGGCTTGGCGCCGGCACGACTCCGATCCCGCGCAGGATCGCGCTGCGGCTCGGCCTCAATCAGGTCAATGGCGCGCGTATCCTCAATATCGAGCAATCCGGCCCCGCCGATCATGCGGGATTGCTGACCGGCGATCTCATCATCGCGCTCGACGGCGCGTTGGTGAACGGCGTCGAGGATTTGCTGCGACTGCTCGATGCCGACAAGATCGGCCGCACGATCAGCGTCGACTTCTTGCGCCGTTCCGAGCGTCAACGCGTGTGGATCGGGCCGACGGAGCGCGGGCAGGCGTTTCAGGCGCGGGCGAGTTAGGCGCCAAAGCTCACCACCCCGGCCGATGCTCGGCGCCGTCGTCGATTTCGTAATAGTCGCCCTTGTCCGCGCAGAAAATATGCTTGCCGATTTTGGCGCCCGTCGGCTCGTCGAATGCGCCGCCGCAAATGCTGATGCGCTCTTCTGAATGCGCCTTCCAAAACAGGAATGAGCCGCACTCTTTGCAGAAGCCGCGCTCGGCCGCTTCGCTGGCGCTGTATCGACCGAGGCCAGCTTCGCGCGTGAATTTGAAGCGGTTGAGCGGCAGGCTAGTCATCGCGGGATAATGGCCGCTCTGCTTGCGGCACTGGCTGCAATGGCAGGCGACGAAGTCGCGCAAAGGGGCGATTGCCTCGAACCGCACTGCGCCACAAAGGCAACCGCCGGAGTGAACCGTGTTCGGCATCAGGTGGCGCTTTTCGCGGCGTTGGGCGCCATGAGCGGTCCTGGCAGCGCCGCCTCGGCCTCGGCAATCAACGCCTTCTCATGATGCGCGATAAATCGTTGCGCGGCAACGGCGCCGATCACCGCCAATATCAGCGCGGCGATGCCGACGGGTCGGGCGTAATGCTCGAACGCGCGGCCAAGAAAGTAGCCGCCAAGGCCAAAAATGCTCGCCCAGACGATTCCGCCGAGCGCATTGAAAGTGAAGAAGCGCGGCCACGAGAGGTGATTAATGCCGGCGAGAACCGCGGCGAAGGCGCGCAGCAGCGCGACGAAGCGGCCGAAGAACACGATCTTGCCACCGTGACGCTGAAACAGATATTGGCCGAGCTTGAGACGGGGCTCGTCGAGGTGGAGGTAACGACCGTATTTCAGCACGATCGGGAAACCATATTCACGCCCGACCCAATAGCCCGCATTGTCGCCGAGGATCGCGCCGAGCGCCGCGCAGGCAATGACGGTTTTCATATCGAGCGTCCCCTGCCCGGCGAAGATCGCGGCGCTCACCAGCGTCGTCTCGCCCGGCAGAGGGATGCCCGCGCTTTCCGCCGCAACGATCAGAAAAACGGCGAAATAGCCGTAACTGGCGACAAATTCATGGATGTAATGTAAGACATTCATGGTCGCACTGGATGGCGGAACTCGCGCCCGTCGTCAACGGCCGTTGGTCCCCGTCAAACGTTTGGCATTGGCGCGCACCATGCGGTGCGCCGGTTTCACAGCAGCGTGCGCGACACGCGCCAGGCCCACCGAAACGTCATCGGCGGTTCGCACGCCGCCTAGCGCCGCCTTGAACAGAAAGCCGCCCCACGCCAATTGCGCCGCAACCGCGCCCTCATAGACTGCCGATACTTTCTCTTCGACCATGCGTCGGCTCTCGCGCAGTTTGTCGCCCGTCGGATCGAATCCATGCGTCATCAGGCCCGGAATGCGCGCCGCAACTGTGACAGCGGCGTCCATACCCGCCTGGAGCGCG
>JAYUFK010000339.1:0-3231 GCA_043739325.1 Methylocapsa sp. | reverse complement strand
GTGTTCATCGGCTCGGCGGCGAAGGTTCAGGCGTTTCGCCAGCGCTGGATGCCCAAGGCCACCGCCATCGCCGATGCGTTGGGCTTGAGCTATCGCGTCGAGGCGGCGAGCGATCCGTTCTTCGGGCGCGGCGGCGTGCTGGTCGGCAAGCAACAGGTCAGTCAGGAACTCAAATTCGAGCTGGTCATTCCCGTGCGCTCGGCCGACGAGCCCACCGCCTGCATGAGCTTCAACTATCACCGCGACCATTTCGGCTTGACCTGGAACATGCGTGACGCCGCAGGCGAGCCCGCCCACACCGGCTGCATCGCCTTCGGCATGGACCGCCTCGCCGTCGCCCTCTTCGCCGCGCATGGCGAATCAGTGGGGCAATGGCCCGCCTCCGTCCGCTCGGCGCTGGCGATATGAGGCGAGGCGGCTCTAAGCCGTTGCGCCCGCGTCGACCGTCATCACCGCGCCGGTGATGTTGCGGCCGGATTCGCCGAGCAGAAACTCCGTCATCGCCGCAATGTCGGAAACCTCGGCAAGGCGGCGCAGGGCGCTGCGATCGGCGATGCGCCGGCGTTGCGCTTCGTCCATTTCCGCCGTCATCTCCGTATCGATATAGCCTGGCGCGATGGCGTTGACGGTGATCCCCAGTTTGCCGACCTCGCGCGCCAGCGATTTGGTGAACCCGATCATCGAAGCTTTCGACGCGCCGTAGACCGACAGCGCGTTATAGCCGGTGGAGGCGATGATCGAGGCCATGTTGACGACGCGCCCCCGCCCCTGCGCCATCATGCCGCGCACGACGTATTTGGTCAGCACGATCGGCGACAGCGTATTGAGCCGCAGGATCGCTTCGATATCGGCGTTCGCCATATTGCCAAGAAGCCCGCTAGTGCCGATGCCGGCGTTGTTGACCAGCCCGTAGATCGGCCCGATGTCGCGCCGAATATTGCGGACGAATTCCGGCAGAGCGTCGATTTGCGCGAGATCGCAGGCCGCAAAGCTGATCGATCCGATGCCGCTCGTCCGGCATTGCACGATCGCGGCCTCCAGCCCCTCACCCGACCGCCGCGCCGCCGCCACGACATTATAGCCAGACGCCGCAAGCCGCACCGCAATCGCCAGCCCAATGCCGCGACTCGCTCCCGTCACCAAAACATTATCCATGCCGCGCCAACTTTCCGCCCGGGGTCATTGCGAGCGCGGGAACAAAGCGCACCAGCGCGGGAACCTTGTGCGGCGCGAGCCGCTCGCGGCAGCCTTCAATGATCGCGGCGCGCAGCGCATCGCTGGCGCTGACGCCCTCATCGAGAACGACATCGGCGGCGACGAGCGCGCCGGTAATCGGGTTCTTGCGCGCTTTCACCAGCGATGCGCGCACGCCGGCCTGCAAATTGACGATGGCCTCGACCTCTTCCGGATGGACCTTGGCGCCGCCGATGTTGATGATGCCATTGGCGCGCCCGATGAAGTGATAGCGATCGCCGCGGCGCTCGACGAAGTCTCCAGTATCGACAAATCCTTCCACGTCCGTCAGCGCCGGAGCGTCGCTTCCCAGATAGCGCGAGGCGGCGCCGCGCGAGCGCAGATGCAGCGCGCCGTCGATAATGCGCATCGCGACTTCCGCATCGTCTCGCTCGGCAAACGAAGCTGGAAATCCCGGCACGCCGTCGTCGACAGCGAATCCAACGCCCGCTTCAGTCGACGCATAGGCGTGGCCGATGCTGGCGCGCGGATAGAGCGTCGCAAGCGCATTGAGAACGGCAGCGTCAGCAATTTCTCCCGACAGCCGGACATATTGCGGGTCCATGCGTCGCGCCGCCTGGCTCATCAGAACACGGCGCCAATGCGAGGGCGTGCCGGAGATATGCGTGACGCCGGCCGCGCCGCAGCGGATCAGGAATTCCTCGGTCGTCTCGTCGACGCCGGGCAGGGTCAGCGATCCCGATCCTGTCAAGGCGCGCAAAAATATCTGCAGGCCGCCGTAACGGCGAATGTCATAAAACGTCGCCCAATTCTGCAACGGCGCCGGCCTGATCGCGCTCGTCAACGTCGCGAGAGTGTGGACGACCATCTTGGGAACGCCGGTCGTCCCCGAGGTCATGAGCACCCATTCTGTCGCGAACTTGCGCGATTCCTGCGCTGATGCGGGAGTTGCAGCGTCGCCGTACTTCGCAAGCAGTTCGACGCCGACATCATCAGGCGGGCGCTGCGTTCCGCTGAAGACAATCGCATCGGCCTCAGAATCGCGCGCGACGGAACGCAGGTGCGCCCGGTCGAAATCGGGCGGACACAACACGATGCGGCGCGCCAGCCCATCCAGTTCGATCAGCGCCGCGCCGGCCGCCAGCGCATCGTCGGTCAGCAAAATGACCGATCGCCCCGCCAATCGCAGAAGATTGGCGCCCAGACGCGTCGTCGACCAAAACTCGTCGAGCCGGAGAGCCATCTGCGACGTCTCGAACACGCGCCCGCGAACCGGGCTGGCGGCGATCAAGCCGGAGAGATTGCCGCCGTCAGGAATGCGCTGCGTCATGGGCTTTGTCATAAAAGGCGATCAACTCTCCCAGCGTGTTGGGAAAACGCCCGTCCGCCGATGCTGTGAACGGGTCGATGCCGATGCGATCTTCGAGCCGCGCCACGAGGATGGCGAAGCAAAGCGAATCGAGTCCGGAATCGAGCAGCGGCAGATCGTCGACGAGCGGCCCCAGCGTCCGTTTTTGTTCCCCCGCGACCTGTTCGATCTCGGCAATTATCGTTAACCTATTCGACATGAAGCAATCGCCCCGGCGTTGAGTTGAAAGAAGCATTGTATTATCTTCACGCCAGTTTGCCACAGTGCAATTGAATTGACGGTAATTCGACATGCTGGCGTCGAAACGCCCTGACGTTCGCTGCCGTCTCATCGCGAAATCCGACATCGATGGCGTGATTGCCCACCCGGGCGGGTCTTCTCGCAGCGATCGCAGGAGGCGTTACGGCGACCCCACAAGGCTTCCTCGTGACTGACATATCGAACCTGCCGCGCAGCGCCGCGCAAGTCCTCGTCGACCACCTCGTGGCCAACGACGTGCGCCACGTATTTTGCGTTCCGGGCGAAAGCTATCTGGCTGTGCTCGACGCCTTGCGCGATCGCGAAGTGACGATCACCGTCTGTCGCAACGAGGCGGGCGCGACGATGATGGCCGAGGCGATCGGCAAGACGACGGGGCGCCCCGGTATTTGCTTCGTCACGCGCGGACC
>JAYUFK010000338.1:0-23839 GCA_043739325.1 Methylocapsa sp. | reverse complement strand
GTGGATGGCCGGGACAAGCCCGGCCATGACGGGCGCCCCGGGGGCTGGCATTGTCCTTTCTCGACGTTGTTGCCCTGTTGGGTTTTGGCGAGAACGGCCGGGGCTTGTCGCTGCTTTGGGGGATGTGGTTCACCCTGCTGGTGTCGATCGCCGGCCTGTTTGTCGGCGCAATATTTGGCTCGCTCGTCGCATGGTCGAAACTGTCCGGCAGCTATGTCGGCGGCGCGATCGGCAACGCCTATGCCGCGATATTCCGCGGCGTCCCGGAACTGCTGGTCATCTATTTCGTCTATTTCGGATCGTCGGCGCTGCTCACCGCGCTCGGCAATCTCGTCGGCATTGAAGGCTTCATCGGAGTCCCGCCGTTCGCAGCCGGCGCTCTGGCGGTTGGCATCGTCTCGGGCGCCTACCAAGCCGAAGTGTTTCGCGGCGCCTATCTCGCCATCGCGCGCGGCGAACTCGAGGCCGCCAAGTCCGTGGGCATGCCGCGCTTCATGATGTTTCGCCGCATCATCGCGCCGCAAGTGCTGAGCTTTGCGATTCCCGGTCTTGGCAATCTGTGGCAGGTCGCGCTCAAGGATTCGTCGCTTATCTCCGTCACCGGCCTGACCGAATTGATGCGCGCGAGCCAGACGGCCGCCGGCTCGACGCGCCAGCCGTTTGTGTTTTATCTGGCCGGCGGCGCGCTCTATCTCGTGCTGACGACATTTTCCAACCGCTTCTTCGACAAGGCCGAGGCGCGCGCCACTCGCGGTCTTCGCCGCGCGCCGGGTTGAGGCCATGGATCTCGCCTTTGTCGCGGAGACTTTTTGGCGGTTGATGGGCGCCCTGCCCCTGACGCTGGAAGTCTGGGCGCTGTCGGTGAGCATCGGCTGCGTTCTGGCGATGGGCCTGACGTGGATGCGCGTTAGCGGCTCGAAGCCGCTGGAAGCTTTTGCGCGCGGCTACATTTTTGTGTTTCGCGGCTCGCCGCTGCTGATCCAGTTGTTCGTCATCTATTACGGCCTGTCGTCGTTCGCGTTCGTCCGCGCCAGCTTCCTCTGGCCGCTGCTGCGCGACGCTTTTTTCTGTGCGGTGCTGTCGCTGGCGCTGTGCACCGCGGCTTATTCCAGCGAGATCTTTCGCGGCGCGCTCGCCGCGGTGCCGCTTGGCCAGATCGAGGCGGCCAAGGCTTGCGGCATGTCGCGCCTGACGCTGTTTCGCCGCATCATTTTCCCGATCGCGCTGCGCCAGGCGCTGCCCTCCTATTCCACCGAAGTGATTTCGATGACCAAGGCGACGGCGCTCGTCTCACTCGTGACGCTATGGGACATGATGAGCGTCGCGTTGAAAATCCGTAACGATACGCTGGTGACCTACACGCCGCTCATCGTCGCCGGGGCGATCTACTTCGTGCTGAATTTTCTCATTGCCCGCGCCTTCATGGCGCTGGAATATTATTTGTCGGCGCATCAGCGTCGGCGCGTCGTCTAGATCAGCGCAGAGGCTCGCGATGACCGACAAAGACCAGAGCGCCATCTCCGTCGTCAACATGCGCAAGCGCTTCGGCAAGCTCGAAGTGCTCAAGGGCATTTCATTGATGGCGAATGAAGGCGACGTGATCTCCATCCTCGGCTCGTCCGGTTCCGGCAAGAGCACGTTCCTGCGCTGCATCAATCTTCTCGAAACGCCGGACGACGGCGTTGTCACGGTCGCGGGCGAAACCATCAAAATGCGCAAGAAGCCGGATGGAACCGCCGAGCCGGTCGATTACAAGCAGGTTGATCGCATTCGCTCCGAGCTTGGCATGGTGTTCCAGAGCTTCAATCTCTGGTCGCACATGACGGTGCTCGAAAATCTCATCGAAGCGCCCGTGCATGTGCAGAAGCGCCCGCGCGCCGAATGCATTGAGGAAGCCCATGCGTTGCTGAAGAAAGTCGGCATCGGCGACAAGGCGGACTATTATCCCGCGCATATGTCAGGCGGCCAGCAGCAGCGCGCCGCCATCGCGCGCGCGCTGGCGATGCGCCCCAAGGTGATGCTGTTCGACGAGCCGACGTCGGCGCTCGACCCCGAGCTTGTCGGCGAAGTCTTGCGCGTCATGCGCGCGCTCGCCGAGGAAGGCCGGACGATGCTCGTGGTGACGCATGAAATGAGCTTTGCCCGCGACGTCTCCAGCCGCGTGATGTTCCTGCACCAAGGGCTGGTCGAGGCCGAGGGGCCGCCAGCGGAGCTGTTCGGCGATTGCAAGTCGGAGCGTTTCAAGCAGTTCATCTCCGGACAGGCGCACAAGGCGAATTAGCGTCGGTATTCGCTTGAACGGAATCGCCGTCCTGGCCGGGCTTGTCCCGGCCATCCACGCCGAGCCGTGCGCTCTTCGTTTGTTAGCCGGGCGCCTGGCCGAACCGCTTACGGACAATTGCTACGCAATTGCCTTGAGATGGCCGGGACAAGCCCGGCCAAGACGGTTACTCTAGTCTGGTGGATAGTGCTGTAACTCAATGCACCGCGGGAAGCGCCGCGAGGGCGGCGGCCGTTGGATTGTTCAAACAGACGGGATGGCCGAACCCGCTGGGGCTGTTGCCGACGCCACCAGCCGGATTGGGAACGATGTCAAAAATGATGTTGTCGGGATGGGCGTTGTCGACGCCCGATAGCGGCCCCGCCACGCCCTGCAACTGATCGAGGCCGAGAGCGTTGCGCACGCGCCAGGCAACCATGTGGTCGGTGCAGGCGGTATCGCCGCTGGCGCCGACGGCCCCCACTTTCACGCCGCCGCGAAACAGCGCCAGTCCGCCGCCGAGCGGGCTGATGCCGCCAATGCGATGGCCAACCATCGGGTCGGACGGCGTGCCAAATGTTTGGGCGCTGGCTGCGGGAAGCCCGGGAATGCCGAGGTCGCCGTGGGCGGCGGCCGTGTTGAGCAGATTGGTCGCCTCAAGCCCGTGGAGACCCCCGCCCGGCTGCGCATCGGCGAACAGATTGGCGCTCGACAACGCGAGGCCAGTGGGAAACAGGCTGCCGGTCGGCGTACTGTGCAGGCCCAGGCTGAAGTCGTTCGCGGTATTCGCCTTTTGCGCCGAATTGACGCGGCTGCCGAGGAATTGCGCTGTCACGCTCGTCCCGGAAAACGCCACGGCGCAGACGATGCCGTCGTTAGAGACGATCGTCGCCCAGGAGTTGAAGCCAAGTCCGCCATTGGCGCCGCCCGCCGGCGTGATTGCAGCGGCCAACGCGGTTTTCAGGGCCGCCCGTTCGGCAAGGACGAACAATCGGCGAAGGCCGGCGCCGCCAGCACGGACAGCGCCGCTCCAAGGCAAGCAACAGGTAGCAGTCGATGCAATTTCATAATCAGATCCCCACGATTGAAATGATTGACCGCGCGAAGCGAAAACGGGCGACCGCCCCGGCGCGCCGGCGGCGCGCGACATCATCAAAGTCTGGGTGCGGCGGCAATCGCCCCGATGAGATGACGAAGCGCCAGCGGCCGTGACCCGGACGAGCCTCGAACTTGTGTTTCCGCCTCGCCGAATCGATCCGCCCGGCCTAACGGTTCTTCTCGATCCACACGCCAAACGCCGTGACGAAAGCGGTCAGGAATTCCCGCGTGCCTTCGTTCTTGAACCCGCCATGCTCGTCGAACAGTTCACCGGCGTTCCCGACATAGGCTTCCGGTTGCGCCATTGTGGGGACATTAACGAACACGAGACTCTGGCGCAGGTGGTGATTGGCGCAAAACGCGCCTATCGCTCCCGGACTAGCGCTGACGACGGCGCCCGGCTTGCCGTTCCAGGCATTGTGACCATACGGGCGCGAGGCCACGTCGATGGCGTTCTTCAAGACGCCCGGGACGGAACGGTTGTACTCCGGCGTGACAAACAACACGGCGTCGGTCGTTTTCACTGTCTCGCGCAGCCGCGTCCATGGCGCGGGCGGCGCGTGATCAAGGTCCTGATTGTAGAGCGGCAGGTCGCCGATTTCGACGATCTCCAGCGCCAAGGTAGGCGCCGCCAGTCGCGCCAAAGCGCCGGCGAGCTTGCGATTCAGAGATTCCTTGCGCAAGCTGCCGACAAACACCGCGACCTTTGGATGAACGCTCATGTCAAATCTCCTGCGCTGAACCCTGCGCTTTGTCATTCCCGCTTTCGAGCGCGTGACAGACAGTTGCGCCTCGCGCGACAGGGAGGATAACGCAACCAAGTTTTATCATCAAAAAGGCGGCCGCTCAGGGTCAGCGCGCCCTTATCAAAAAAGCGGATTATCACAATTTTCCAAGCAATTTCTTTCTGAAATTTATTATTCATGCTAGTCTCCGTAATTCCCCCGGCGCCGCCGCGTTGGGGACAGGAGGCGCATGATGAGCAACGACAAGGAGGCCTCGCCGCAGGCGCGTAAACGCCGATTGGCGCACGAGCGGCGTCAAGCCGCCGCGAAGCGCCGCAACGATCTTTTCGATCTGATGATCTCCGGCTTCTCGCATGCGCGCATCGCCGAGCAATTCAATATGACTCCCGCCGCGGTGCGCCGAATTGTCGACCGCCAGATCTCGATGCGCCGGCTGGACGCGCCCGAAGCCTATATCCATGTCCAGGTAGCGCGGCTCGATCAAGCATTGCAGGGACTGGATCCCCGCATCACGCGCGGCGACGTGCTTGCCGTGGATCGGCTGGTGAAAATCGTCGCCCAGCTCGATCGCTATCATGGTCTCGCCACGCAGCCCGCCTTGCGGCCGCTGGCGCACGGCCGTCTCGGGCAGGATCGCCGCGGCGCCCTTTCCGCCCCGCCGCGCGCGCTCACGCATCGGCCCGAAGCAGGCAACATCGAAAGCGTCGGCGAACATTCCGACGCCGAATTCCGAGACCCTGAGTCAGGACAAAAATAGACGGTCAACCCGTTGAAACACCACAAGGCCGCTACACGGGCGTCACGCCGTCCAAGCTTTCCCCCCGCTCTCGTTGACGTCCGCGCGCGCCCATTCTCTATTGGCGGGCAGATCTGGACTGCATGAAGAATCGCCGCGATTGGGGGGAAGCGAATGCTCGGCAAGCAGCACCAGCTTGAGGCCGCCTTCTACTACGTCCTCCACCGAGACGCGCTGCGCGATGTGTTCGATGGCGCGGAGGCGGATTGGCCGGCATTTGAGCAACGCCTGCGCGACGCCTTTCCCGCGCTGTGCCAACAGCTCGCCGCCATCTATGGCGAACGCGACGACTTCCTCGACCAGCTCGTCGAAGTCGCCAAATTGGCCGCCCGCTCGTGGCGCGAGCGCCCGGCGGATTTGAAGCGGCTGGACGCATCGCGCACCGCCGATCCGCTATGGTTCCAGTCCAACAAAATGCTCGGCGGCGTTTGCTATGTCGATCGCTACGCCGGCAATCTCCAGGGCGTGCGCGCGCAAATTCCCTACTATAGGGAGTTGGGCCTCACCTACCTGCACCTGATGCCGCTGTTCGCCTGCCCGGCGGAAAATTCCGACGGCGGCTATGCCGTTTCGAGCTACCGCGAAGTGCGCGCCGATCTCGGCTCGATGGCCGATCTGCGCGCCCTCGCGGCTGACCTGCGCGCCAACGGGATAAGCCTCGTCGTGGATTTCATTTTCAACCACACGTCCAACGAACACCAATGGGCGAAAAGGGCCGCGGCGGGCGAACCGGAGTTTGAACAATACTACTGGATTTTTCCTGACCGAAAGATGCCCGACGCCTACGAACGCACCACGCGCGAAATCTTTCCGGACGACCACCCCGGTTCCTTCGTGCCGCTGAAGGATGGCCGCTGGATCTGGGCGACGTTCTATCATTTCCAGTGGGACCTGAATTATTCCAACCCCGAAGTATTTCGCGCCATGGCCGGCGAGATGTTGTTCCTCGCCAATCTCGGCGTCGATTTCCTGCGCATGGACGCCGTCGCGTTCATCTGGAAAAAACTCGGCACAACCTGCGAGAGCCTGCCGCAGGCGCATACATTGATTCGCGCGTTCAACGCCGTCTGCCGCATCGCCGCGCCTTCCCTGCTGTTCAAGTCGGAAGCGATCGTTCACCCCGATGAGGTCGTCTCGTATATCAGCCCCAGCGAATGCCAGATCTCATACAATCCGCTGCTGATGGCGCTGAGTTGGGAGGCGCTGGCGACGCGCAATGTCGGATTGCTGGCGCAAGCGCTGTCGCGCCGGCAGGCGATCGACCCCGCCTGCGCCTGGGTCAATTACGTGCGCAGCCACGACGATATCGGCTGGACCTTCGCCGACGAGGACGCCGCCGAACTCGGCATCATCGGCTTCGATCACCGGCGGTTCCTCAACGCCTATTACGTCAACCGCTACCCCGGCAGTTTTGCCCGCGGAGTGCCGTTCCAGGATAATCCGAAGACCGGCGATTGCCGCATCGCGGGAACCTGCGCGTCGCTCGCCGGCGTCGAGGCTGGCGATGCCGGCGGCGTCGATCGCGTGCTGCTGCTCTATTCGATAGCCCTATCAGCCGGCGGCATTCCGCTGATTTATCTGGGCGACGAAGTCGGGCAATTGAATGACTATTCCTACGCTGGCGACCCTGCTCATGCCGGCGACTCGCGCTGGGTCCATCGGCCAGCGCGGCCGGTCGACCTTTATGATGCCCGCAACAATGTCGAAACCAACGCCGGCAAGATCTATCGTGGCTTGAGCCGCCTCATCGCCTTGCGCCAGTCGACCGCGGAGCTGGCGGGAGGGCGCATCGCGGAGTTCGAAACCGGGAACGCAGCGGTGCTGGGCTACCAGCGACCGGGCGAGGCAACCAGCGTCCTGGTCCTCGCCAACTTTGGCGACGCCAGCGCCAACCTCCACGCCCGCCTGTTCGAGGCAATGCCGGCGCGCGCCGAAGACCTGGGAAGCGGCGGGCATTTCTACTTGCGCAACGGGCTGGCATTGCAGGCGCATCAGTTCGTCTGGCTGCGCACTGGACATCTTTAGATCAGGCGGGGTCCGCTTCCGCCAGGCCGCGCTTGCGCAGCAAAGCTTCAGGGCGCGGCGCACGGCCGCGAAAGGCGGCGTAGGCGGCCTCTGGTTCGCGGCTGTTGCCGGCGGCATAGACGAAATCGTGCAGCCGTCGCGCCAGATCGGGGTCAAATACGTCGCCGCTCGCTTCGAACGCTTCGAACCCGTCGGAGTCGAGAATCTCCGACCAGAGGTAGGAATAATAGCCGGCCGAATAGCCCTCGCCCGAGAAGACGTGCTGGAAGTGCGGCGTGCGGTGGCGCATCGCGATCTGCTCGGGCATGCCGATGTTTTCGAGCTGTTCCTTCTCGAACGCAAGGATATCGATTTCGCCCGGACGCGGCTCAAGATGCAAGGCTAGATCGACCAAAGCGGAAGCGACAAATTCGACCGTCGCGAAACCCTGATTGAAGCGCCGCGCCTTCGTCAGACGCTGCAACAGGGCTTCCGGCATCGGCTCGCCCGTCGCGTGATGCAACGCAAAGCGACGCAGGACTTCGGGCCGTTCCAGCCAATGCTCGTAAAGCTGCGAGGGGAATTCGACGAAGTCGCGCGACACGTTTGTGCCCGCCAGCAGCGGATAAGTCACGTCCGACAACATCCCGTGCAACGCGTGGCCGAATTCATGAAACAAGGTGTGCGCCTCGTCCGAGCTCAACAAGCAAGGCTCGCCAGCGCCGCCACTGGCGAGGTTGAGCACGTTGATGACGATCGGCAACACTTTGCCGTCGAGTTTCTGCTGATCGCGGAACGAACTCATCCACGCGCCGCTGTGTTTGGATGGCCGCGCAAAGTAGTCGCCGATGAACAGCGCGATCGGCTCGCCGTCGCCCCCGCTCACTGTCCAGCAGCGCGCATCCGAATGATACAGCGCGATGTCGAAACGTTCGCTGAAACGCAATCCAAACAGCCGGTTCGCCACATCGAAAGCCGCTTCGATCATGTGGCCGAGTTCCAGATACGGTTTGATCTCGGCTTCGTCCAGATCGAACAACGCCTTGCGCCGTCGCTCGGCATAGAAGCGCCAATCCCACGGCGCCAGCGCGAAATTGTCGCCGTCCGCGGCGATCATCGCTTGCAGCGCCTCGGCTTCTCGCAAGGCCTGCGTGCGCGCCGGCTTCCAGACGGAATTGAGCAAGCCAAGCGCCGCCTCCGGCGTCTTCGCCATCGTGTCGGCAAGACGGAAGTGCGCGTAGGATTCATAGCCGAGCAGTTTGGCTTGTTCGGCGCGAAGCGCGATCGTTTGCCCCGCAATCCCGCAATTGTCAGTCGGACCGCCATTGGCGCCGCGCGCGATGAACGCTCGCCAGACTTTTTCGCGCAAATCGCGTCGTGTCGAATACTGCAAGAACGGCTCAAGGCTCGAACGCGACAGCGTGACCGCATGTTTTCCCGGCGCACCCCGCCCTTCCGCGACCTGCGCCGCCGCGGCAATGAGTTCGGCCGAGAGGCCCGCGAGTTCGGCGGGCGCTTCGAGCACAAGCATCCACGCTTTCTCGTCAGCAAGCACATTCTGGCCAAATTGCGCGCCGAGCGTGGCGAGTTTTTCGGCGTTGGCGGCAAGCTGCGCCTTCTTATCGGCGGCGAGCGCCGCGCCGTGACGGGTAAAGGCGATGTGATAGCGCTCTACCACGCGGCGCTGCTCGGCGTTGAGGATCAATGTCGCTCGCTCCACATAAAGCGCGTCGATGCGCGCGAACAGCGCTTCGTTGAGATACATCTCGCTGCTGAGCCGCGACAACAGCGGCGCCATGTCCCGCTCGATCGCCTCGATCGCATCGTTGCTGTCCGCGCCAGCCAGATTGAAGAACACCGAGGCGACCCGGTCGAGCGCCTTGCCGCTGCGCTCCAGCGCGTCGATTGTGTTGGCGAATGTCGGCGGCGCGCTCTGTCCCGCAATCGCAGCGATCTCCGCGCGTTTTTCGCTCATCGCCACGTCGAATGCCGGGCGAAAATGCTCCGGCTTGATTGCCGCGAACGGCGGCGCCTCGAATGCGCCGCTCCATGGGTTGAGAAGCGGATTAGGCCCATTTCCGACAGTCTGATTCACTTGGTTTCCTAAAAGTGCAAGATTTCAGTGTTTGTAGCCACAAGAAACTTTTATCAATTTGATAGCGCACTATTGGGGCTTGGTGTAGACTTATTGGATGCAAACGAATCTCCGACAAAGCGAGGTCGTTCCGCTCGGTATAGGTTACTATCGCGTGCCGGAGGCCGCGCGACTTTTGAAGACACCGGCGCGCAATATCAACCGCTGGCTTGGTGGCTATTCATACAAGGATTCTTTTGGGCGCACAGTTAAAATGGGGCCGCTCTGGAAGCCCCAATTGCCGAAACTCGGCGATGCTATCGAATTGGGTTTCCGCGATCTCATTGAATTGCGTTTCGTTTTGGCCTTCCAAAAAGAAAAGCTTGGCCTCAACATTATCCGTAGCTGTTTCGAATCTGCTCGCACGCTTGTCAATGACGATCGGCCATTTTCGACCCGCCGCTTCCAAACCGACGGCAAAACCATCTTTCTCGAAAGCCTGCGCGAATTTGGCACGAGCGAGCTTGTCGATCTCCGAAGTAGGCAACTGGTTTTCAAACAAGTTGTTGAGCAAACATTCAGGGATCTCGACATTGAGGATGGAGCCGTGAGCCAGTGGCGCCCATTCAACGGCAAGACTTCGATTGTCCTAGACCCGACGCGTGCCTTTGGGCAGCCGATAGCCGCGGAATTCGGCGTTGCGACTGTCACTCTCGCGCAGGCCGTTCAGGCGGAAAAGTCGATGGACCGGGTCGCGAGGCTGTTCGAGATGCCGCTATCGGTCGTCCCCGACGCCGTTAAGTTCGAACATACTTTGAAGGCCGCTTGAAGGTCTTGATCGACGAGAACCTACCTCCAGCTCTTGCCCGGGCGCTTGACGCCATATTTGCCGGAGAGCACGAAATACATCATCTGCGCGGCAAGTTTGGCACTGGGGTGAAACATATCGAATGGATTAGCGCGCTAAGTCAAGACAGCCGCTGGGTCGTCATTTCCGGCGACACGCGAATCACACGAAATAGGGCCGAGCAAATGGCTTTTCGTAATTCGCGTTTGATCGGATTCTTTCTCGCCCCGAGTTTGAAGAAGAGCAAACTCACAAAACAGATGCAGCGCATCCTTGCGCTCTGGGAGGATATTGACGCTCTGTCGCAGCGTGTCGCTGGCGGGGCGATGTTCGAACTGCCGATGTCGGGGGTAGTCCGACAACTCAAGCTTTGAAAAACCCCCTACCCTTTCTTCCCCGCAATCTTGGCGATTTCGCGCATGATTGTCAGTGTCCCCTCAAGCCGTTCCGGCAGTTCGTCGAAATCGCGGATCACGACCACGCGCATGTCCGGCCGCACTTTGGCCAGTGAGCCCTGCGCCGTGACCCAGCGCACGAGACCTGTCGGGTTGGCGAAGGAATTGTCGCGGAAGGCGAGCGTGACGCCCTTGGCGCCGGCGTCGAGCTTTTCGACATTGGCGCGCCGGCACAGCGCCTTGATCGTCACCAGCCGCATCAGCAACGTGACTTCGACCGGCATCGGACCGAAGCGGTCGATGATCTCGGCGCCCATCGTTTCGATATCTTCGTCCTGCTCCAGTGCGGAAAGGCGGCGGTAGAGGTTGAGGCGCGTTGGCAGATCCGGCACGTAACTCTCGGGGATCGTCACCGGCGCCCCCAGCGCGATCGATGGCGACCACATTTCCTGCGCCGGTTCGTCGACGCCTGCCTTCAGGCGCTCGACCGCGTCCTGCACCATCTGCTGATACAACTCGTAACCGACTTCCTTCACATGGCCCGATTGCTCGTCGCCAAGCAGATTGCCAGCGCCGCGAATGTCGAGATCGTGGCTGGCGAGCTGGAACCCGGCGCCGAGCGTATCGAGCGACTGCAGAACCTTCAGCCGCTTGTCGGCCTGCGGCGTGATCGGCTTGTTGGCCGGCACTGTGAAGATTGCGTAGGCGCGGGACTTCGAGCGCCCGACGCGTCCACGCAATTGATAAAGCTGCGCCAGGCCAAACATATCCGCGCGATGCACGATCAGCGTGTTGGCGGTGGGGATGTCGAGACCAGACTCGACGATCGATGTCGATAACAGAATGTCGTATTTACCGTCGTAAAAGGCGCCAATCTTGTCCTCGAGTTCCGTCGGCGCCATCTGGCCGTGCGCGACGACGAATTTCGCCTCAGGCACGTTCTGGCGCAGGAAAGCGCTGGCCTCCTCAAGGTCCTCGATGCGCGGGCAGACATAGAACGATTGTCCGCCGCGATAACGCTCGCGCAGGAGCGCCTCGCGCACGATCAGCGGATCGAATGGCGAAACGAACGAGCGCACGGCGAGGCGGTCAACCGGCGGCGTGGCGATGATCGAGAGTTCGCGCACGCCGGTCATGGCGAGCTGCAACGTGCGCGGGATCGGCGTCGCCGAAAGCGTCAGTACATGCACTTCGGCGCGCAGCTCTTTCAGCCGCTCCTTATGGCCGACGCCAAAATGCTGCTCCTCGTCGATGACGACGAGGCCGAGGTCCTTGAAGGCGACCGTCTTACCAAGTACGGCATGCGTCCCGATCACAATGTCGACCGAGCCTTCCGTCAGGCCCTTCTTGATCTCGCGCTGCTCGGCGGCGCCAACCATGCGCGAGAGCTGGCCGATGCGCACAGGGAGGCCTGCGAAGCGCGCAACGAAATTCTTGGTGTGCTGGCGCGCCAGCAAGGTAGTTGGCGCAACAATCGCTGTTTGTTTGCCGTTGATCGCGGCGACAAACGCGGCGCGTAGCGCCACTTCCGTCTTGCCAAAGCCGACGTCGCCACAAATCAGGCGATCCATCGGGTGGCCGGAACTCAGATCGTCCAGCGTCGCCTCAATAGCGTTGGCCTGATCATGGGTTTCGTCGTACGGAAAGCGCGCGCAGAACTCATCGTAGAGGCCATCGGGCGCCTGCAACCGCGGCGCTTCGCGCAGCATGCGCGCGGCGGCGATGCGGATCAGATCGCCCGCCATTTCGCGCACGCGCTTCTTCAGTCGCGCCTTGCGCGTCTGCCATCCCGCGGAGCCAAGGCGATCGAGTTGCGCGTCGCCACCCTCGGACCCATAGCGCGAAAGCAATTCGAGATTTTCGACCGGCAGGAACAGTCTGTCGCCGCCGGCATAGTGGATCTCGAGGCAATCGTGCGGCGCGCCCGCCGCCTCGATTGTCTTGAGGCCGACAAAGCGGCCGATGCCGTGATCGATATGGACGACGAGATCTCCAGCCGACAGCGATGAGGCTTCCGCAAGCACATCCTGGGCGCGGCGCTTATGCTTGCGCTGGCGCACCATGCGATCGCCAAGAATATCCTGCTCGCCGACGATGGCGAAGTCGCCCGCCTCGAAACCCTGCTCCAGCGCAATCACCGCGAGCGGCAGCGCCTTGGAGACGCCCTGCGCCTGTGCATACGACGACACCGGTTCGAGTTGCTTCAGGCCGTGTTCGGCCAGCACATGCGACAGCCTCTCGCGCGAGCCGTCGGTCCAACCCGCGACGATGACGCGCAATCCCCTATCGCGCAGCGCGCGAATATGCGCGACTGCGGCGTCGAATACGTTGACGTTCTCGTCCTGACGCTCTGGCGCAAAGTTGCGCCCGGACCGCGCGCCACAATCGACGATGTTAGCAGCGCCCGGCGGGGCAACGAACGGGGTCAGACGCGCCACGGCGGTCTGCTCGAAACGAGCCCGGAGTTCTTCCGGCGTGACATAGAGCCGGTTTGGCGGCAGCGGTCGATAGTTGGCCTTGGCCGGATCTTCGTCGTAGGCCGCCTTGCGCGCGGCGTAATAGTCCGCAATCTGCTCAAGCCTCTGATGCGCTGCTTCGTCAGCGCGGGAGTCCATGACGACAGGCGCGTCGCCGACAAAGTCGAACAAAGTGTCGAGGGTTTCGTAGAAAAGCGGCAGCCAGTGCTCGCAGCCAGCATGCCGGCGCCCTTCGCTGATCGCGTCGTAGAGGCCGTCGCCACGCGTCTGCGCGCCGAACTCGCTGACATAGGCCTGGCGAAAGCGCTTTATGCTTTCGCCCGTTAGCTGCGCCTCGCTCATCGGCACTAGATCGAGCGTCCGCAATTGCCCGACGCTGCGTTGCGTTTCCGGATCGAACGAACGGATCGACTCCAGCGCATCGCCGAAGAAGTCGAGCCGGATCGGCGCAGGGGCGCCGGGCGCATAGAGATCGAGAATGCCGCCACGCAAGGCGTAGTCGCCAACGTCGCGCACGCTGCTGGCGCGCGAGAATCCGTTTGTCTCCAGCCACAGCGCAAGGTCTTCCATTTTTACGCTGTTGCCGGGCGCGGCGGAGAATGCCGCGCCCTTGACGAATGCGAGCGACGGTACGCGCTGGACAAGCGCGTTGATCGTCGTCACCAGAATGCGCGGCCGTTCGATTGCGCCGCGCGTGCGCGCAAGGCGCGCCAGCGCCGTCATGCGTTGCGCGGCGATCGCCGCGTTCGGCGAGACGCGATCATAGGGCTGGCAATCCCACGCCGGCAGATACAGCGCCTCGATCTGCGGCGCCGCGAAGGCCAGTGTATCGGCAAAGCTTTGGGCGCGCTGCCCGTCGCGCGCGACAAAGCTCAACGCCACGGCGCGGCCCTCTCCCGCTTTGGCGAGCGCCAACGCCAGATCGGCGACGACGAAAGCGTCGAAGCCTTCCGGCGCGGCGCTCAGCGTGATCGTGCCCCCCTGATTGAGGCGGGCGATGGCGGGGGTCAGATGTTTCACGCTCTATCTTTTTCTCGTCGCAGCGCCGCGCTATGAGCAAGCCGCAGACGGGCGAACAGTTCGGTCTCAACCTCGGCCGGCGTTGGTTCTTCACCGGTGAGCCACCCGAGCACCATCGGATCGGGCGAGTCGAGCAGGCCTTCAAGTTCGTCGACGTCGGCTTTGGTCATAGTCGGCAACTCGGCGTCGGCGAAAGATCCCATCAAGAGATCCATTTCGCGCATGCCGCGTCGCCACGCGCGAAACAGAATGCGCCTGCGCCGCGCGTCAAGCCCGGCGCTCGACAAGTCCGAGCCAGTCATGAATTTTCCCGCGGCCCATCTGGCCGATCAGCGGGCTTATAGCCGGCGCTTCGAACGCACGAAAGGTTTATTTGACCCCTCGCGCCGGGCAAACGACGCTCCCCTGGAAACCGCCCAAGAGGCGCCCATGCCCGCAACCCGCTGCTTCATCGCCGCGCTCGCTTTGGCCTTCGCCGGCGTCGCTTCCGCGGAAGACACCCAGCCCGTCACTATCCGTGCAACAATTCAGACCCTTTCGCCCGACAATCTGACGCTCAATGTGCGAACGCGGGAGGGCGAAGACTGGATCGTGCGCCTGAAGGACCCACATACCGTCAACGCCGCGATCCCCGCCAACCTTGCCGACATCCAACCTGGCCTGTTCATCGGCGCGACGGCTATGCCGGGCCCGGACGGCGCGCTCAGGGCGGTGGAAGTGCATATTTTTCCCGAAGCCATGCGCGGCGCCGGCGAAGGCTTTCGCCCCTTCGATTTCGCGCCGCAAAGCACGATGACCAACGGCGCGATCGCGGCCAAGGTCGACAGCGCCGAAGGTCCAAAGCTGACCGTCGGGTACAAGGGCGGCGAACAGACAATCATCGTCGACCCTTCGACGCCGATCATCACGTTCGCGCCGGGCGCCTCGATCGGCGTGCGCGGCGCTATCAAGGCCGCCGATGGCGCGTATGAGGCGACGCGCATCCTCGTGGGCAAGGACGGGTTGAAGCTGCCGATGTGAGGCGGAGGCTCCGACGAACCTCCGCCGTCACGAGGGGTCCGCCGTCTCAGCGCCTGATCCGATACACGCTCACCGTATTTGGCACGTCATCGACCGCGGCGAAGTTGAACGCCGCGTCGTCGGACAGGGCGGCAGCGATGCCGAACGCGCCGGCAGTGGCAGCGTCGACGTTGAATTCGCCAGCAAATTTTCCCGACTTGGTGAATTCCATGATTTCGCTGGGGTGAGCCTGATCGACATTGACGGCGTCGCCATTGGCGGTAAGCAAATTGCCATTCGGGGCAATCGCCAAACCCAGCGGGCCGCGCAAGTTCGGATTGGCGAAGACCTGAGCGCCTTTCGTCACGGGAGCTCCCGCTTTGCCGGCGTTTGGAACCGCGAAGATCGCATTATCGGCCGTCGACGCGACATAGAGAATGTCGGCGTCCCGGTCATAGGCGAGCCCGGTCGGACCCAGAACGAGCGCGGCGGGATCGGGACGATGCAAGTAGCCCGTTGCGATCTGCGCGCCATGCATAAGCGTGACATCGGCGGGCCCCACCGCAAGGTCGAGGCGCGAAACCGTGCCGCTCACCACGTTCGACACGAAAACCTGGGCCCGGGCGCCTTGATCGTTGATTGTCAGATCCCACGGGCTGTCGAGGAGCGATTTGTCATTCAACACCCTGACCAGCTTGCCGTTGCGATCGACGATCTGCAACGAGCCTTGCGATAGTGTGACGGACGTGCCGTCGGTCGTGGGCAAATTGCCGACGATGACGAACCCTCCTCGCAACACGCCGAGCGCCGTGCTGAGGCCGCTCAGCTTGCTGGTAAAAAACGTTTTCGCGTTGCCTGGATTTCCCGGCGCAACGGACGGAGCCACCGTTCCATCCGGCGTCAGCTTGACGATCGTGACGCCGGTGCCTTGCAAGTTGCCGCTCGCGTTAAAGTTCGACACCAGCACATCTCCGGATGCGATCGATCCGCCCGCGGGAAAATGCTCCGGCACGAAAGCCACGCCATAGGGGTTGAGGTCGCCGTTCGCCGGGATGGTGGAAGACGTTATGAGGCGAGGCAGAAACGCCCGGTGATTGTCGTCGGCCCGCGTCGCGGCCATCGGCCATGTCGCAAAGCCTGCAACCAACAACAATTGACAGGCGATTGGCGCGAGAATCGAGTGTTGTCGCATATTCGTTCTCCCTAGTTCATGGTTTGGATTACCCCCACAACGACAACAATTGGGCCGCCGTTTTTATTCATCGATGGCAGTCGCTTTCGGTCCCCCTCGCCCAATCCATCGCTGTCGCGCTACACTTGCGCCATGCGCCCTGCCCTGCTCGATCCGCTTTTCGCCCCCGCCGCCAGCCTCCCCGGGGTCGGGCCAAAGATCGCCAAGCTGCTCGACCGGCTGCTCGACCGCTCGAACGGCGCGCGCGTCGTCGATGTGCTGTTCCACCTGCCCTACGCCACGCTCGACCGGCGCGCACGGCCCAAGATTGGCCAGGCGGAGCTAGGCGCCATCGTCACGCTCGAAGTGCGCGTCGCCGAGCACCGCGCGCCGCCGAACGCGCGCTCGAAGGCGCCGTTCAAGGTGCTGGTCGAGGATGAGACCGGCGATGTCGAACTCGTGTTCTTCCTCGCCAATCACGACTGGGTGCGCAAATCCCTGCCGCTTGGCGCGACGCGCTGGGTGTCGGGCAAGATCGAAATGTGGGACGGCCATTTGCAGATGGTGCATCCCGATCGCGTGATGGACGCGGAAGCGCTGGCGAGGATGCCGGCGGTCGAGCCGGTCTATGGTCTGACCGAAGGGCTATTCCCCCGCGTTCTGCATCGCGCGACGCTGGGCGCGCTGGCGAGCATTCCCAGCCTCCCTGAATGGATCGACGCCGCCACGCTGAAGCGCCTGAGCGCGCCGAGCTTCGCCGAGGCGTTTGGCGCCATGCACGATCCGCAACGGCCCGAGGATGTCTTGCCCGAAGGGCCGGCGGGCCTGCGCCTCGCCTTCGACGAGTTGCTCGCCAACCAGCTGGCGCTGCTGCTGGTGCGGGCACGGATGCGCGTGCTGGCCGGACGCGCCAGCATCAGCGCGGGGCGCATCGGCGCCGTGATCGTGGCGGCGCTGCCGTTCAGCCTGACCGGATCGCAGACACGAGCGCTCGCCGATATCCGCGCCGATCTCGCCGCGCCCAAGCGCATGTTGCGGCTGCTGCAAGGCGATGTCGGCTCGGGCAAGACGATCGTCGCGCTGCTGGCGATGGCCGATGTTGTCGAGGCCGGCCGGCAGGCGGCGTTGATGGCGCCGACAGAAATTCTCGCCCGTCAGCACTACGAGCGCATGAAGCCGCTGGCCGAAGCGGCGGGACTGCGCATCGCCATCATCACCGGCCGCGACAAGGCCGCTGAGCGCCGCGCAACGCTCGCCGCGCTTGTCGCCGGCGAAATCGACATCGCCATCGGCACGCATGCGTTGTTTCAGGAGAGCGTCGCGTTCCGCGATCTCGGCCTCGCCGTCATCGACGAACAGCATCGCTTTGGCGTGCGCCAGCGTCTCGCATTGTCGAGCAAGGGCGAGGCCGCCGATCTTCTGGTGATGACGGCGACGCCGATTCCGCGCACTCTCGTCCTGACTTACTTCGGCGACATGGACGTTTCCGCGCTGACCGAAAAGCCGCCGGGACGCACGAAGATCGACACGCGCGCGATGCCGCTGGAGCGGCTCGAGGAAGTCGTCGCGGGCGTCGGGCGCGCCATCGCCAGCGGCGCGCGCGCCTACTGGGTCTGCCCGCTGGTCGAGGAGAGCGAGGAGCTTGACGTCGCCGCCGCGCAGGAGCGCGCGCAGATGCTGCGCGGCTTTTTTGGGAGCGCCGTCGACGTCATCCACGGCCGCATGAAGGGGCCGGAAAAGGACGCGGCGATGGAGCGCTTCCAGCGCGGCGAAACCAGGGTTCTGGTCGCCACCACCGTCATCGAAGTCGGCGTCGACGTGCCGGAGGCGACGATCATGGTGATCGAACATTCCGAGCGCTTCGGCCTCGCGCAACTGCATCAACTACGCGGCCGCGTCGGGCGCGGCGCGGGCCGTTCGACTTGTCTGCTGCTCTACAAGGCGCCGCTCGGCGAGACGGCGAGGGCGCGGCTCGAAATCCTGCGCGAGAGCGTGGACGGCTTTCGCATCGCCGAGGAAGACTTGCGCCTGCGCGGCGAAGGCGAAGTCCTCGGCGCGAAGCAAGCAGGATCGCCGGGCTTCCGCCTCGCCCGGCTCGATCTGCACGGGCAATTGCTATTGCTGGCGCGCAAGGCGGCGCAGGAAGCGCTTGAGCACAATCCGCGCCTCGCGGGACCAGAGGCGGCGGGCTTGCGCGCGCTGCTGTATCTGTTCGAGCGCGATGAGGCGGTGCGCTTGCTTGAGGCGGGGTAGGCGGTGGGCGACGTGGCTCTCGTTGAAGGCGGGCTATATGCGGCGGTTTTGCGTGCCAGTTGCAATCTTTTCAATGCCTTGGAATGCCAATCTCCGCCGTCGTGTCGATTGCGCGATCCAAACTATGATTCGATTGATTAGAAGCGCGTCATTGCGAGCGCAGCGAAGCAATCCACCGTAGTGCAATCCGCACGGTGGATTGCTTCGTCGCTGCGCTTCTGGCAACAACGATTTCCCGCAAACACGTTTCAAGAACCGACAAGCGCGAATTCGCATAGTTTTTCAACGCCAGAAAAGAACGTAACACGAACACGCTTGCTGTCAAGAATTTGTGCGTCGGTCAGAGCGCTATCCGCTTCAATAGAACCGCCGTCGTGGCCGGGGCGTTACAGGAGATACATGATCTCCGATCGCGTGTGTGCGCACCCCTGTGCTATGGATCGCGGCGTTACTCTTGGTAAACGACGCAATAAATCAAGGAACGCGTATCACTTCCACGTAGCCCGCTTGGTCTTCGGTTAGTTGCCGACCGAACGCGCCACCTCTTAATAGAGGCCCCTAAATGGTTGAAAGACTTACCATAAAGCAATTGGACGAACACTTTTCGAAAATGCCAGAGGCAATGCGGCCTCATAGGGTTGAAAGGTCATTTTTCCTAGCTTGCTTCATTATAAGCCATTATCTTGGTAAGCAATGGATCGAAGATCACGTTATCAAACCAGTTGATAATAATGGTATTTTCGCAATAGATGAGGGAGATTTCCAAAACGGAAAGACTCTTGTACAGGTGTACCGCGCCGTCGATTTAGCGGAGACGCTGGTTAATTTGCAGCATATAGACGGATTCTTAGAATGTATAGTTCGAATGAAAAGCGCTCGTAATCCAAAGCCTTCCCTAGCCGAAATGCATATAGGTAAGGCGCTTTATACAAATGACTGGATGTTTCGCTTTATAAAACCAATTGGAAAACTTGGGTCTGACTATGATTTCGAGATAAATTACAATGATATTATATTGCGCGGGGACGCTAAATGCAACCTGACTTCAACCGAACTTAGCTCCAGGACGATAACCAATACCCTGACAAGTTCGAGAAGACAATTGCCTGCAGGATTACCGGGGGCTTTCTTCTTCAAGGTTCCACAACGTTGGGCGCAGGAACCGGATTTTGAAGCTATCTTGACGAAGGGAGCGAACGACTTTTTTGCCAAGGGAAGTCAGCGCGTGGTATCAGTGGCGTTCTATACCGACCCGCTAACTTGGGCCGAAGGATTACTGTCGCTCCGGCATCAGTTTTACGAGGTTCTCAATCCACGCCACGGTTTTGGCGACGCATTTGACTGGCGGCTTTTCCATAGATGGCGTCCTTCGCCGCCGCGCAAGAACTTGATGCCTGACAAATGGTTCAATCTGTCTACTTACCCGACTCCCGCGATTGAATTGGCCGACGATGCATGGTGATAGCAACCTCGCGGAACAGAAATCGAGTAGCGCACGGTCGCCGTAGCTATGGGCACGCTGCCAACACCGACAAAGAACCTTGTTCGCAAACCAGAACATGCACAAGTTTAAGATGAGAGCCAGATAATCGCGGGTCGCGACCGCCGTAAGGCCTGAGATACTTTCTTCCTCAACCCCTGCCCTCGACCGCCCTACACCGCAACATTATCAATCAACCTTGTACGCCCAAGCCGCGCCGCCGCGATCACGCGCGCCGGGCCGGCGACGCGCTCCAGCGGGGCCAGCGTCGCGGCGTCGGCAACGGTAAAATAATCCACCGAGGCAAACCCCGCCGCGACGAGCGCTTGAGACGCTCTCGAAGTCGCGGCGCCGCACGAAGCCTCGCCATTCGCAACCTCGCGCGCGACCTTCTTCAACTCGCGATGCAGCCCGGTCGCGATTCTTCGCTCGGAGTCATCGAGATACGCGTTGCGCGAGGACATCGCGAGGCCGTCGGCTTCGCGTATCGTCGGCATGCCGACAATCTCCGCAGGGATCGAGAGATCGAACGCGAGGCGCCGCACGACCTGCAATTGCTGATAATCCTTCTCGCCAAAATAGGCGCGATCCGGCAGGCCGATCATCAGCAGTTTGGTGACGATGCTCGCAACGCCATCGAAATGGCCGGGGCGGAACGGGCCGCACAGGCCTTGTGTGAGGCCGGCGACATGCACGCTCGTCAGGCTCGGCTCCGGCGTCATCTCGGGAAGAGACGGCGCGAAGACGACGCCGCAACCCGCCGCCGACAGCTTGGCGAAATCCGCCGCCTCGTCGCGCGGATAGGCGGCGAAATCCTCGTTGGGGGCGAATTGCGAGGGATTGACGAAAATCGTCGCGACCGGCGCGTCCAGGCGATCCAGCGCGGCGCGCACGAGGCTGATATGCCCCTCGTGCAGCGCGCCCATTGTCGGCACAAGGCCGATCGTGTTGCCCGCCGCGCGCAGCGACGCGACGCAGCCGCGCAGCTCGGCAATCGTGCGAGCGACAAGCATTTTTCCGGACGCGTCGCGCGGGCCGGTCATGGGTCGAGCGCCCTCTTGGCTCGCACGGAATAGGTATGTTCCGCGCTCGGAAAACTGCGGTCGCGCACATCCCTCGCATAAGCGGCGACGGCGCTGGAAAGTTGCTCGCCAAGCCGCGCATAGCGTTTGACGAACTTCGGCAGAAAATCCGAGAACAGCCCGACCATGTCTTCGGTCACAAGGATCTGGCCGTCGCAGGCGGGCGACGCGCCGATGCCGATTGTCGGGATCGCCAGTTCGCCGGTGAGGCGGCGCGCCAGCGGCTCGACCATGCCTTCAAATACGATGCAGAACGCGCCGGCATCGGCTACCGCATGCGCGCCGCGGGCGATCTGCGCCGCCTCCGCTTCGTCGTGGCCGCGCGAGCGATAGCCGCCAAGGCCGTTGACCGATTGCGGGGTCAGGCCGACATGGCCGATGACGGGGATGCCGCGCTGGACCAGAAACGCGATCGTTTCCGCCATTTCGACGCCGCCCTCCAGTTTGACCGCCGCGCAGCCGGTTCGCGCCATCACCGCCGCCGCGGAGCGAAACGCGACGGCGGGCGATTCCTGATAGGAACCGAACGGCAGATCGACCGCCACCAGCGCCCGCGCGCTGGCGCGCACCACGGCAGCGCCATGATTGATCATCATCTCCAGCGTGACAGGCAACGTGCTGTCGAAACCGTACAGCGCCATGCCGAGGCTGTCGCCGACCAGCAGGATGTCGACATGCGGATCGATCAGGCGCGCCATCGGCGCCGTGTACGCCGTGAGGCAGACCAGCGGCTCGCCGCCCTTGCGGGCGCGAATATTTGCAATGCTGGCGCGCTGGCCAGACCCGACGGCGCTCATCCCTGCCCTCTCGCCTCATTGGCTTGAGCCGATGGCTTTACGGGCAAACGCCGGCTAAGGCCAGCGCGCGCGGCGCCAACTAAAGTTCAAGCGACTGTAACGCCGTTGCAGCTTCAAGCGAAGATGCCTTGACGACTGCATGCTGGCGCGCGCCACAGGGAGAAGCATCAATGAAAACTCTTGCGATATTCATGAGCGGGTTCGCGACGCTGGCGCTCTCGACCGCCGCGGCGCAATCGGCTGAGCGGCGCCCGCCCTATGTGCTCGAACTGTTCACCAGCCAGGGCTGCAATTCCTGCCCGCCCGCCAACGCCAATCTCATCAAATTGCGCGACCGCCCGGACGTGCTGGCGCTGAGTTTCGCCGTCACCTATTGGGACCGACTGGGCTGGAAGGACATTTTCGGCAAGCCGGAATTCACCCGCCGCCAGGAGATCTACGAAGGCCCGCTCGGCCATCCCAGCGCCTTCACGCCGCAAATGGTCGTCAATGGCGCGCGCGACGCGGTGGGCGCGGACATGTCGGAAGTCTCGCCCTTGCTCGCCGGCCAGCGGCTTGGCGATTCGCTCGCGCTGACGCTGACGCAGGGCAATGTGCGGATCGGCGCGGCGCAGGCGCCCACGGGCGGCGCGGACGTCTGGCTGGTGCGCTACGATCCGCGCGTCGTCGAAGTGGCGGTGACGCGCGGTGAAAACGCCGGCCATACCTTGCCGCACGCCAATGTCGTGCACGAATTCGTCAAGCTCGGACGCTGGAATGGCGAACCCGCCGCTTACGCGTTGTCGCAAGGCGACGCGGCGTTGAAGACCGCGATTCTCGTGCAGGCGCCGGATGGCGGACGCATCCTCGGCGCCATAACCGACTAGCCGCGCACGATTTCGGGCGGCGGATGGCGATAGATCACCACTTCCGCGCCGCGCAGCAGGAAGACGTTTTCGTAAGTTGCGCCGAGACGATTGGCGACGGCCTGCGACGCATAATTCTGCTTGTCGATGATGCTGATCAGCGTCTTGGCGCCCACAACTTCATAGGCGTAAACACGCGCCCGCGCCGCCGCCTCCGTCGCATAGCCCTTGCCGTGCGCGGCTTTCACCAGCGACCAGCCGAGCTCAAGCTCCGGCCAGCCTTCAGGAAACCACAGGCCGCTGTAGCCGATGAACGCGCCGCTGCTTTTTTCCTCCAGCGCCCACAGGCCATAGCCGCGCAACAGCCAATGCCCGGCATAGGCGGCCATGCGCCGCCACGCTTCCTCGCGCCCGCAAACGCCGCCGACGAAGCGCGCGGTATAGGGATCGGCCGAGAACGCCGCGAAGGCGTCGAGATCGACGTCGCGCCATGGCCGCAGGGTGAGGCGGGCGGTTTCAATTATCGGGATTTGCATCGCCTGCCTTTTGCTTAGCGGTCGCTATCCCATTGCACGTCGGCGACCGGTTCGCCGAACACAAAACCCCAAAACGAGCCGAACGTCACCCAGGCGAAACGCGGCGCGCCGTTGCGTGTCCGCAGTTCGACGCGAAACGCGCTCTGGTTCTCGCTGCGCGTAACTTTCCGCGATCCCTCGCAAGACTCCGCGCCGCGAAAGCCGGTGAGCGTCATACCCTGGCTCCGCGCCCAGCGGCTGAGGCGCCAGCGCCAGTAGAAACGCGCCGCGACGAGCGCCACGGCGACGGTCGCCGTTCCCGTCGCGAGAGGGATGGAAGATGGCAAGTCCCAACCAAACACCAACATGTCCGCCGCCTTTCGTTGTGGTCCTTCATAGAGCGGGAAATGCAAAGAATTCGGTAAGGAGAGCACGTATTTGGCGCGGGAAGGATTACTCGGCGAGCGCGGATCGGATGCGTTCGATTGCCACCGGCAATCCGCCGATGATCAAATCGTCCGGAAAGCGCAAGACTCGATAACCTTCGCGGCTGAACCAACCATCCCTCGCAGCGTCCCTGAATGCGGCCTCCTCCGTCTCATGCGTCCGGCCATCCGCTTCGACAACGATCTTCTTTGCCAAGCAAACGAAGTCGGCGAAATACGGACCGATCGGCGCCTGCCGCCGAAACTTGTGGCCGTCGAGCCGGTGGCCGCGCAGCGCGCGAAACAACATCGCTTCAGCCTTCGTCATATCGCGACGGAGCGCCCGCGCAAACTTGCGCGAGGACAGGCGAAATTGCGGCGGCTCTTGCATGTCCAAAGAATAGCACAAAGCACGCCGCGACCCCCTTCTCCGCGCCAGCGGGGAAGGTAGCGCGATGTCCAGACCGATTAGATTGGTAACACACTAGACCGGGATGATGGGTGACAGTTTTCTGTCGGCGGGAGGACTGCCGATGCCTTGGGATGAAAGCTGCT
>JAYUFK010000337.1:0-3248 GCA_043739325.1 Methylocapsa sp. | reverse complement strand
GAGCACTCACGGAATTGGCGGTGAAGTGACGTTCGACGTCAACGCCGCCAACATTTCGCGCTCCGCCGCCGCCTATCAGGCCGTCGGCGCGCAAACGCTCGACCACGCCTACAGCCTCTATAACGTGTGCGCCTCGTATGTTCGCGGGCAATGTTTGCTGCGCGGGATCGCGGGCGATTACGCGCGCGCTTCGGCGCAGGTTGCATGGCAGAGAAAGTTCATCGATCCCATCGGCGAGGAATGGACGCCGTTTGTTTTCGCCCGACTGGATGGCGAGGCGACCAGTTTGAACGACAGCACTTCCTTCGTGTTTTCGTCGGCGAATGGATCGAGCGTCATCGACAACGCCAATCAGCCGGCCTTTTTCTCGGATACGCAAAATGCCGCGAATAGCCGGGCGATGGCGGGCGTCGGACTCGAATATCGCTATCCCTTCGTATCCCACTCGTGGATTGGGCGCCAGGTGGTCGAGCCGATCGCCCAACTGATCGTGCGGCCCAACGAAACACTTCCCAAGTTGCAACCCAACGAAGACGCGCAAAGCCTTGTGTTTGACGAAACCAATCTTTTTGCGTGGAACAAATATTCTGGCTACGACCGCATCGAGGGCGGCGTGCGTCTCAATTACGGGCTCCAATATACTGCCGATTTCAACAATGGCGGACATGCCAGCGTTGTCGGCGGGGAATCCTTTCAGTTGGCCGGTCAGAATTCTTATACGATCGCCGACGCGGCAAATACCGGGCTTGAATCCGGACTCGACAAGAAATATTCGAACTTCGTCGCCGGTGAAACAATCGCGCCGTTTTCACCGGCGTTGTCCTTCACGACGAAACAGCAATTCGACAGTTCGACTTTGGCCCTCGCGCGGTTTGATTCGATCGTCAACGTCAACTTTCGCGGGCTGACCACAAGCCTCGACTACGCGCGATATGCGGCCCAGCCGTTGCTCGGATGGGTGCACAACCGCGAGGGCCTGGTGGCGAACGCCCGCTACGATATTGTCAGTCACTGGAACGTCAACGGATCGCTCATTTTCGATATGTCGCGCCATCTTTATGATCTGCCAGGACAGTCGGTGCCGCGTTTCTATCCGACAAATTACGGCGTTGGCATCGGTTACATGGACGAGTGCACGACGTTTAACGTCAGCTATCTCTCGCGGCTGAGCGATCCGATTGCTTCGACGCCCAGCGTGCGCGATCAGACCATCACGTTCGAGCTCACGTTGCGAACGTTAGGCGATATTCGCGCCTCGACTAGCTTGCAGTGAAATGATTGCGTTTGAGTCCGCAGCGTCCGGGCGTTGGTCAGGCCGCCAATGCCCGTGACTCCATTGGTCATGACGATGGGCGATCCCGCAGGGATTGGTCCCGAGCTGGCGCTCAAGGCGTGGCTGCGTCGGCGAGAAATTTCGGCGCCGTTCTTTGTTATCTCCGATCCCGGCGTGTTGCACGCGACAAGCCAGTCATTGGGTCTCGATGTACCGATCGCCACGGTCGAACCCCAGGACGCAGGGAGTTCCTTCGACTCCGCCTTGCCTGTTGTCGCTCTGGCGAGCACCGTTGAGGCTCAGCCTGGACATCCGAGCGCGGCAAGCGCGGCCGCGACGATCGAATCGATAGAGCGCGCGGTCGCCGCGGTGCGGCTCGGCCACGCGCGTGCGCTCGTCACCAATCCAATCGCCAAACATGTCCTCTACGACGCCGGCTTCCGCTTTGCCGGACACACGGAATTTCTGGGCGAACTCGCACGAGCCTGGGGCGGGACGTATCAGCCGGTGATGATGTTGTGGTCGCCGGAACTCGCGGTCGTGCCCGTCACAATCCACATCCCTCTTGCCGACGTCCCTCGCAACCTGACGTTCGATCTTATCGTCTCCACCGCTCAAATTGTCGCTCGGGACTTCGGGCGACGCTTCAACATCGCGCGACCGCGGATAGCGGTTTCGGGGCTCAATCCGCACGCTGGGGAAGCGGGTGCGATGGGCGGCGAAGAAATCGCCATCATCGCGCCGGCGATCGCCCGATTGCGCGGCGACGGATTGGACGTCTCGGGCCCCTATCCCGCCGACACCTTGTTTCACAGCGCCGCGCGACAGAAGTACGACGTCGCCATCACGATGTACCATGATCAAGGCTTGATTCCGATCAAGACGCTCGCCTTTGACACTGGCGTGAATGTCACGCTGGGTCTGCCGTTCGTTCGCACCTCGCCGGATCATGGCGTCGCGTTCGATATTGCCGGGAAGGGCTTAGCCAATCCAGCCAGCTTGATCGAGGCGGCGCGGCTTGCTGCCCGGCTCTCGGGCCCATGACTCTTGCGCCGGATGGATTGCCGCCGCTGCGCGAGATTGTAGCCGCGCATGGACTGGGCCCGAGGAAATCACTGGGCCAGAATTTTCTTTTCGACCTTAACCTGACGGGCCGCATCGCGAGGGCAGCGGGGCCGCTCGACGGCGTCGTTGTCATCGAAATTGGCCCGGGGCCGGGCGGCCTGACGCGCGCGCTGCTGAGCCAGGGCGCGCGCAAGGTCATCGCCATTGAGCGCGATGAGCGCTGCCTTGCCGCACTCGAGGAAGTCGGCGCCCATTGGCCGGGCCGTCTTGAGATTATCGCGGGCGACGCCTTGAGCCAGGATTACGACGCCCTGGCAAAAAGCGCCGAAGGCGCGCCGGTGCGGATTTGCGCCAACCTCCCGTACAACATCGCCACGCCTCTTTTGACTCTGTGGCTGGAGAGCGAAGCCTGGCCGCCCTTCTACGATCGGCTCATTCTGATGTTTCAGCGCGAAGTCGCGCTGCGGATCGTCGCGAGTCCTGATCAGCGTGCGGACTACGGCCGCCTCGGCGTCCTCGCGGGCTGGCGCAGCGCGGCGCGCATCCTGTTCGACGTTTCTCCTGCGGCCTTCACGCCGCCGCCCAAAGTGACATCCAGCGTCGTCGAGTTGGTCCCGCGCGCCAGGCCAGACGATTGCCAGGCCGGCCTGCTGTCGCAGGCGACGAAGGCGGCCTTCGGTCAACGACGCAAAATGCTGCGCCAGTCGCTCAGGCCGTTCGCGGCAAGCCTTGGCGTTGACGCAACAGATTTGCTGGAAGCCGCCGGCATCGACCCGGCTAAACGAGCCGAGGAGATCGATGTCGGAGGGTTTTGCTGTCTCGCCAGAGCTGCGGCGGCGTTGCGCGGCGCCTCCATTAACCCGGCGGCAAGCGCCGCCGGCCTAAGGTGACGCGAAACGTCGCTCCTCTC
>JAYUFK010000336.1:0-24036 GCA_043739325.1 Methylocapsa sp. | reverse complement strand
GTCCGGCCTGTTGGCGCGGCGCAATGGCCGCTGGCCCTGATGATTTCCGATGGCCCTGGTCCCGATCATTGCGGCGAGCTTGATGCTCGTGACGGGCGGCGGGGTGTCCCTGGCTTTCGGTGGCGACCATGTCGTTCATCACGTCGTTGCGCTTGCCAAACTCGAAACGGCTAAACTCTTCTTCGATGGTTCTTCACGATGGCGAACCGCGGTTCAGGCTTTGACATAAGTTTCGCCGCGGAAACCCTCGCCTGTCGTCATGATCGCCCAGCCGATCCTCGCCAGCTTGTTGGCCACAGCGCCACCGCCGCCAGCTTCTCGGGCTTCCTGGCGCGCAGCGCGTTGATCCAGTCGGCCAGCGCGCCCCTACGCTTCTTCGCCACGCGCAGCACCGAGGTCGCGCCGACGACGAGCATTTTGCGGATATATCGATTGCCCTGTTTGGTGATGGCGCCGAGCTTCTGCTTGCCGCCGCTGGAATTCTGTTTGGGCGTCAGGCCCAGCCAGGCGGCGAAGTCGCGCCCCGACTTGAACACGCCCGGGTCGGGGACGCTGGCCGCGATCACCGAGGCGATAAGCGGACCGACGCCGGGAATCTCGTCGAGCAAGCGGCTTGTCTGGTTTTGCCCATGCGCCCTGGCGATGTCCTCTTCCAGCGCGTCGATCGACTGGTCGATCGCCTCGAGATGCCGGGCCAGACGCGCGACCGCCGCCCTGGCGATTTGCGGAAGCGCCGCGTCCGCTTGCGCCAACGCCAGCAGCTCGTCGACGCGGCCAATGCCCCGCGCGACGACAAGGCCAAACTCGGCCAAGTGCCCGCGCAGCGCGTTGACGCTCATCGTGCGCTGCTTGACCAGCAATTCGCGCGTCTTGTGCAGCATCAGCACAGCTTGCTGATCGGCGCTCTTGACCGGCACGAACCGCATGCCGGGCCGCGACATCGCCTCGCAGATTGCCGCCGCATCGGCCGCGTCGTTCTTGCCGCGCTTGACATAGGGCTTGGCGTAAGCCGGCGGGATCAGCACCACCTCGTGCCCCATCGCGGCAAGCTCGCGCGCCCAGTAATGCGCCGAACCGCAAGCCTCCATGCCGACCCGACACGGCGCGATCTTCATAAAGAACTCGCGAAACTTTGCCCGGCTCAACTTGCGGTTCAACGCCGCGCCGCTCGCGTTCTCAAGCGCATGAACCTGAAAATAGTTCTTGCCCAAATCGGCGCTAATTCTGATAAACTGCTTCACGGACGGTCTCCCCTTTTGTGGCGCTCCGGCGACCACGTTTTGGCACTTGATGCCGTTTGGGTGGGGCCGTCCACACCATCATTGCTTCGCTGTCGCGCGCAATGGCGGGCCCACTTCTGGAATGCGGGATTGGGCGATATTCGCGGTCAGCGCTTCTCGACGCAATAGCCGAGATAGCGCTTTGAATCGATCGGGTCGTAGCCAAGCCGCGGCTTCAGCTTTTTGCGCAGCTTGCTGATGTGGCTTTCGACGACGTTCTCGTCGACGTTCTCGTCAAACAACCCATAGACCGCGCTGAAGATCTGCGCCTTGGTGACGCGACGGCCGCGATTGCGCACGAGGCATTCGAGGATGCGGCGTTCGCGGCGCGGCAGTTGCAGCACAATCCCGGCGATTTCCGGATCGCGGCCGTCGAAATAGACGCAAAGTTCGCCGATGGTCACATGGCCGTTTTCGCCCATGGCGCGGCGATTGATCGCGCCGACGCGCGCCAGGATTTCGCGCACATGCACCGGCTTGCGCAGAACGTCGTCGACGCCGGCCTCGAGCAGGCCGATCGTATCGTCCAACGACTGGCGCTCGTTCAGGCACAGCACCGGGGCGCGGGAGCGCTCGCGTATGAGCTTGGGTAGGGTATCGCGATTGATGCAATCGCCAATAAGGAAAGCTTCGACGGCATGAACGTCAGTATCGCTGACTTTGTTGATCCATTCGCGAAAATCAATCGGGTCGATGCCGGCAGACGAAACCCCCTCTTTGTCGAGTCCTGAAGCGTATCCCCCGGAAACAATATTTCTGTCGTCTATTATGATGTACATGATCGTGCCCCAGACTGATAAAACCGTCATCATGACGTTACGTTAGGCTTTAAGCTTACGCTGAGATAATAAACGCAAGAAAAGAGTGTCCGAGACGTACAATAATAATTTAGAATTAACGATTATTGTGTTCGGAACATCGACGTAGGTGATTTATAATGTTGACCGAAAATCATCGTGTAAGGTTATTTCGCGCCGTCTTTCGTCGGTGATGTTCGTTTGATCTTTCCAAACACTACAACGTTATGGTTACTGAAATATTTATTGTGGACATGAAGACATGTATCAAATTAATGATTAAGCAAACGTTAACGAAGCCGGCGTTTGGCGCAGTGTGTGGTCGATGGGTTTCTCCTGGCGACTTCGCGCGGTTCGATCGAGCTGCGCCATGAGGCGCTTGCTTCTGGGCGTTCGCCTCGACGGTCTGCGTTCGCGCCCTGATCACGCGCGGGCTCTGGCGGCGCGCGGCGAGGTCGCCTACAGCGTCGCCGCAAGCGGCGGGACCGCGTCGACGCATTCGGACAATCGATGGGCGGGTCGAACACGCCTGCGATTGCGCTCGGGCAAGATTATCGTTTCAACCAACCGGTTCTTGTGCGAATGCCGGATCCACGATGCCTCGTCCGGCGGCATGCGCCTGGTTCTGATGCGCAATGTCGGCCTGCCCGGACGGTTCTCGCTGTATGTCGACGAGACCGGCGAAATCGCTTCGGTCGTCGTCGTATGGCGGCGAGGCGGGGAGATCGGCGTGCGGTTTTGCGCGGCGGGGACGGCGCCGCTCAAACCCAGCGAGCGCTTCGCGCTGCGCGAGCGCTACTACGCCGTCCCCGATCGATAGCGCGGGCTTGGCTCGATCGGGCGCGCGGAGCGCCGGATCGGCGCCGGCGAACTATCCGCCGAGCTGCAAGCCCTGAATGCTGGTCATCAATTGATTGCTGAACAGCGACGATCCGCCGCCAAGCGAACTGGCGATCGAAGAGCTGTTCGAACTGATGATCCCGCCCAGAATCGTGGTCGCCGCCGAGACGCTGGTGGAAGCGCCGTTCGAGGGGGCGGTCAGCGATGCGGTCGCGCCTGAACTGGGTCTGTAGGTCAAATCGTACATCGCGGTGAAACGTTCGGTCAGCGCCAGAAGTTTCTTGGGGTCCTGCAGATCGGCGACCGGCACAAGCTTGCCGATCGTCGCGGCTTCGTTGTCGACATTGCTCGAACCGGTCTCCGGCGGCAGGCTGAAAATTGTCTGGACGACCTGCAAAAGATTGGGGTCGCCGAGAATCCCATATTTGTTGGTCACTGTCGGCGCGACGCGCTGGAAATACAGCGCCAGTTGTACGCCGACATCGCCAGCGCCCTGGTCGCTCTCAAGCCGGTTCTCGACGTAGTCGGTTTTCGTTGCCTGAATTGCGCTGCGCGTCGATATCGATGAAACGCCGCCGCCGACGAAATCAAACGCCGCGGCAAACGCTTTCCAGCGCGGATCGCTCAAAGTATTTGCGAGGCTCTTGCTGCCGGAGACGCCGCCCTGAAGCACTTTCGTCACAAGGGCCGTCGCGTTGATCTGATCGCCGAGGCCATGCGCCTCAAGCGCGTAGGAGAGCAGGCGATAATTGCCGACAAAATCCGCAATCGACGTCACCTTGCTGATGTTCGCGGCGTAATAATCGCTCGCGGTCTTCACCATCGGGTTCGCGGATGTCATCGTCCGATAGCGCGCTAGGTTTTGCGTTACGTCGAGGAAGGTCGAAGTCGTCGTCGTCACCGCGATGCCTCGCCTTGCTGATGGGGCGCCAAGCCCGGGAAGATCGCCCGATCGTTCCCTATCAATCCGCTTCCTCCGTACGCTGAAACGATTGCGTATTCGCTAATCCTTGCGCGCCTTGATCGCGGCGCGCGCCTGATCGATCAACATGTTTGCAATCGCCACGCGCCGATTGGCGATTTCGCGCGAAGCGGCGGCGCGGCGATCGGGATGATTGGCCCACATAAAACTGCGCCGCAGTCGTGCAAGCTCTTCGATGTCCAGTCCTGTCAAAACGCCAAGCTCGCTGGCGATCGTTGCCAAATTGTCGCTTGGCTCCCCCGTCGCAAACGCTGGCGCCCGAGGGTCTGCTGTTTCGGCGATCCACGCCATTGCCTGATCCCAATGCTCCGCTGCTCCCGACGCGCGCGGCGGCCCGTCACTGATCGGAGCTGCCGCGTTGGTCAACGGGTTGGCGAGAGGCGATCGCGTCGGCGCAACGGCGTGCGCGCGCTCGTCAATCCGCACTTCATCTAGAACGCGGCTGAAACCTCCTTCAGTTCGCGCCATGTCGCGGCTGTGCCCGAGGCGTTGCCAACGTTCTATCCGACGCGCCGCGCCGACGCGCGCGTCCCGCTCGCCGACGCCTCGTTCGCGGCCTCATCCGGATAGTGCGCTTCGACGCGGTTTCTTCCGGCGGCTTTGGCTTTGTAGAGCATCGCGTCGGCGCGCTGGATCAGGCTTACGCCGGTGTCGCCTTCGCAGAGACTTGCGACGCCGAACGAGGCGGTCAACGTTCCCACGCGCTCGCCGCTGCGCCCGATCACCCATTGCTTGGACTCGAGTTGTTTGCGAATTTGCTCCGCCACCGAAGCCGCGTCGGCCAACCGCGTTCGGGGAAACAGCACCGCGAACTCCTCGCCGCCATAGCGCGCCAAGCGATCCTGGCCTTTCAGATTACTCGTCAGCAGTTCGGCAAAAATCTTCAACAGCGTGTCGCCGACTACATGGCCAAACCCATCGTTGATCCGTTTGAAATGATCGAGATCGGCGATGAAAAGGCAGAGTTCATGATGCTGAACTTTGGCGGCGGCGATCTCCTCCGCCGGTGAATTGTCGAAAAATCGGCGGTTGCCGATTCCGGTCAAGCTATCTTTCAGGCCGAATTCTTCCGCCTTGGCCAGACTGGACTGCAATTGATTGATCTGGATCCGCGATTCATCCAATCGGTCGGAAAGCGTCAGCACCTTCGTCTGCATGTCGTGATTGTTCTTGATGAGCGACAAGACGATTTCATCGATCGGCTCACTCGCCGCCAACTGCGACAATTTGAGATTGGCGCCCCGAAGGCCGTCAGCGAACCCCGCCGCATCCGCGACATGATCCGTAACGAGCCTCGAAACGCGCACGAGAGCGGCGTCGATGTCTTGTCCGCGCTCCTTCTGCCCGGCGAAATCCTGTGCGGGCGCGGCCCCCGGCGCTTGCCTGCCGAGAGCGGCGACGGCGAGGCCTGCGGCGATCAAGCCGAGCACGTAGACCGCCGCCAACGGATCGGAGCGCACTTGCGCTACGCCGAGGGCGCCCACAACCGTGATCGTCAGCGCGCCTACCGCATGCAGGGCTTGCTTGAGTTTGCCGGTGTCGGTCATCGCGGTCTCGCAACTGTAGCGCCAGCGCCAGCGGCGGGCGTGGATGAGACAGGCCTTTGCATGTGGTAGGCGCAGGGAGGTGATGATCTGGTCAGCCGCCCGCGCCACCCGCGTGCGGTGTCAGGCCGCTTGGCCGCCCTTGGCAAGCGAGGTCAGGGTGGCCTGGGTCGTTTGTGAACTTGTTGCGGCGGCGGGGATTGGCGCAGCGATGGGCTTATAATCGCCGTCTGAATCCTTCGTCGCCGCGGACTGGGGGTTGCGCGCCTTGAAGTCGCCGTCGGCGCTTTTGGCGTTGGCGTTGGCGCTGGCGGCTGCGGCAGCGGGATTCGGCAACTGCGGTTGTGCGCTCACTCCGGAAATGGTCATGGATGCCTCAATTCGAAAAGGGCGGTTTGCCCCCGCGGACAATGTCGACGCAAGCTTGCTCGTGGCTGACGGTCACGACATATCGGGCTCGCGCCGCTACCGCGCCTTGACTTCGGGCGTCGCCATGAAGGTGAATTCCTGAATGCCGATATCCGAAACGGCTTCGGCTTTGACGCGGCGGTTGATGTTGCCGACTAGTGAAGCCGTCATTGTCTTCAGATCGAATTTGTCGAGATGGTCAAAATCGATCGTCTCGTCGTCGTACAGATATTTGAAAATCTCATCGACCACGAATGAGTCAGGCGACAGCGAGGTTTTCTCGAGCAACGAAATGTTGACGACGTAGCTCAACTGCACGACGACGTAACCTTTCACGGCGCCGTCTCGGATCTTTGGAACGTTTATTTCCTTGGTCTTTCTGGTCTCGAATTTCACCGAAGTGGCCTCGATGGGCCGGCATGCCTGCTGTTCGCGAAAATGGCCCATTGCGAATCCCGAGAGTATTGCGATCAGGCCTGCCCAGAAGCCAACAAAGACGATCTTGATCATACGTCGCGGCCGCGCCAGGAGTCCGCGGAGTAAGTGCCGTCCGACTGGCTGTCGCGAATAGCCTGCGCAACAATATTGGAGACCGCCATGGCCGCTTCATACTGCACGCGCAACAGACGCTGGTTGTGCTCAAGAACAGTGTTAAGGCCATGAAGCGCGGCGCGTAAAATCGGACTGGCCGAGGCTCGGGCGAAAGACGGAAAGAGGCGGTTGAGTTCGAGCAGACCCTGGCTCTTGCGTAGATTGTAGGCGGGATAGTCGACACGCTCGCGCCGGGCGATCGCCTCGTTCTCCGCGCTGATTGCATCTCCAAGCCGCGCGACGATCGCCAGCGCCATCGCCTCGGCCCCGTGCGGGTTGCCGGCGGCGATCGTCGAAGTCTGGCGTCGCGGCTGATCGACGAAATTCATGTCGCGCCGCTCGCCGCGAAGGCCAGTTCGCCATTGACGCTGACGGCATCGCTCGGCAAAGAAAGCATGTTGGCGCTCATCTGCGCGGCGGATTTCGTGCTTGCGGTTTTCGCCGCGTTGATGTGTTCGCTCGCGCCGCGCGGGTTAAAAGGATGCGTCGCGAACAATTGCTTGCCGATCCCCAACGCGCCCGACTTCGCGACCTGGCGGGAGATTTGGTCGGCGAGCATGGATTTCCACATGTCGCCCGCGAGGCCCTGGCCAAAAACATTGCTAGTGGTTTTTGGCAGCATCTCGCTGACGAAGCTGTTGAGCAGCACAGCCTCAAATTCCACTTGGACGCGGGCCGCCTTGTCGGCGCCCGGCGCGTTCACGGCGGACAAACGCGCGCGCGCGTCCGCCGCGTATGGCGCAGGCGCCGCCTTGACGTCGGGCAGGCGTGCGGTTTGATCGAGCGCGGCGGAAAAATTGCTGGCGCCAGGCGCCGGCGCATTGCCCAGCGCCCCGAGCCTTTGCGCGGTCGCGGCGGCGCGTTGCGGATCGGCGGCCTTGATGACGTCGACGATGATGTCGGTTGAGGGATCGATGGCCATGACAATCCTTTCGGTCCGGCGCCGCATCCAGAATCATCCCGCAGCCTTACGCCGAGCTTGCCTTGGCGACGCTGAGCGAGCGCTCGATGAGTTCCGACAGGTCCTTACGTTCGCGTTGTGCGCGGTGGTCGGCGTCGGCGGCGCTTTTGGCGCGCGTCGCCAGTTTCGCCCGCGCCGCCTGACCGATCGCCAGTTTCGCCTGCGCCGCAAGGTCCGTCGCCGCCGCATCGAGCTGGCGTTCGACAGCGCGTATGCGCCGCGTGGCGGCGACGGCCAACGGCCCGGTGCTGGCAAGCCCGCGCCCGGCCGCCTCGATCATTTCGCGGTGGCTCTGCGCCAACGCCGCGCGTTCGCGCTCAAGCGTCGCCAGACGCCAGTTGGCGAGATCCTGCATCTGCTGCTGCAGGCGCGCGATCCGCCTGAGCGCTTCCACTCGCGTTTTCATCGCCTATCCCGACACAAGCCAACCGCCGAAGCCGAGGAAAAACTCGCCGAGCAACGGCTTGATCGTGAAGTAGAGCAAAATCAGACCGCCAGCGATGATGAAAGGCGTCGCCATGTAGAACACCGCGACTGGCGGCGTGAGACGATTGATGACGCTCATCGCGATGTTGACGATGACGGCGTAGATGAAGAATGGCGAGCAGACGCGCAGTGCAATGCGAAACGACTCGTCCAGAATATCGGCGAGATGACGAAGCGCGAATTGCGGATTGAAATCGGCGCCGATCGGCGCGACGCGATAGGACGCCGCTAGGCCGCGCAGAACTTCCCAATGCAGGTCGGTGAAGAACACCAGCGCCGTCGCAGTCAAAGTGATCATAGCGGCGAGCGGCGGCAGCGGCTGATTGGGTTCGATTTCCACGCCGAACGGATTGGAAAAGCCGAGCATGATCGCCAGCGCAAAGGCCAAGGTCTCAAGCGCGAGAAAGAAAATGCGGCCGAGCAGACCGATCATGCCCCCTGTCAGCGATTCCGTTGCGACCGCCCGCAGCAGCGAGGCCGGATCATCGCGCAGAGCATGCAGCGCATCGGACGTCAGAACCAGCGGCGCCAGCGAGAACGTTGCGGCGAGAGCGGCGAAAAGCCGGACTTGAACCGGAATTTGCGAACTCGAGACGCCCGGTGTCAGCATGAGGCATGCGCCGACACGGCAGAAGACGACGAACACGCCCAGAATAAGATTCGGATCAAGGAAGGCGACGATGCCATCAGGCGCGCTGGTCACGATATCGCGCCAAGCGATCGGACTTCAAACCCGCGGGCGATTTCGAGTTGCGACAGGACAGGCAGCGTCGGGAACATGCGCTCGATGATCATCCGCACATAGGGTCGCGTCTCCGCCGTCGTCACAAGCGCGAAGAGATGCTGCTCCTCCATGCGTTTGCGAATCGCGGTCGATGACTCGGCGGCGAATTGTTCCATCAGACGTGGGTCGATGTCGAACTCGACAACGTCGCCCTTGCCATCGCGCTTCAGGCTCTGATGGAACACGAGATCCCAGCGATTGCCCAGCCGAAGCACCTTGAGCGCGCCCTTATCCTGCAGTTCGCCGCAGATTTGCTGCGACATACGGACCCGCACATGTTCGGCGATTTGCTCTGGCCGACGCGCGTGCGGCGCGATCTCGGCAATCGCCTCAAGAATAAGGTCGAGGTTGCGGACGGAAACGCGCTCGGCGAGCAGCAGCTTCAGAACAGCTTGCAAAGCGGAATAGGAAATCTGCGAGGGGCAGATATCCTCCACGAGCCGCTTGTATTCCGGCTCCAGCCGATCCAGCAGCGCGCGCATATCCTTGTACGATAGGAGTTGCGCGAGGTTGTTATGAATCACTTCACTGAGATGCGTCAGCAAAACGGAGACGGGATCGACAGTCTTGAATCCCTCGCGCTTCACGTCTTTGACGAAAGCCTCGGAAATCGAGATCGCCGTCATGCCAAAAGCTGGTTCGCGCACTTCATCGCCCGGCACGTTCGGTCGACGGCCATCGCCGACAATCACCAGATGTTCGCGCACGCGCAGTTCCTGCGTGGCGACGACGGTGCCATGAATACGGATCTGATAGGTTTTGGCGGGCGCTTTGATGTCGTCGGTGACCTTGATCTCGGGTACGACAAAGCCGTACTGGCGGGCGAATTTACGTCGCATCTTGGCGACGCGCGAGGCGATCTCGTCGCGCGACGCCAGCAGCGTGCCCGTTAGCTCCTTGCTCAGGCATAGCTCTATCTCGGCCGACTTGAGTTGCTCCTTGATCGAAGAGCGGGCCTCGGCGCGCGACTTCTCGTCAACCGCAGACTTCTCGGCGATTTCACTGGCGCGCTCACACGCAATTCGGCGCGGAATCGTAATGCCGACAAACACCATAAGGCCGCCAAGCAACGCGAAAGGGAAGAACGGCAGACCTGGCACCGCGCCGAGCACGAACATCAGCAAGGCCGCGAGGAACAGTGCGTTGGGATAGTTGCTGAGCTGGCCAAGGACCGCCTTCTCCGTGGAGCCGCGGGCGCCGCCCTTTGCGACAAGCATACCGGACGCCAGCGAGATAATGAGCGCGGGTATTTGCGAGACGAGGCCATCGCCGACCGATAGCTTGGTGAAGATGTCGGCCGCGGCCGAGAGGCTCAGCCCGTGGCGCGTCACGCCGATGGCGATCCCGCCAAATATGTTGACGCCCAGAATGATCAGGCCGGCGATTGCGTCGCCGCGGACGAATTTCGATGCGCCGTCCATCGAGCCAAAGAAAGAGCTTTCCTCTTCGAGCTCGCGGCGGCGGAGCTGCGCCATCTTCTCGTCGATGAGCCCGGCCGAAAGGTCGGCATCGATCGCCATCTGTTTGCGGGGAATCGCGTCAAGCGTGAATCGCGCGCCGACTTCGGCGATACGCGTGGCGCCCTTGGTGATGACGAGAAAATTGATCGTCACAAGGATCAGGAAGACGATAATGCCGATGACAAAATCACCGCCCATCACCAGCTGCGCGAATCCGCCGATGATATAGCCCGCCGCCGTCGTGCCGGTCGCGCCATGCGCCAGAATGAGCCGGGTTGTGGAAATGTTGAGGGCCAGCCGGAGCACCGTGGCGACCAGCAGGATCGTCGGAAACGCCGAGAATTCCAATGGCTTCTGGATCCACAGCGCGACCATCAGGATCAACACCGAGAGCGCGATCGAGAACGCCAGGCCAAGATCGATCATGAACGCCGGCACAGGCAGAAAGAACAAGCATAGGATCAATACGATGCCGACCGCGAAGGCGACGTCGCGGCTCGCCCGCGCAGGCGCTGGCGCCGCGCCTCCCATCGTCGTCAGTGACATTGCCGCTCCCGTTGCTCCTGGCGATCACAATGGGGCGCGAAACTTGCGCCGGACTCGCGAATCCTTCGGTCAATCGGGTCAGGAGCCGAATCCGCGCTCGATCCGCGAGTAGAGGCCCTCGGTGAAGACATAGAGTTGGCCGCCGACGTAGGACGCGGTGAGGCTGGCGACAACGAAGATGACGATTATTTTCGGCACGAAAGTCAGCGTCATCTCCTGGACTTGCGTCAGCGCCTGCAACAGCGCGATCGCGACGCCAACGATCATCGCCGCGCCCACGGCAGGGCCGGCCCCGACGATCACCATCCAGATCGCTGCTTGCGCCAGATCGAGCGCATCGCCCTGATTCATTGCGCGCTGATCGTGACGCCGTTCGCCAACGAAAACTGTTCGCCATTGGTCAGCATCGCCATCGTGTCCGTCGATGAGACTGTAACGGATGCAACCGTTCCAGACGCGGAACCGTCCGCCGAGGTGACTTTCTTGCCAATCAATTGCTCCGCCTGTGTCAGCGAAGTCGCGGTAAGCAGGGATGAGAGCGTCGCGTTTGTCTTCACCGCCTGGCCAACCTGCGAGACGGTCGCGAGCTGCGAAACCATCTGCGTCGGGTCCATCGGCTTGGTCGGGTCCTGGTTCTTCATTTCCGCGATGAGCAGTGTAATAAAGTCTTTGGGACTTAGCGCGTTCACCGGGGCGGCTGCAGAACTTGTCGACGTTGCCGCGGCGGCGTTCGAAGTGGCGGTCGTGGGATTGACGTTCATGATTGTTCCTTTCAGGCGGCTTGCGACTGATCCTTGCCAGGCTCCGGAAACATCTCCTTTTGCTCCAGCGGATAGATCGCGCGCAAAGCCTTCAACGCCTCGAAGTAGCGCGCGCGCGATGAGGGCGCTAATCGCCTTCAGGCCGCCGACGATCTGCGGCGTCTGGTAGGCGAGCAGCGCCGACTCGATCAGCTTGGAGGCAAGCCCGACGGCATAGGAAGCTGCGGCCGGGTCCATCAGGATGACCTGGACCGCGAAATAGACCTGGCGCAACGGCGTCGTCGCTTCATCGGCTTGCAAGACATGACTTTGCATCAAGAATGTCACGTCGTTCAACAGTTCGATAGTCACTTTGCGATCGACGCGAATGACGTCGCCGTTCAAATAAAGCTTTTCGCCAGCGCGCAATGTAAGGTTCATCTGTCCCTCACTTCAGGCCGTCGCGGACAATCTCGTTAATCTCGATGATCGGCGTGAGGTCGCTCGCTTGGCCAGACCGTAGGCGCTCGATCTCTTTGCTCATCCAACCGCCGATCGACAGGATGCCCTGGCGCAACTGCTCGGGCAGCTCGTTCTCCGGGCTCTTGAGGTCGTTGATGAAAAACGACCACATTCGCCTGAGATAATACAGCGCTTCGACCGCTTCCGGACTTTCCGCTCCGTTGTCGCGCGCGACGCGCAGCATGGCGATGCAGCGGTCCAAAGCGTTTCGCTCCGCGGTGCGCATTGCAAGCGGCGATTCCTCGACGACTTCACTATAGGCGAATTGGTACATTTGCGCTCCTGCGGTTTGCGGCTTTACAGATAGTGCGACAGACTCATTTGCTGCAGTCGCGCGGTGAGTTGATAGGAGGTCTGAAGTTGGGTCATCAGGCTGTTGATCGTCGTCGCCGTCTTGTTGGGATCGACATTGTCGAGGCCGCCAATCTGTGTCTGAAGGATCGTCAATTGCGACGCCATGGAAGAATTGGCGCTGGAGACCTGTTGTTGTGCCGCGCCGAGGCTTGTCCGCGCGGCGGTCGTCGCGTTCACGCCTTGGGAGACGAGCGATGACGCGGCGGACGCCACGACTTGCTGTGCGGACTGGCTGAGCTCGGAGCCGCCGAGCTCGCTCAACATCGCATAAGCCTGCGCCAGCTGCTTGAAACCCGGCGCATTGGCGTTGGTCGAAGTGTCGATGGTTTGTCCGGGCGCGATCTGCTCGCTGGAATTGGTGTTCGACGCCGACGACCAGTTGCCCGTCCAGGGCGCGCCCTGGAACTGCGTGGCGAACGGACCACTGAGCCAGGTCTTGAGGGCCGAGGCCGGGATATTCGCAGCCCCAGGATCGCCAGGCAACACGCCGAACGCCGATTGAAACGAGGCATCAATGGCCGATTGCGAGCTTGAAGCGGGAGAGGAAAAGTAATTCGCCATCGGCGCGACGCCGGAATTGATGCCGGCAAAAACATACTGGCCGTTTGACGAAGCGTTGGTCGTCGCAATCAACGATTGAAGCGCTGAGGCTCCAAGGGTTTGCAGGATTGATCCCGAATTGACGCCCGAAGTCCATGTCGCAAGGCTTTGCAATGTCTTCTGCGCATCGGAAGCGATTGAACCGAGCGCACTCTGGGACGTATTAAAATTGCTTGAAACAACGGCATTCGCGCGTGTCAGCGTCTGCAATAGATCGGTCTGGTTCCGCAACGACAATTCGTAACCAGACTGCTCGGCAAGTTGCAACCCGAGGTCGGCGTACTGGCCGCTCGAAGCCTCGATCTCGGCGGTCGCGAGGGCGGATTTCGTCTGCATGACGGGCAGGGCGGTCACGCTGGCGAGGTATTGCGACGAGACGTAAGTGGCGCTCATGGTGCTTACGCCGCCTGCAACAGCGCGTTGAACATCGCGGTGACGGTGGTCAACAATTTCGCCGTGGTCGTATAGGTGTTCTCGAGGTTGAGCATGTTGGTCATCTCCGCATCGAGATTGACGCCGGTGGCGTTCGACAGCGCGCCGCTCGCCTGCGTGGCGAGCGCGTCCTGGTAGGACGCCTGATCGCTGGCGTGCTGATTCTGCCCTTGCACCCAGCTCACGGAGGAATTGGCGTACGTCGTGAGGCTGCTCGATGCGCCCAATCCCGCTGACGGATCGAACGATTGCGTCGCCGATATCAGGCCGATCATTTGCTGCAATCGTCCAGTGAAGCCAGCGGCGCCGGACGGGTTGTAGGTGTAAGCGGGATTGGCAGGGTGCGAGATGCCGCCGTCGCGCAACAAATTGACGTTGCCGCCCTTCGCCGGGTCGACGTTGGCGCTGACCTCGATCGCGCCGGCCAATCCAGTCATCGCGCTCGTCGCGGGCACGCCTGTCGCGCCGGGAAAGGTGAACAATCCCGGCTCTGGCGGCAGCGTTTGCGTCGCAGATTGATCGGTTTCCGAGAAGGCGCTGACAAGGCCGCCGGCGATCTGGTCGAGTTGCGCCTGATAGTGCGGCGCTATCGTATCGCGCAGAGTCGCGAGGCCGGCGAGCGCGCCCGAATGGATCGCCATCGGCGCATTCGCGCCGGTGATCGGAACGCCGTCGACGCTGACCGCTCCGCCGCTCGCGCCAGCGGTGAGGGTGGTTGTTGGCGAGAACGCCACTGTTCGCGGCGTATCCTGAAATAACGTGACGCCGCTGTCGGTGTAGATCGAGGTTGAACCATCCTGGTTGGCGACAGTGGAAATGCCTATCTGTCGGGAGAGCTGGCCAAGGATCGTATCGCGCGTATCGCGCGCGTTGGAAACGTCCGCGCCGGTGTGCAGGCCGGTGACAATGCTCGTGTTGGCTTGCGCGAATTGATCGAGCAGAGAATTGATCGTCGCGACCGACGACGCCATGCTGCCGTCGGCTTGCGAGCGCACCTGCTGCACTGTGGCGCTGGCGCTGTTCAATGATCGCGCGAGGTTCGAGGCGGCGGCGACGGCTGCCTGGCCGACGGAAGCGTTGCCGGGGGAGGCCGCGTAGGTTTGGAGCGCGCTCTGCAATTTCGCCAGCATGGCGGAGGGCGAGACGCCGTTTTGTGTCGCGCCAGTCGCCGATGTCGCCGACGCGCTGTCGTTGACGGTCTGGGCGAGCGTCGTCAATCCGTTCGAGATGACCTGCTGACCGGCGGCTTGCGAAGTCGAGTCCGATACTTGACTCAGTAACGCGCTATTCGCCTCGCGGGTCACGGAATCGACTTCGGCGCCGCCGTAGGAATTTGTCAGAATGTTGGCGATTTCCCTGGAATAGCAAGAGGTGTTGACGTTGGCGATATTCTTCGAGACGACAGCGGTCTGCGCTGCGTTCGCGGCGAACGACGAGCTGATAATATTGTATGCAGCCGACAGACTCATCGCGCGACCTTATGCAGGGACCTAGGCTCAGGCTTTCAAGCCGTTGAGAATTTGAAGAATGTCCGCGCCTGTCTGGAACACTTTCGAGTTGGCCTGATAGTCGCTTTGCGCCTGGATCATGTCGGTGAGTTCAGTGGCGATATCGACTGTCGAATTCTCCAGCGACGACGAGAAGATCGAGCCGAAGGCGCCGGTTCCCGCCGTCCCCACATGCGCGGGGCCGGAATTATAGTTGGCGAGAAAAGCGTCGCCATTCACCGATGTCATGTTGTCGGGGCTTGCGACATCGGCGAGCGGAATGTCGTAACCGGGCCGCGTGGCGCCATTGCTGAACTGGAAAGACAGGGTTCCGTCCTTGGCGATCGAGACGCCCGTGGAGCTGCCGGGCGCGTTGCCGTTGGCGGTCGCCGCGGTCACGCTGAAGCCCGTCGCCAATTGCGTCATCTGGCTAAGATCGAGTTGCATATTCTGGCCATTCGGAATCGGTATCGAAAGCGGCGAGCCGCTGGTCAGCGAGCCTGTCGCGCCGCTGAAATTCAGCGCCTGCGTGACGAGCGGGCCCGAGGAATAGGGGAAGCCGCCGCCGGGCGCCGCCTTCGAGGCGTCGAACGCCGTGACTTCCCAGGTGTTCGCCCCGGTGTTCGTCATGTAAATGTCGATCGTGTGCGCGCCGCCCAGATTGTCGTAGGTGATGAGCGAGGTCTTGTCGGTGTAAACGGCGCCCGCGCTATTGGTCGAGGGAAGGTTGGCGGCGGCGACAGCGGTCGCGGGCAGGTTCGCGGTCAAAGCGCCGGACGTCGTCGCTGTCGCGGCCTGGCCGGCGGTGACGACATTGACTTTTTGCAACCCGGTCATCGAATTCGCCGAGGCGTTGGCCTGACCGTTCTGGACGTTGTAGCCCATGAGATAATAGCCCGCGGCGTTGACGAGGTTGCCGGCGGCGTCTGGAACGAAGGAACCGTTGCGGGTCAGGTAAAGCGCGCCGCTTGAATCGGAGACGACGAAGTATCCTTTGCCTTGCACCGCGAGGTCCGTCGAAGTCGAAGTGCCAACGACGGAACCCTGGAGCGCATTAAGCGCGCGCAGGCTTGTGGTGACGCCGGTGACGTTTTCGTTGACATTGGAGGATTGATCGACGAGCGTGGAAAACTCGGTCTGGACGTTCTTGTAGCCGGTCGTATTGGCGTTGGCGACGTTCTGCGAAATCGTCGAAAGCCAGTTGGTGTCGGCGTTCATGCCGGATACGCTTGCGCCCATGATACTCATCGGATGATCCCCTTACTCCAGAGGAAGCCATTCAACTCCAGCTCGCTTGCGCGAAGCTGATCGAGACCGGGCAAACATCGCGATGAACAATACTAGGAGACCGATCGCACCAGACTGCCGATCAGCAGGTTCCACCCGTCGATCAGCACAAAGAACAATATCTTGGCTGGCAGCGAGATCACCGAGGGCGGCAACATCATCATGCCCATCGACATCGTGATGGTTGCGACGATCATATCGATGACAAGAAACGGCAGCACGATGAGAAATCCGATCTCGAAGCCGCGGCGTAATTCAGAGATCATATACGCCGGGATAAGCAACCGCAGATCGACGGTTGATCGATCCTTGATCTCGAAACTACCTTTCGAGAGGTTCTCGAACAGCGCCATATCCTTGTCGCGCACCTGCGCCAGCATGAATGTGCGAAATGGCTGCGTGACTTCCGCGTAAGCCTGTTGCTGCGTGATCTTGTTGTCCATCAGTGGCTTCAAGCCTTTGTCCCAGGCGCGATCGAATGTTGGCGCCATGACAAAGAAAGTCATGAACAGCGAGAGGCTGATCAAAACCAGATTGGCCGGCGTGCTCTGGATGCCCAACCCCGAGCGCAGAAACGACAAGGCGATGATAAAGCGGGTGAAGCTGGTCACCATGATGAGCAGGCCTGGCGCGACCGACAGCACAGTCAGTATCGCGCCCATCTGCACGATGCGCGCCGTCGCCGAACCGTCGCCGGCGGGGATCAGCGTGCTGAGGTCGACGCTCTGCGCATGCGCGACGCCGGCAATGCCGATCAGGGCGAACGCCGCGAGCGCCAGGCGCTTCATTGCACCACCAGAGTTCGAATAATGAGCTCGGTGACCTTGCCGCCGGAGCGCACCGATGCTCGCTCGGTTAGATCCTGCCGCAAATTCTGCAACCCGATCGGGCCCTCGAGCTGGGCGACGGTCATGGTCCTGAGATAGGCGAGCAGGTCGCCAGCGATCTCGCCGCCAACCGTCTCGGGGTGCGGCACTTCCTTTGCGTCGAACACGATCGATGCTTCCAGCCGTACCCATGTGTCGGCGGGCGCGGCGAGGTTGGTGATGATCGGCGGCAGCTCGAAGAGATTGACCGCGGCGAGGCGATCGGGCGCCAACGCGGGCTTGTCGTCCTTGCCGGCATCGGCGGCGGCTTTGGGCGCCGCAGGGGCAGGCTGCGATGGTTGCGTCCAGGCGAAGCCGGCGCCGATCGCGGCGGCGACTAGCGTGACAATCACAACTTCCGCGAGTGTTCGCTTGAGCGAAGGGGTGGGAGCCGTCGCGGTTGTTTGGCTGGCTGCTGTCGCCATCGCGGCTTTGGTTCCCAACCCTAGAACGGTTTCACGATGTCGTAGATCTGCTGGCCCCAAGCGGGTTGCTGGACTTCGCTGATGCGCCCGCGCCCGCCGTAGGAAATGCGCGCCTCGGCGATGTGGTCATAAGCGATCGTGTTGTTGTGAGCGATATCGGAGGGCCGCACGATTCCAGCGACCGTGAGCTGACGCAACTCGAAATTGACGCGCACTTCCTGCGATCCGCTAACCAGAAGATTGCCGTTGGGCAGCACATCGGTGACAATTGCGGCGATGGACACCTGAATCTGCTCCGAGCGATTGATGTTGCCCTGCCCTTGCGCGGTTGACGAGGATGAAACATCCGTCGAACCCGTCGCGGTGGCCGACAGAGTTCCAACGTGCGCCGCCTTCAGGGCGGCGTCCCAGGAATATCCGGCCTTGGTGGTTTGTGTCCGATCCGTCTCGTTGCCGAATGTCGCCTTGTCGTTGATCGATATGACCACGGTGACGATGTCTCCTACCCTCGCGATGCGTTGGTCGGTAAACAGATTGATGGCGTTCGCGGGGATGGCGGGACGGACGTTAGCCGGTATGTCCGCGGCATATTGGCTTGCGCTCGGGGTGAGGCCGCTGCCAACCGGCGAGAGCCGCGGTTCGCGCATAAATTCGCTCGGACCGCTGGCGCAGCCTGAGAGAAGAACGGCGCAAGGTAGTGTGAGCGATAAGAAACGTTCTCCCTTGCGCATCACGACTTCTTCTCGCCTGCCGCGGCGCCTGAAATAATCGCCGTAAGCTTGCTGGCGCGCGGCGCCTCCATCTCGTTGAGGATTGTGCTTGCGACCTTTGGCTTCAACTTGCTGAGGATCGCCGCCGCAAACGAATCGTCCATCGCGTTCATCTGCGTCGCCGCCGCCTCTGGTTGCATTTTGGCATAGATCGCCACGACATCGTCGTTCGCGGCGTTCAACAACGCCTCGCGCTTGCCGACCCATTCCTTGGCAGCCGCCTCCGACTTTTCGAGATCGGCGATGCGCTGCTTGAGATCGCCTTCGAGATCGCCGAGGCGCTTCATCTGCCAGGCGATGCGCGCTTCCTGGGCCGCGGGCGCCGCGTTGGCGCAAAAGTGCGACAGGCCAGCGTCGCCAGTCTTGTCGGCCGGCGTCGCCGCCAGCTTCGCCTTGATCTCATCCTGCGCGATCGCGCGCGTTGCGCCCGCCATCGCGCATGCGAGACAGCAGAAGATCAGGATGCGGCTGGTTACCGGGGACATGGGTTCGGGCAATTTGCTGGCGCTGGGTTGCCTGACGATGCGGCGCGCGGCTTACGTCGGGCTGACCCGCTATTGCACGATGAGATCGGCCTGCAGCGCGCCAGCCGTCTTGATGGCCTGCAGGATCGCGATGATGCCGCTCGGCTTGACGCCAATGCGGTTGAGGCCGTTGACCAGCGTGCGCAAGCTGGAGCCGCCAACGATGGCCACTTGTCCGCCATCCTGCACGGCTTCGATCTTGGTGTTTGGCGTCACCACCGTCGCACCCTGCGAACGCGGGCTCGGCTGGGATACCGCAGGGGCTTCAGTGACGCGCACGGTCAGCGTTCCATGCGTCACGGCGACGGTGGAAATCTGCACGTCTTGACCGATCACCACTGTCCCGGTACGCGCGTCGAGCACAACGCGCGCGACCATGTCGGGCTCGATCGCCAGCGCGCCGATCTCGGCCATGAAACGCGTCAGACTGACGCGCGGCGGTCGAAACAATTCAACCGCGCCGCCGTCAACCTCAAACGCCGACTGGCGATGGAAGCGCGCCATCGAGAACGCGTTGATCGCATCAACGATCTGAACCGCAGTTTTGTAGTCGGGGTTCCTCAATTCAAGGGTCACGCGCAGTTCATCCGGCAGAGCGGGAAGTTCGCGCTCGACGATCGCGCCGTTGGCGATGCGCCCGGCCGTCGGCACGCCCTGCGACAGCGTTTGCCCCTGTCCCGCCGCGTCGAAACCGGTGACCGACACGGCGCCTTGCGCGGTGGCGTAGACCTGCCCATCGGCGCCGGACAGTTGCGTCAGCACAAGCGTGCCGCCCATCAGCGACGGCGCGTCGCCAAGCGCGGAGACGGTGACGTCCATGCGCCGGCCAGCGTCTGTTCCCGAGGGAAGATCGGCGGTGACGATCACAGCGGCGACATTGCGATTTCGTAGCGCCGTGCCGCGAACATTGACGCCCATGCGGTCGAGCATCGACTGGATCGCCTGTTCGGTGAACGGAACATTGCGCAGCGTGTCGCCGGTGCCCTGCAACCCGACGACAAGACCGTAGCCGACGAGCTGGCTGTCCCTCGCGCCGCGTAGCGATGTAATGTCCTTGATGCGAACGCTCGCCGCCGCATGCGCCGCCACGACGCAAACCAGGAGAGCCACGACAATGCGCCGCATCAGCCGCCGCCGATCCGCACGGTCCCGTCGGCTTGCACCTCGCCGGAGACCGTTACGCCGCTATCGCTGTTGCGCACTTTGACGGTGTCGCCGGCCGCGCCGTCCTGCAACGCGGCGCCGGAAGTCAGGATCTGCAAACCGCCTTCGACGTAGACGAGCCGGACTTCGGCGCCGATGACGACAAGGCGCGCGTTGTCTAGTGCCGCGAGCGCGATCGCGCGACCTGGCAGAAGCGTGCGGCGCGCCATTTTCCCGACAAGCAACGAGCGCCTCTGCGCGATCGCGCCCGAGTGCAAATCGTCCTCGCTTGGACGCGCATCGACAAGCATCTCGTCGGAAATGATCTCGCCGGGATAGATTACGGACTTCGGAATCGGGATTGCCGCGGTTTGCGCAAGCGCGACCCAGTCCTGCGCGAGCAATACGCCGGCCAGCGCCAAAATAGTGAGCGCGGTCCGCGGCGGCGCCCCGTTTTTCTGGCGCATGCCGCGTCCCCTTACCCTCGCAAACTGGTGATCGTGCCGGACATCTGGTCCGCAGCCTGGATGACCTTGGAATTCATTTCGTAAGCACGCTGGGCGGCGATGAGATTGGTGATCTCGGAGACCGGATCGACATTCGAAGCTTCCAGATAGCCCTGCTGGATCACGCCGAACGAAGTATCGCCGGGGACGCCAACGCTGGGCGGCCCCGAAGCGGCAGTCTGCTGGAAGAGGTTGCTTCCCAGGTGCTGCAGCCCGGCTTCGTTGACGAAATTGGCGATCGTCAACTGACTGAGTTGTTGGCCGGTGGTCTGCCCTGGAATCGTCGCGGTGACGATGCCGGACTGGCTGACGGTAATGCTGGTCGCGGTCGCCGGAATGACGATTGGCGGCGTCACCGTGTATCCTTCGGTGGTCACGAGTTGACCCGCCGCATTGGTGTTGAACGCGCCGTCGCGTGTGTAAACCGTTTCGCCCGCCGGCGTCGTCACCTGTAACCAGCCGCGCCCGTTGAGCGCGAGATCGAGCGAATTGCCGGTATTGGTGAGGGCGCCCTGAATGTGGACGCTGCGGATCGCGGCAGTGCGAACGCCCAAGCCGATCTGCGCGCCCTCTGGAATCGTCGCGTTCTGGCCGCGGCTGCTGACGCCCATCAACCGTTCTGTCTGATAAATCAGATCCGTGAATTCGGCGCGCGAACGCTTGAATCCCGTCGTGTTGATGTTGGCGATATTGTTGGCGATGACTTCGAGGTTCTGTTCCTGGGCGCTCATGCCCGTCGCCGCTATCGAAAGCGCTCTCATGATTTACTCCTGTGCTTCACCGACGCGTTAGATCGCCATGTGGGAAATTTCCTGATAGGCGGCGACCGCCTTGTCGCGGATCGCCAGCGCCGACTGCAGCGTGCGCTGGGCGCTCATAACCGCTTCGACGACCTTGAACGCGGGCAGGGCGCCTTGCAGGCCCTGAATCGCCGCTGCCTCGCCAGCTTGCAGCGTCGCCATGCCGCCGCTGATCGCTTGGCTCAGCGCTTGTTCGAATGACGGCCCGGCAGTTTTGGCGGCGGACGGCGTCTGCGCGCCGCTCGCGCCGCCGATGTTGAGTTGACCACCGATAGTCGACGCCAGAGCGCTTTCAATTCTCATACATCACATACGCGACCGCGGCGGACCTGTGCCCGATGCGAACGCGTCTCCCTGTCTATATCGCGGCGCCGGGAATTCGGCGCGGCGCTCGTGTGCCGAAAATCCGCCCAAATTGACGCTAGGCGTCCTTCAGCAGGTTGACGGTCATGCCCATCAGCTCCGCCGATTGCTTGGCGACCTGGAGATTGGCTTCATAGGTTCGATTGGCCTCGCGCATGTCGGCGAGTTCGACGAGAATGTCGACGTTGGGCATTTTCACGAAGCCGCTGGAATCGGCGGCGGGGCTGCCGGGATCGCTCTCGATCTTGAACGGCGCGGGGTCGACGCCAATCTTTTTAACGCGCACGAGTTGCGTCCCCGCTGCCCGGTCCATCTCGTTGTTGAACGTGATCGTCTTTCGCGCATACGGATCGGCGCCGGGCGCCGCGCCAACCGATTGCGCGTTGGCGATGTTCTCGGAGATGACGCGCAGTCGGGTCGATTGCGCCTCCATTCCCGAGCCCGCCATGCGCAGCGAAGCTTGTAAGGGATCAAGCATCGGCGCTCACTTCAACGCCGCGAGCAGCATCTGATGGAACGCCCGCTTGATATTGGTGTTCATCGTGTAAGCCCGGTTGATGTCGCCGAGGTTCATCATTTGTTGTTCGAGGTTGACGGTGTTGCCGGACAGCGTTTCGTCGGAAGGTGGCGTTTCGACTTCCCGCGCCGCGCCGCGATCCTGCGTCGCCGGCAGCATATGCGCTGAATTTGTCGTCGTCATTGCGATCTCAGTGTGATCGAGAACCGACGCGAACGGCTGCACGTCATGCGCGCGGAAGCCCGGCGTATTGGCGTTGGCGACGTTGTTGGCGATCAACGCGGCGCGTTGGGTCAGCCATTGCGCGTTCTGCGAAGCAATCTGCTGGATGTAGAGTTCGGACACGGGTGGTAATCCATCTGGCGTTTTGCGAGGCTCATGTTCGGCCCTCGTCCTTGCCCGAGGCTGACGCGGCGTATGCGGCTAGCAGCGCGGCAGTCGAGCGTCGGCGATCGCAGCGGTCAATCGCTTCTCGCGCGCCGGGCGATCGAGTTCATCTTCATCGAACAAGAGTTCGATCAGTTCGACGCCGGCTCGGGTGCGCCCGATCAGCAGGCGAAAGAACGCGCAAACCTGCGCGTGGTGGAATTCCATATCGAAGCGGATGACGGGCGTCGCGTCCCATTGCACGCAGCAACCCGCCGTTAGCGCGTAGCGCAGCGTGCCGCTCTTGAAGAACAGTTCGGTCGACGAGTTGACGAGATCAGCGATATTCGCGGTTTGATCGCCGCGGATCATGGCCACGAGCTCGCCGGCGTCCGCCAGCCGCAGTTCGGTCGCCACATCGATCATCGCGTCCGCGATGATTTGCTCGTGAGCTGTGCAAACGCCTCTGGGGAATGGATCCATCATGACGGCGTCCTGTTTCTGTTGATTGGCCATGAACCCTTCCTCTCCGCGATCAGATGCACCAGACTGGCGACGGCGCGATAAAACTCCGGCGGGATCACGCTGTCGACCGCGACGGCATCATAGAGCGAGCGAGCGAGGGATCTGTCCTCGACAATCGGAATTGCAGACTCTTCGGCAATCGCCCTGATCCTCAACGCGATCAGATCGACGCCCTTTGCCAGCACGATGGGAGCGCCGCCCTCAGTGCGGACGTAGCGCAGCGCGACCGCGTAATGCGTCGGGTTGACGATGACCATCGTCGCCCGCGGCACCGCCGAAAGCATGCGCTTGCGCGAGCGGTCGAGACGCAGCGAGCGCATCCGCGCCTTCATCATGCGATCGCCCTCGCTCTGCTTGACCTCTTCCTTGATCTCGTGGCGGCTCATCCGCTGATCGCGCCGCCAGAACAGTCGGGTCGATGCCAGATCGACGCAGGCGACAACCAGGGTCGCCACCAGCACCGCCGAGACAATCCTGGCCGCCGGCGCGAGGATGCGTTGCGGGAGATCGCCGACATCGGCATACACAGCCGTCAGCAACGCCGATTGCTGGCCGCCCAGAACGATCCCAGCGGCGATCCCGACGACGCAGATCTTGACGCCGCTTTTGGCGAATTCCGTCCAGCCGCGCGGCCCGAAAATGCGCCCCAGCCCCTTGCGCAGCGACAGCCGCGACAAGTCCGGCGCGATGCGATCGGGAACGATGCGCGGCGCGTTCTGGGCGAGCGACGCGACGACGCCACAAATCATCAACAAAGCGGCGATCGGACCAACAAACGCCGCCGCGGCGGCGACCACAACACCGAGGAGGCCAAGCGCATCCTCGCTGCTTTGCAAGCGCCAGCCCGAGGGGTCGTCGATAAAATGCACAAGCGTCGCGGCCAGAGCTTGCGTGCGCGCCGGCACGGCGAACAGCAAGGCGAGCAGAATCGCTGTGAGAGACGCCAGAATAGGGATTTCGCGCGACGTCGGCGTGTCGCCGCGTTCGAGCGCGTCGTGGATCTTCTTTTCTGTCGGCTCCTCGGTGCGAGAGTCCGCGTCGTCACTGTCGCTCATGCTGGTCGGAGAGCCTCGTTATGAGTCTTGGGAGTCGTCGGGAGGCGCAATTTCGATTGCGCCGCGCTGCGCCAT
>JAYUFK010000335.1:0-9101 GCA_043739325.1 Methylocapsa sp. | reverse complement strand
TGAGGAGCAGCACGATCGCACCTATCGTAGCGTTGATGACCAAGGAAATTGTTTCGCTTCCGAGATGAACCCCCACCCGAGGGAGCAACCAATCGCCGATGAATGCTCCGATTTCCAACGACGAGGTCGCCAATCAACCCGAAGCCGCTGCGGGATCTCGACGCTCTTTTTGCGCTGAATGGAAAAGTTGCTCTGGTGACGGGGCTCCAACCGGGGCATCGGATATTCTCTCGCGCGCGGCCTCGCGCGCGCTGGCGCACGTGTCGTTCTCAATGGTCGCGACCGCGAGCGAACGGAAGCGGCTGCGCACGATCTGAAAGACGAAGGGCTCTCCGCCTCGGCATCGATCGCGGATGTGACCGACCGTGAGGCTGTCATCCGCGAAGTGAACCGAATCGAAGAGCAATTCGGCGCCATCGACGTCGTCGTGAACAACGCGGGAATCCAGCATCGTGCACCTTTCGTCGAGTTCCCGGCCGAGAAATTTGACGCGGTCATGCGCTGCAATGTCTATGGACCGTTCATCGTTGCACAGGTGGCGGCGAAGGGTATGATCGCGCGCGCACGGGGTTCGATCATGAACATCTGCTTCGTGCAAAGCGAGCTTGGGCGGCCGTCCATCGTGCCGTACACGACTTCGAAGGCGCGATGAAGATGATGACAAAGGCGATGGCGGCAGAGCTCTGTCCCTCGAGCGTGAGGGTCAACGGGCCCGCGCCCGGCGAAACGGATGAATTGATCGGTGCGGCAAGCTTTTGTGGCCTCGGACGCTTCGAGCTTCGTCACAGGCCAGATTATTTACGTGGACAGCGGGATAACAAGCGCGGTCTGAGCGAAGCTGTCGTCGGTGTAGGCAAGGTAAGTCTGCTTAGGTTTACCAAGGTTTGGAAGCTGCGATGGAACGATGCCGCCGGGACGGACTTGTGGGACTGAGGATGACTGTGGAATGAGGCCGCAGTTCGAGGAGTTCAATGACAATTCGGCGGTCGGGCGGACTCTCTCGCAGCCATCGAAGCCCGTCCGAGTCAAGAAGGTTCCAATCGGAGACTGGCCGCACCTCGGTGCCCCGCCGCGGGCGGGAGCCAACTAGGCCTTTGGCCGTCAGCAGGCTATCGCCTTCTCGCGATGCAGCCCAGTCCCGGAGCAATTCAGCAAAGCTATCGAGATCACGTTGAGATATTCGAAGCTCTGCGCACTCGCGACCCTGATGCCGTTGTTGCCTCGTTCACGAGGCATATCGATCGAATTTACGCGACAACAAATAGGCTTCGTGAGAAAAGAAAAGCGAGCTTAGTTAGGGTTCGTCCAGATCCCGCTTCGACGTAGACCGCCCGACAATAATAGTGGGCAGGCAGAACAGGTTTAATCGCCGGATAACCCGGCACAATGGAGGAAACGCTATGAAACGTCGGCTTTTAATCTCAGCTATCGCCGCGATGGCAGCGTCGGCGACACTTGGCCTCGGTGTGAGCTCCGCCCAGGCGGCGTCGAAGGAAATCGTCTACCTGACGCCAGGTCTAGATCTGCCGTTCTGGCGGTACCTCTCAAAAGGAATTGAGGCTGCGGCCAAGAAGGAGGGCTATACGTATCAAGCGCTGGACTCGCACAACAGCGCTGAAACCCAGCTGAAAAACGCCCAGGACGCCATTACCCGCGGCGTCGCGGGCATTGCTATATCGCCGACCGACAGCTCGACGGCGCCAAGCGTGCTCGCGCTTGCCTCCAAGGCCAACATCCCGGTCGTGGTCGCCGATATAGGCACTAATAGCGGCGAATATGTTTCGTTTGTTATTTCGGACAATAAGGAAGGCGCCCACGGAGTCGGCAAGGCTCTCGCGGAAGCGCTGAAAGAAAAGGGCTGGACCGATGGATCGGTCGGTCTCATCACAATTTCGCAGGCGCGCAAGAATGGGCAGGCGCGTACTGGCGGATTCCGCGACGCGATGAAGGAAGCAGGCGTCACCAAGGAAGCCGGTCTCCAGCAAATGCAGTCCTATACAGCGGATGAGACGTTCAAATTTACTCAGGACATGCTAACCGCAAATCCGGGCATGCGCGGCATGTTTATTCAAACTGACCAGCCGACTATCGGGGCATTGCGCGCGATCAAGGCGGCGCACCGGGAAGGCACTCTGCTCGTCGCCGCCTTCGACGGCATTCCGGACTTTGTCGAATTGCTCAAAAAAGGCGAGATTGTCGCTTCGGGAATGCAGCAGCCCTACCTTATGGGCGAGAAGTCTGGCGAAGCGCTTGTGACCGCGCTCAAGGGTGGCAAACCTGAGAAGGAGATTCTTGTGCCGATCGTTATTGCGACAAGCAAGAACATCGAAGAGATTCTACCTACCATCAAGAAAACAGTGTTCGCCAACGAACTGCCGTGAAACTCGAGCCTGCCGGCGGCAATTCTCCGGCCGGCGTTTCGCGGTGGCAAATTCATGGCGATTTCAAATCTGATCCTTCTCGAAGCGCGCAGTATCGTGAAAAGCTTCGCGGGAACCCAGGCGCTTGACGGGGCTAATCTGACTCTTCTCGAAGGTCAGGTCCACGCCCTGTTAGGCGCCAACGGCGCGGGGAAGTCTACGCTATCGCGAGTAATTTCCGGCCATGTGCGGCGTGACGCCGGCTCTGTCCTGTTTAAACAACGCCCGCTTGATTTGAAGTCGCCGCGAGAAGCGCTTGATTTCGGCATCGCAATGGTGATGCAGGAAACGAGTCTGGCGCCCGATCTATCAGTTATCGAAAATATCTTTCTGCCCGAACTTGGCCGGCCGGGTCGGCTTTCTTACGCGGCCTTGCGACATCGCGCCGATGAAATTGTGGCCGATCTCGGTCAAGAGCGTGCCCTCGCATTCGAGGCGGAGGTGCGCGATCTCTCGGTCGCGCAGCGCCAGCTGGTCGAAATCGCCAAGGCGCTGGCGTTGAACGCTAACCTAATTATTTTTGATGAGCCGACGGCTTCGCTAAGTCCCAGCGAAGTTGAACGCTTATTCGACGTCATCACTCGCCTTAGAGCGTCCGGCTGTGCGATTGTCTTTGTGTCCCATCGCCTCGAAGAAGTATTCGCTATCTGCGATTGCGTCACAGTGATGCGGGAAGGTCGCACTGTCACCGCCTCAGCAGCAATAGATTCGCTCAACCAGGCGGAACTCATTCGCTTGATGGTGGGCCGAGATCTTGGCGCAATATACAACGCCTCCGGCGCCGCTAAATCGATCGTCGGCGCGCCTGTATTTTCAGCACGCAACCTCAAGGCGCCGCCAATGGTGCGCGATGTTTCATTTGATCTTCATCGGGGTGAAATTCTTGGGCTCGGCGGCCTGGTTGGCGCGGGAAGGTCAGAGACTGTCGAGGCCATTTTCGGCTTGCGCACTCGTGCGGCAGGAGAACTGACTCTTGAAGGTCGGCGTTTCGCTCCACGCTCACCGACCGACGCGATCCGGGCTGGCCTCGGCTTTGTCGCCGAGGACAGACGCCGCCAGAGTATCGTTCCCGACCTGTCGGTCCGCGAAAATCTATTGCTCAGCCATCTCGGCGCGCATCGCGGGTTCGGACTTGGATACCGTCAGCTGGAAGCCAAGATCGACGAACTTCTCGCGCGTCTTGATCTTCCGCGAGAACGCCTCGACGACGACAATCTGCTGAATTTCTCCGGCGGCATGCAACAGAAGATCATTATCGCCCGGTGGCTGTTGCTCGAGCCCAAAGTCCTTATTCTCGATGAGCCAACTAAAGGGGTCGACATCAGCACACGCTCATCGATTTACGCAATCTTGCGGGATATTGCGGCGCGGGGAGCGGCGATCATCGTTATTTCGTCCGAATTTGAGGAACTGCTCGGGTTGACCGACCGTATCGTCGTGATGAGCGATGGCTTGTCTACCGCAGACGTTGCGAGTGCTCTGCTGGACCAAGAAAAGCTTACCCTGCTTGCTGCGCCGCGCAGTTCCATGGAGCGCAATCAACGTCTCCTGCTGGATTTGGCGACCCAGCACGATGGAGCTGCATTCTGGGCGATCCTCGATGCGGAGCGTATCTTCTGCCTGAACGCGATTGCCGCAAATCCGTCGGCTGATCCACATTTTCGCGCCGGTTCGACGCCGCGCTTCGATGAGACGCCCATAGCCGCAGGTCTCGCCGCGCGTTCGCCAGATTTTGTGACCGACCCATGCAGTGGCCTCAGCAGCCTTGTTGTTGACGTGAAGAGCCACCGCGGACACGATCTGGGATCCGTCGGCCTAGTGCTGGGCGCCTCACGGGAGCTACCTCCGGCGGCTGCGATTCGCGCTTCAATCGTCGAACAGTTCCGCGCGATCGTATAAAAATGAGATGATGAGAATGAGTTTGTCCCCGCCATTGCAAGCGAATGAAGGGAAGGTTCCCGTGAGGGCCGGCATGAAAGCGCGGTTTTCGCGGCTTGAAGTGCGTATGCTCGGTCTCGCTTTGGTGATTGCAATCGTCCTTTCGCTGCTCTCGCCGTATTTCCTTACAGCCAGCAATCTCCTCAATCTTCTTGATCAATCCGTTGTCGTCGGCATCGTCGCGATCGGCATGACGTTCGTCATCCTGACCGGAGGCATCGATCTTTCGGTGGGCTCGATTGCCGGATTGACGGGCGTTGTTCTCGGGCTGTCGCTGCACCATTTCAACATCCCGATATCTATCGGTTTGGCGATCTTGGCAGGATGTGGAATTGGCCTGTTTTCGGGGTTCCTGATCGCCTATTTCAATCTCGCGGCTTTCGTTATTACGCTCGGCGTGATGGCGATCGGGCGTAGCCTAGCGTATATTTTTTCAGGGCAGACGTCGATTACCGATATACCGCCAGGACTGAACGATATTGTTTATACGACCGTGTTCGGCGTGCAGACCAACGTGATAACGCTGCTCGGTCTCTATGCGATCGCCTGGGGATATCTCACATACACCAAGGGCGGGCGCACAATTTACGCGGTCGGCTCGAACCGTGAGGCAGCGCGCACTGCCGGCCTGAACGTTTTGATGTATAGCGTGTTGCCTTACGTGATATCAGGCGCGCTATCGGCGGTTGCGGCGGCGCTTATGTCGGCCCAGATCCTGTCAATTGATCCGTTGGCCGGCAACTTGCTCGAACTTGACGCTATCGCCGCTGTCGTCATCGGCGGCGCGAGTCTCTACGGCGGGCGCGGCACGATCATCGGCACGTTGATCGGCGTATTTATCATGGTGATGATCCGCAACGGGCTCAACCTTCTGGGCGTTTCGCCGTTCTGGCAGGGTTCCGCCATTGGCGGCATCATTATCGCTGCAGTCCTCGCAGAGCGGTTACTAAGCCCGAGGTCCCGCCGATGATTCCTCCAATAATTGAAGGACGCGACCGCCATGAGTGATGCGCCGTCACGGGCTATCCGTCTATTTGGAACGAGCGAACCGATTGAACCACCCCGCCTGCTATGCGCCGGACCGTTGACCGCGGAACTTGAGGCCGGAAATTTGCGCTATATCCGTTTCAACGGCGTCGAGATGATTCGTGCAATCTCGTTCATCGTGCGCGACAAGAACTGGGGCACTTACAATCCGAGCATCAGCGACCTCAAGATCGTCGAAGACGGCAATAGTTTTCATGTCTCTTATAGCGCCATAGCCAAGGACGCCGCGCAGGAGTTAAGCTATTCGGCTGAGATTTCAGGCCGCTCGGACGGCGTTTTGCGCTTCGAGGGGCGCGGCAGAGCGGCAACCGCTTTCGTAACCAATCGCGCCGGATTTGTGGTGCTGCATCCTATCAGCGAGATCGCCGGTAAAGAGGCGTATCTCGAGGAGGTCGCCGGAAAATCGATCAATTCTCATTTCCCGAGGTTGATTGACCCGGTTCAACCGATGATGACTCTGCGTTCCATTCGCCATTCCTTCTCGCCGGATGCGACAGTGACCTGCCGCATGGAAGGCGACACATATGAAATGGAAGACCAGCGCAATTGGACCGACGCCTCATATAAGACTTACGTTCGCCCGCTAGCGTTGCCATGGCCATATACCTTGCCCGCCGGCGCCGAACTGAAGCAGTCAGTGACGCTGACCGTGTCGGGAAAGGCTGGCGAGGGCGGAGCGCGCAGCGAGCCGATAAGGCTGCGCATCGGCGAAAGCGCAGGCAAGACGCCACAGCTTGGGCTCGGCCTCGATCCCGACGACGCCGCAATGACGCTTGAGCGGGCGCAGACTTTACGCGCCATCGCGCCCGCTCATCTCATCTGTCATTACGATCCCCGCCGAGGGCACAACCGCGCCAATCTGCAGCGGGCCGCCGAGACTGCGGCAGCGCTTGGCGCTACGCCCTGGCTCGAAGCCATTGTCGCCAATGTCGACGGGTTTGAGGATGAGATCGCTGCGCTTGGCGAGACAGTTCGCCAACTCGGCTCACCCTTCCCTGTCGTTCTTGTGTCGCCGGCTTCTGACTTGAAGTGCACTCTGCCAGGCAGTCCTTGGCCTGCCTGCCCGCCCGCTCGAGCCCTTTACGAGGCGACAAGGCGGGCGTTTCCGAAGTCGCGCCTCGGTGGGGGAATGTTCAGCTATTTTACCGAGCTCAATCGCAAGCGCCCGCCTCTCGACGCTCTTGACTTCATCAGTTTCACGACATCCGCGATGGTGCATGCCGGGGATGACCGGTCGGTCACGGAGAGTCTGGAGGCCCTGCCGCATGTCGCGGCAAGCGTTCGTGCGTTTATAGGCGATCGCCCCTACGCTGTAGGCCCGAGCGCCATTGGGATGCGCGACAATCCCTATGGCGCCGCGCCGATGGAAAACCCGGACAACATCCGGCAGGCAATGAACCGCAACGATCCGCGCCAGCGCGGTCTGCTTGGCGCGGCGTGGAGCCTCGCCTATTTCGCGCATTTCGCTCGCGGCGGCGCCGAGGCGATCTCACTTGGCGGCTCGACGGGGCCATTCGGCCTTGTCCATGCGCCTGCGACCTTCCCCCAACCATGGTTTGATGAACACGGCGGCCTTTTTCCTGCCTTCCACGTTGTGCGCGGTCTGGCGAAACTGAGCGAAAATCCGATGCGGCGCGTAGATATCTCGGCGCCACGAGAAGTGCAGGCGTTCGCTGTGTCGATGCCTTCCGGCAATGAACTGTGGCTAGCCAATCTGATGGGCGATCCGAAGAGAATTACCTTTGAAACCGCCATAGGCAACGGCGAAATCTCCGTTCTCGACGCGGAGAGCTTTGTCCTGGCGACCAGCGAAATTGACGCAATTGAGCGTCTCGCGAAGCCATTCTCGGGAACTGAAATTGTCCTCGATGCGTACGCAGTAGCGAGAATTGCTTCTCACTAACGAACTCCGAAGGATCACCGCCACAACATGAACATTCTTATCATCGGTGCGGCAGGCATGGTCGGCCGCAAGCTCACAGACAGGCTGGTGCAAAATCGTGAGATCGGCGGACACGAAATCATGGCGATGAGTTTGGTTGATGTGATCGAGCCCACGCCGCCCGCCGGCTTTTCCGGGAAAGCGACGGTTCGCGCCTGCGACCTCTCGACCCCCGGCGAAGCGGCCAAAGTCGTCACCGCGCGACCCAACATTATCTTCCACTTGGCGGCGATAGTGTCGGGCGAAGCGGAAGCCGATTTTGAAAAAGGGTATCGCACCAATCTCGACGCCACGCGCTATCTGTTTGAAGCCATTCGCGCCGAAGGGATGAAAGCGCCTTACAAGCCCCGCGTCGTCTTCACTTCGTCAATCGCGGTCTTCGGCGCGCCGTTCCCGGACAAGATCGGCGATGAATTTTTTACAACCCCATTAACGAGCTATGGCACGCAGAAGGCAATCGGCGAGTTGTTGCTGAGCGACTATTCGCGCAAGGGATTTCTCGACGGAATCGGCGTTCGTCTGCCGACAATCTGTGTTCGGCCTGGCAAACCGAACAAGGCGGCGTCAGGGTTCTTTTCCAATATCATGCGTGAGCCGCTCATCGGGATCGAAGCCGTGCTTCCTGTTTCCGATGATGTCCGCCATTGGCACGCAAGTCCGCGCGCCGGCATTGGTTTCCTCATTCACGCGGCGACCATGGATTTAGCGGCGCTCGGCTGGCGGCGCAATCTTACGATGCCTGGATATTCTGCGACGGTCGGCGAGCAAATCGCCGCGCTGGGCCGCGTCGCCGGTCCAAAGGCGGTGGCGCTGATCCGGTGCGAACGCGATCCCAAGATTGAGGCCATTGTGGCCGGTTGGCCGCGCAATTTCGAGGCCAAGCGGGCGAGCGCACTAGGTTTTGGCGCGGAATCCTCTTTCGATGAAATCCTTCGCGTCCATATCGACGACGAGCTCGGAGGCAAACTCTGAAATTGCCCCGCAGGCTTTGTCACGCCGACCTGATCTTGCGGATGCGAGGGCTCGGTAGCTTCTACGATGACCAAAATTAGCTATGCAGGGTACCGATTCCCGCCGGAGATTATTCACCAGTCGATTTGGCTCTATTTCCGATTTACCTTGAGTTTTCGCGACGTCGAGGATTTGTTGGCGGAACGCGGCATTGAGGTCTCCTACGAAACAGTACGCCGCTGGGTGAATCATTTCGGGCCTTTGATCGCAGCTCACCTGCGAAAGCGCCGCCCCAGACCTCACACGAATTGGCATTTGGACGAAGCGCATCTGAAAATCGACGGGCGCATGGTCTATCTGTGGCGCGCCGTCGACGCCGAAGGTGAAGTCCTTGACGTGCTGGTTCAGTCCAAACGAAATAAGGATGCCGCCCTGAAACTGATGCGCAAACTGCTAAAGAAATACAGCTTTGTTCTCGATCGAATGATCACCGATGACTTAGGGTCGTATGGCGCCGCCGCGCGGCTGCTTGGGATCCAAAATCGCCATGAACGCGGCCGCTGAAAAAACAACCGCGCCGAAAACTCACATCAGCCCACTCGGAGGAGAGAGCGCAAGATGCAGGGATTCAAGAGTCCAGGCTCAGCGCAGCGATTTCTTTCCACCCACGCAGCCGTCTACAACACCTCACATGGGGAGGTTAGGGTCAAGGGTGAAGTTTAGTCGCGCATGAGAAGTCCTCCAGCGAGTGTTTCGGTATCCAAGGTCTGAGCCCGATCGTACAACCTGGCCGTTTCCTCACC
>JAYUFK010000334.1:0-24451 GCA_043739325.1 Methylocapsa sp. | reverse complement strand
TTGATCCTTTTTCGTGACCAGTAGAGTCGCAAAACTCTGGAAACCAGTAGAATCAATGTCGTGCGCCGCAGCAAGCAAAACACGTACCGGACAGTCGTGGGACAAGCCCGGCCATGACGATTCGGTGATCGAGATATGTGTCATCGCTAGGATCTCAAACCACGGTGCGCAAATGAAACGACTTCGGCCGCGTCAGCGTCTCGTAGCCGACGCGCGACAGCGTCGCGCCGCGCCCGGTGTCCTTGACGCCGGTCCACGCCAACGCCGGATCGAGATAGTCAGCGCGGTTCATGAACACGGTGCCGGTCTGCAATTCGGCGCCGATCTTTTCCGCCGCCTCGACATCGCCAGTCCAGAGCGATGCGGTGAGGCCGTAGGGCGAGTCGTTCATAAGGTGGATCGCCTCCTCGTCCGACGAGACCTTCATGATGCCGACGACGGGGCCGAAGCTTTCTTCCATCATCACGCTCATCGAGTGATCGACCTGCGTGAGAATCTGCGGCGCGAGATACGGTGTGCCAACGCGGCTCATTGCAAACGCGCTTTCGTCGATATGCGCCTTCGCGCCCCTTGCGAGCGCTTCGGCGGTCTGTTCGCGCACTGTCGCGGCAAGCGAGGCGCGCGCCATCGGGCCCAAAGTCGTTGCGGCGTCGAGCGGCGAGCCGAGGATGTAAGTCTCAGCCAACGCGACGCTCGCTTCGACGAAACGATCGAACAACGGCGCCGCGACATAAATGCGCTCGATGCCGCAACACGATTGTCCTGAATTGAAGAACGCCCCGTCGACAATGTTCTCGACCGCATGATCGAACGCGGCATCGCCGCGCACATAGGCCGGGTCCTTGCCGCCAAGCTCCAGCCCGACGCCGATGAAAGCGCCCGCCGCGGCGCGCTCGATGGCGCGGCCAGCCTCGACCGATCCGGTGAAGCAGACATGATCGACGCCGCGCGCGGCGATCAATCGCGTTGTCTGCTCGTGGCCGAGCGTAAGCGTCTGGAACACGTGCGGCGGCAGGCCCGCCTTGTCGAACGCCTTTTGAAAACGGTCGCCGACCAACAGCGTCTGCGCGGCATGTTTCAGCAGCACCGCGTTGCCGGCCATCAACGCGGGCACGATGGAATTGACGGCTGTGAGATAGGGATAGTTCCATGGCGCGATGGTCAGCACCAGACCAAGCGGTTGGCGCTTGATAGTGCGGCGGGAGCCTTCTTTCGGCGCAGGCGTGATGTCGGCGAGCGCTTCTTCAGCGATGGCGATCATGTGGCGCGCGCGTTCGGCGAAACCGCGCATTTCGCCGCCGCCGTAGCGGACCGGGCGGCCCATCTGCCAGGCGAGTTCCGGTGAAATCTCCGCCTCCATCGCCAGCATCGCGTCAACGGCTTTGAGACAATAGGCGGCGCGCTCGGCGATCGCCGCTTTCGCCCATTCGCGCTGCGCCGCCCGCGCCGATTTCAGCGCATTCGCGACTTCCGCGCCGCTCGATGGCGCGCGGCGCACGACCTCGCGCCCATCCACCGGTGAAATGCAAACAATGTCGCTCATCAGATGATCTCGAAATAGCGCGCGAGTTCCCAGTCGGTGATGGCTTTACGCGATTCGCGGTCCTCCCAATCGCGCGTTGCGCCGTAATGCTCGACAAACGGCGCGCCAAACAGTTCGCGCGCCGGTTTTGAGCGCAGCAGCTTTTGCGCTGCTTCGCCGAGCGAGCGCGGCAACTGGCGCTTGGCGGGGAAGGTGCGCTCGTAGGCGTTGCCGACGACGGCATCGTCAGGTTCGATTTTGTTTTCGATACCCCACAGGCCAGAGCCAATCGCGGCGGCGAGCGCGATATAGGGATTGATATCGGCGGCGGCGACGCGATATTCGACGCGCTGCGAATAGGGCGAACCAGGAATGGCGCGCAACGCGCAGGTGCGATTTTCTACGCCCCAGTTGGCGACAGTGGGTGCCCAGAAGCCGGGGATCAGACGGCGGTATGAATTCACCGTCGAGGCGATCATCGCCAGAAACTCCGGCATCATCGCCGCCTGTCCGCCGATGAAGTGGCGCATTGTATCCGAGATGCCTTGCGGCCTGGCCGCGTAGTGGAACACCGGCTTGCCAGAAGAATCTTTCAGCGAGACATGCAGGTGCCCGGATTGGCCCGGCCAGTCGCGCGACCACTTGGCCATGAATGTCGCCATCAGCCCGCGCTTCTGCGAAAAAATCTTGGTGAAGGTCTTGAACAGCGCCGCGCGGTCGGCGGCTTCGAGCGCCTCGCTATATTGAAGCGCGGCTTCGAGCACGCCGGGGCCCGTCTCTGTGTGCAGCCCCTCGATCGGCATGCGCATCGTCTCGCACATCGCCAGCAGATCGCGGTAATAGTCGTCGTGCGCGCCGGCGCGCAGCAGCGAATAGCCGAAGAACCCCGGCGTGAGATTCTTCAAGCCGCGATAATTCTTTTCGCGTACGCTATGCGGCGTTTCCTCGAACACGAAGAATTCGAATTCGGCCGAGGCGTTGACGCTGTAGCCCATGTCGGCGGCGCGTTTCAGCACGCGGCGCAGCACGCCGCGCGGGCAGATTTCCTCGGCGCGCTCGGTGAACTCGCCAAGGAAAAACAGCATGTCGCCTTCCAGCGGAAGCGGGCGGCAGGTGTGGGGCAGAATGCGGCAGATGGCGTCGGGATAGGCGGTGTGCCAGCCGGTAAACGCCGCGTTGTCGTAGAGCTGATCGTTGGAGTCCCAACCCAGCACGACATCGCAAAAACCGAAACCGCTGGCGAGGGCCGAGAAGAACTTTTCGCGCGCGATGTATTTGCCGCGCAGCACGCCGTCGATGTCGAAGACGCCGACTTTGACGTGACTCAGTCCGCGCTCCTCGACGAGGCGGCGCGCGTCGGCGGCTGTCTTGACGTCTTCCGGCCCCATGTAAATCGCTCCCCTCAATCGGCTTATGATAGGGAAGAGGGGCCATTAGGCAAGCGCCGCGCAAGCCCCTCTCCCGCTCGCGGGGGAGGGTTCGGGTGAGGGCGGGGCCGCGCCGCGCTCTTGTCGAGGGCAGGCGAATGCCGACGCCGGGGAAGCCGAGGCTTTGAACGACCGTGGCGAGACCGCAGGCGAGAATATCGGCGGAGATCAGAATCGCGCGCTGATCGGCTGGCAAGCCTAGCGCGCCAGCAATAATGAGTGGCACCGCAACGGCGCCAGCGTACATCACGAGGACATGTTGCAATCCCAGCGCGGCCAGTTGCGGCGGCGGCAGCATTTCGTCGACGGCGCTCGTCTGGTCAGTCATCATTTCCCCTTGGCATTGTAGTTTTGGGGAACGTCACGATCGCGAACTTACCCGCGCCAGCGCAATTTGCTGGAAATTTGCGAAAGCTGAGGGGAGCAGTTTCAGATGCCGGCGTTAAATGTCACGATCCGGCAGTGACAATCTCGTCGTTGAAAACGATGATATTTCTGCCGTTCGGCGGCTCGATCGCCGCGCACGCCGGCGAGGCGTCGCCTCCCTATGAAGCCCGGCGCGGCTTATGGGGCGTGGCATACGCGATGGGTGAGATTAGTTAGCGCGGCGCTTCCCCGCCACTACCTCAGCTCGCGAGAGCATTGACGCGCTTGGTCAGGCGCGAAATCTTGCGGGAGGCGGTGTTCTTGTGGAGAATGCCCTTCTGGGCGGCGCGGGCAACCAGCGACTCGGTCTCGTGCATCGCGGCGGCGGCCGCGGTCGGGTCCTTGGCGGCGATGGCTTCCTCGACCTTGCGCACATTGGTGCGCATTTCGCTGCGGCGCGATTTGTTGACGGCTGTGCGGCGTTCGATCTTGCGGACTGCTTTTTGCGCCGACTTGGTATTGGCCATTCGAATTCATCCTCGCGAGCGGACAAGTGCGCCATTTTTCGACGCCTGCCCAAAAAATTTGGGGCCGGCCCTCGCGGATCGGCCTCTCGGGCGCGCTTATAGACGTTGGCCCGAACGCCCGTCAACCGCCAAGCAGCGGTTTTATGAGATTTATAAAAGCGTCATGCAAGGGATAAGTCGGCAGCGTCGCCAGCCGTAGCGCCATAAGGCAGGACACGGCGACAATCAGCGGCCGAACCAGCCTTACGCCGGCGCCAAGCACCGCGTGAGCGCCCAGCCGCGAGCCGAGGAAAGCGCCTGCGCCCATGGCGAGCCCGGCGCCAAGCGCGATATGGCCGCCAAACGCATAGACCAGCAAGGCCCCGATATTGCTGGCGAAATTCGCCAGGCGCGCGTTAGCTATGGCGCGTGTGACGCCGTAGCCCGCCAAAGCGATAAAGCCGATCGTGTAAAAAGAACCGGCGCCGGGCCCGAACACGCCGTCGTAAAAGCCGATGAGCGGCGCGAGCGTGATGGCGTAGGCTCGGGGTCCAAGCTTCTGCGAAGTATCGCTTTCGCCGATTTGCGGCGACAGGGCGAAATACAGCGCCACGGCGGCAAGGATAAATGGCAACGCGGTTGCGGCGGCCTGGCGCGGGACATGGGGCAGGGCGAGCGCTCCGCCAATCGAGCCAAGGCCCGCGCCGAGCGCCGCCAGACCCATCACACCTAAATCGATGCGCCCGGCGCGTGCGAAAGCCAGCGTCGCCGACCCCGAACCGAATGTCGATGCGAGCTTGTTGGTGGCGATGACCGCGACGGGATCGAGCCCCGCCAACGCTAGCGCCGGCACGGTGACGAGACCGCCGCCGCCAGCGATCGCGTCGACGAAGCCGGCGCCAAAGCCGACAAGCGCAAGGACTGCGAGAATTGCTGCGGACATCCTGCGGGCGCCTGAAGCTCAAACGCTGCGAATTTATCGGCGCGCGCTGAGGGCGTCGGCCTAGCCCGCAGGCGCGGCCTTGACAAGCGCCGGATCGGCGGCAACGGGTGGCTCCGGCTTGTTCTTGTGCTTCTTTGCGTCGATCGCCCGGATATCCTTCCACGAATTGGATTGGGCGATCATGTCGCGGATTGCCGCGACATTGGCGGAGGCCGCGTCGGCCGACATATCCTGCTCGCCGACTTTCTCGGCTTCGGAGAACTTGCCTTCCAGCGCCAGCACCAGGGCGAGGTTCTGGCGAATACGCGCATCGGCGCGCGGGCTGGCAACCGCCTGGCGCAGCGTCATTTCGGCCTGCGGAAGCTGTTTTGTCAGGGCATAAGACAAGCCCAGATTGCTGAGGATCTTCGGCTCGCCGGGGGCGATCTTCAGCGCCTCTTGATAAAGTTGCTGCGCGGCGGCGTGGTCGCCCAGTTGATCCGACACCGAACCTTGAACCGACATGTCATCCCAATTGGGCCGCTCCGGCGTATAGGATCGCGACAGCACGTCCTTGGCCTGATCGAGCTGACCGGCGTCGGCGAGCGCCTTGCCATAGGCCCCGAGCACGTCGAGATCCTTCGGCGTCTTGACCGCGGCGGATTGCATGACGGCGACGGCCTGGGAATATTGCGTCAGCCCGCGCAGCGCTCGCGCATAGTTTATCGAAGCGACCTTCTCGCCCGGATTGGCGTCGTAACGTTTGCCCCAGCTATCGGCGTAAGAACGCAGTTCCTCGTCGCCTGTGGGCAATGGCTTTTCAACGTTGATCGATCCGGTGACATCGCCCATGTCGCGGCATCCGCCGAGCGGCACCAAAAGCGCCATGAGGGCGGCCAGCGCCACGATGCGAGCCCCGCACCCCGGCTCGCGCGCGCGCCACAAAGGATTGATCGACATGAAAGCCCCGCCCCGCTCCAGATTTTGATCTCCAGCAATAATTCGTTAACGCTAACACTTGGTTAACGCCCGAATTTGGGACGTTGTGGCAAGATCTCCCCTCTCGCGTACGGGAGAGGAGGCGGGGTGAGGGCTCAACGGGTGTTCAACCGGGCTGATCGGCGGCAGGTTTGCCGTTAGAGCGCCGCCAATCACTTCTCGCCGTCGGCGCCCTCACCCTGCCCTCTCCCGAACGGGAGAGGGTTCAATCGCATCTTTCGGCCGCGTTTTTCATCAGGAGAAGAGATTTGCCGCTTCGTTTCGCCGCCCCGTCTGCTGACGCCATCCCGATCTGGTTCGTCACCGATCAGACCAACGCGGCCATTCTTCAGGACATTGGCGATTTTGCGGTTCGCTTCGCCGCCGCATCGGGTTTCGAACCGACGGCTGGCAAGCATCTTCTCATGCCCAACGCGGCGGGCGGCCTGTGCGCGGCGATATTCGCTCTCGACAAGGCGGAAGCGCGCGATCCCGATCCGCTGGCGCCCGGCAAGCTGGCGACGCTGTTGCCAGCGGGCGTCTATCGCTTCGCCAACGCCCCGCAAGACACGAGTCTCGCGGCGTTGGCGTTCCTGCTCGGCCAATATCGCTTCACGCGCTATCGCGCGTCGAACAAATCGTGTCCGGAATTGATAGCGCCCGAAGGCGCCGATGCGGCGCGTATCGAAAACATCGCCGAGGCGGTCGCGTTCGGGCGCGATCTCGTCAATACGCCGGCCAATGATCTCGGACCCGATGCGCTCGAACGGGCGGTCGTCGAACTCGCCCGGAGTTTTGGCGCGCAATTGCGGATCGTTCGCGGCGAGGCTTTGCTCGCTGAGAATTTCCCGCTGATTCACGCCGTCGGACGGGCGGCCGCCGAGCCGCCGCGTCTTGTCGAGTTTTCATTCGGCCGCGTCGATGCGCCGAAGGTGACGCTGGTTGGCAAGGGCGTGACGTTCGACACCGGCGGCCTCGACATCAAGCCGGCGAGCGGCATGGAGATCATGAAGAAGGACATGGGTGGCGCGGCGACGGCTCTCAGCCTCGCGCGCATGATCATGCAGGCGAAGATCGACGTGCGCCTGCGCGTGCTGATCCCCATCGTCGAAAACGCGATTTCGGCAAGCGCGTTTCGCCCCGGCGACGTCATCAAGAGCCGTAAGGGGATTACGGTGGAAATCGGCAATACCGACGCCGAGGGGCGTCTGATTCTGGCCGATGCGCTTGCGTTGGCCGACGAAGAATCGCCTGACATGCTGCTTGATTTCGCCACGCTCACCGGCGCCGCGCGCGTTGCGCTCGGTCCCGATCTGCCGCCGTTCTATACCGACGACGAGACGCTCGCGACCGACATCGCGCGGCACGCGAAGAGCGAACGCGATCCCTTGTGGCGGATGCCGCTGTGGCGGCCATACGATGCGATGATAGCGGGCAAGATCGCTGACATCTCCAACGCGCCGGGATCGCCTTTCGCGGGATCGATCACCGCCGCGCTGTTCCTGCAGCGCTTCGTCGTCAACACGAGGGCGTGGGCGCATTTCGATATCTATGCGTGGAACCCGTCGCTTCGCGCGCATGGCCCGGAAGGCGGCGAAGTGCAGGCCGCGCGGGCGCTGTTCGCGATGATCGGCAAGCGGTATGGGTCGTAGGATCCCCTTCTCCGCGCAGCGGAGAAGGACTTCACACAAATATCGCGCGGTCGCGCTCCACCGCCTGCACGAGCTGTTCGTGCACGGCGCGAATGCGGCCCAGGCCCCGCGTGTCTTCGTGCGTGACGATCCAGTAACTGCGCCGCGCCTGGCGCTCGGGCAGAATGCGCGTCAAATCATCGAAGCGCCGCGCGATGTAATCATGCACGACGCCAAGGCCGATGCCGGCGCGCAATGCTTCGAGCTGGGTGACGGCGCTGACGCATTCGAACGCCGTCGGCGCGCCGCCAAAAAGCTCCCTGACATAATCGAGCGCGGTGGAAAACGCGTGTTCCTCGACATAGCCGATGAGCCGGTGCGCCGCGAGATCGGCGGCGCCGCGCGGCGTCTCATGCGCTTTCAGATAAGCGGCGCTGGCGTAAAGCCCGAGCGAGTAATCCGTCAGTTTTCGCGCAACGAAGCGCCCGGCTTCCGGCTTGTCGAGCACGACGACGATATCGACTTCGCGCCGCGCCAGCGGGATGACCTGCGGCATCGGCACCAGCTGGATCAGAATGCCGGGATGGCGCTCGACAAAATCGCGCAGCGCGCTGGCGAGATAGTAGGTCGAGAAACCATCCGGCGCGCCGATCCGCACAGCGCCAGTCAGCTCTACATCGATATCGCCGATCTCCGCCTGCGCGTGCAGGAACGCGGTTTCCATCTGCTCGGCGGTGAGGAGGAAGCGTTCGCCCGCGCTTGTCAGCGTCGCGCCAGTCGTGCGACGCTCGAACAGTTTCGCGCCAAGCCCCGCCTCAAGCGCGGCGATGCGGCGGCTGACCGTGGCGTGATCCAGCCGCAGTCTTTTGGCCGCCGCCACAAACTGCCCGCCGCGCGCGACCGCGAGAAACACCCGCACATTGTCCCAATCCATATGGGCGACATTAACAGGGTTAGCCAACTTTCGCACACACGCTACGCGAACTCCCCTGTTGCTGTGCAAAAAACATGAGGCATAATGACCCCCCGCAAGAGCAGCGCTTTGGGAGGTCGCGATGATCAGTTACGGGCATTTTATCGGCGGCAAGCATGTCGCGGGGATTTCGGGCCGCACGGCGGAGGTGTTTCAGCCGATGGACGGCACGGTCCGCGCGACGGTGGCGCTCGCGTCCACGGCGGAACTCACCGCCGCCGTCGCCGATGCCAAGGCGGCGCAGCCGGGCTGGGGGGCCACGAACCCGCAGCGCCGCGCCCGCATACTGATGAAGTTTCTCGAGCTCATCGCCAGGAATAACGACGAACTCGCCGACATCCTCGCGCGCGAGCATGGCAAGACGATCGCCGACGCCAAGGGCGACATCCAGCGCGGCGTCGAAGTCGTCGAATTCGCGCTTGGCGTTCCGCATTTGATGAAAGGCGAATACACCGACGGCGCCGGTCCCGGCATCGATTCCTATTCAATGCGGCAGCCGCTTGGCGTCGTAGCCGGCATCACGCCGTTCAACTTCCCCGCGATGATCCCGCTGTGGAAGCTCGCGCCCGCGATCGCCTGCGGCAACGCCTTCATCCTGAAGCCGAGCGAGCGCGATCCGGGCGTTCCCATGCGGCTCGCCGAACTCTTCCTCGAAGCGGGCGGTCCCGCCGGCATTCTCAATGTCGTCAACGGCGACAAGGTGGCGGTCGACGCCATTCTCGACGATCCGGATATTCAAGCCATCGGCTTTGTCGGTTCGACGCCAATCGCTCAGTATATCTACGCGCGGGGCACCGCCACTGGCAAGCGCGTTCAATGCTTCGGCGGCGCCAAGAACCACATGGTCATCATGCCGGACGCCGACATGGATCAGACCGTCGATGCGCTGATGGGCGCCGCCTACGGGGCGGCTGGCGAGCGCTGTATGGCGATCTCGGTCGCGGTTCCCGTCGGCCAGAAGACCGCCGACGAATTGATCCGCCGCCTGATCCCGCGCGTCGAGTCTTTGAAGATCGGGCCGTCTACCGATTCATCGGCCGATTACGGCCCGCTGGTGACGAAGGCGCACCTGGACAAGGTGAAATCCTATGTCGATGTCGGCATTGGCGAAGGCGCCAAGCTCGTCGTCGACGGACGCGGCTTCACGATGCAGGGTTACGAGAACGGCTTCTATCTTGGCGGCTGCCTGTTCGATGGCGTGACCAAGGAAATGCGCATCTACAAGGAAGAGATTTTTGGCCCGGTGCTCTCGGTCGTACGCGCCACGAATTATTCCGAAGCGCTCGGTCTGTGCAACGACCACGAGTACGGCAATGGCGTCGCGATCTTCACTCGCGACGGCGACGCTGCGCGGGATTTCGCCTCGAAGGTGCTTGTGGGCATGGTCGGCATCAACATCCCGGTTCCCGTGCCGGTGTCGTACTACACGTTCGGCGGCTGGAAGCGCTCCGGCTTTGGCGATCTCAACCAGCATGGCCCCGACTCGATCCGCTTTTACACCAAGACCAAGACGATTACGGCGCGCTGGCCGTCGGGCGTCAAGGACGGCGCGAACTTCAATATTCCGACGATGGAATGAGGCGCCCCTTTTCCCTCCCTACTGGCCGGAAAAGGTGGCCCGAAGGGCCGGATGAGCGGCGATAGTGCCGATCTTAGCTTGTGCGGTCATTGCAAAAGCGCATGCGTCGGCGGCGATAGTCTGCTAACTGTAGTTGTGCCCCTCATTCGGCGGCCAAAGCCCGTCACTAATTGACGAGCGTCCCTTGGGGCGCTCTATGGCCGCCACCTTCTCCCCGCAAGCGGAGGGAAGGGTGATCTTATGTTGATTTAGCCATGAATGCTTTGCCAAAATCGAAAATGAACGCCGACGAATTCCTTGCTTGGGCTGAAAGTCGCGATGAGCGGCTGGAGCTGCATGACGGCATTGTCGTAGCCATGTCGCCGGAGCGGGTCGTCCATACCGAGACCAAGGGTGAAGTCTACTCCGCCCTGAAGAGCGCCATATCGCGCGCCGGAGTTCCGTGCCGCGCCTACACCGAAGGTGTTGGCATAAGGGTCGGCGGGGGAAGCCTGTTCGAGCCGGACGTATCGGTTTCCTGCGGTCCGCGCCCACCGGCAGATGCTCTCGAAATCCCCAACCCCGTGATCGTCGTCGAAGTGCTTTCCCCAAGCACGGCGGCAATGGACCATGGCCCAAAACTTGCTGGATATTTCTCGCTACCGAGCATCGCGCACTACCTCATTCTCGATCCCGAGAGGCGCGTTGTTATTCATCATAAACGCGGGCAAGGCGAGGTCATCGAGACGCGCATTTTAACCGAGGGAATGGTGCGCCTCGACCCGCCAGGGATCGAGGCTTTGGTCGCGGACATGTTTCCCGCGCAACAGCCGCTCGGCGCGCCCTAAAGACCCTGACACTGCAGCCAGTATTCGAGCAGCCCGATCTGCCACAGCTTCGATCCGCCCGTCGGCGTCAGATGATCGGCGGGATGGTCGAGCATCGGCTGCACTTCCGCCCAATTGAAAATGCCGCGACGGCTGATGGCTTCTTGCGACAGCGTCTCGCGCAGCAATTCGAGCGTTCCGCCTTGCAGATACTTGAGCGCGGGAACCGGGAAATAACCCTTCGGCCGGTCGACGATTTCGTCGGGCAGCAGCTTGCGGCCGATCCGTTTCAGCACGCCCTTGCCGCCGTCTTCGAGCTTGTAGCTCAGCGGCATTGAGGCGGCGAGATCGACGACGGCCTCGTCGAGGAATGGCACGCGCGCTTCGAGGCCGGAGGCCATCGTCATGTTGTCGACGCGCTCGAGCGGACCGTTGGCTAGCGCGAATGTGCTTTCGTAGACGAGAAGATTGTCGACAAGATTGGCTGAGCCGTTCTCGATGCACAGCGCCTCGAGAAAAGCCCGCGCATGATCGGCCGATCGGTACTCCGGCGCGACAAGGCGCTGATAGTCGTCAAACGGGCGGTCCGCGACATTGGCGAGAATCTTGTTGGCGGATTGCGCGATCGACGCCGCCGCGTTGCTGAGCTTCTGGAACCAGTGATAGCCTGCGAATATCTCGTCTGCGCCCTGGCCCGATAGAACAACTTTCACGTGCTTGGCGACTTCGCGCGAAAGCAGGAAGAAGCCGATGTTGTCGTGGCTGACCATCGGTTCGGACATCGCCGACACGCATTCGCCAAGCGAGTTTTCGAGGCCGTCGTTGGAAATGAACATCTGGAAATGCCGCGTGCCAAAGTGCCGGGCGACAAGATCGGAATAGTGAAATTCATCGCCGCTTTCGCCGTGGGCGCCTTCGAAGCCGATCGAGAAGGTGTTGATATCCGAGCCGCGCGTCTCAGCGGCAAGCGCGACCAGTAGCGAGGAATCCAGACCGCCCGACAACAGCACGCCGATCGGCACATCGGCCGACAATTGGCGGTTCGTCGCCAGCGTCAGCGCTTCCTGCGTCTTCGCCACCCAGCACTCGGGATCGCGGCGATGGTCGGCGCGCTCTTCATTGATCCGCAGTCGCCAGTAGGTTTCCTCCTCGCAGGCGCCGTCGGGGTGAATCGTCATCATCGCGCCAGCCGGGAGCTTCTTCACGCCTGACAGGATCGTCAACGGCTCCGGCACCGCATGGAAGGTCAGGTAATATTGCAACGCGGTGCGATCGATCGATGTGTCGATGCCATCGAATTTCAGCAGCGCGGGCAGGGTGGAGGCGAACTCGAAGCCATCGCGCGTTCTGGAATAATACAGCGGCTTGATGCCCATGCGGTCGCGCGCCAGCACGAGCTTGCCTGTATCGCGCTCCCAGATCGCGAAGGCGAACATGCCGCTGAGGCGTGAAACGCAGCCCTTGCCCCAGGCGTGGAAGGCCTTGAGCAGCACTTCGGTGTCGCTCTGCGAGATGAAACGATAGCCCTTGTCCTCAAGCTCGGACCGCAATTCGCGAAAATTATAGATCGCACCGTTGAACGTCAGCGCCAGGCCGAGATCGTGATCGACCATCGGCTGCGCCGCGCGCTCGCTCAGATCGAATATTTTCAAGCGCCGATGACCAAGCGCCACGCCTCCAGCGTTGAACGCGCCGCCATTGTCGGGGCCGCGCGCAAACTGGCGGAGATTGGCTCTTTCCAATCCGGCCAGCGAAGCGTCATGCGCTCCGAAACGGTATTGTCCGGCGATACCACACATCGCGTTTTCCTCAGTTTACGGCGAGAGCTTCGATCTCGATTGCCCCGTCGCGGATCGTCGCGAACGCGCCAACTGGCATTTCGTTCCAGTGCTCCATCGTTTGATCGAGGGGCTCCGACACGACGACGACGCTGCGCGCCGGCACGATATCCGCCGTGTCGTCGATTGCCTGCATGCAGGCGGCATGGGTCGAATAATATTGGGTGTGAACATGCGGGCCCGACGCGAAGCGCACGGTGTAAATACTCGTCCCGTCGCTGAGCGCTGTCGACATGATGAGATCGAACGGCACGCCGCGCTGCTCGCATGCGAGCCGAACGCGCTCGATAACGCGCTCGATCGCTTTTTTTGGGTTCTCCTCCAGGCCATAGGTCAGCGCGAGGAGGAACAGAGTTTCGCTATCCGTCGTTCCCTTGAGATAGCCGAAATATTCCTCGCCGATATCGAACTGCAGATCGCGCCGCAGCGCGTCGAAATGGCCGAGATAGCCGTTGTGTTGAAACAGCCAGTTTCGGTATTTGAACGGATGCGCGTTGGTGCGCTGGATTGCGCCGGTCGATGCGGCGCGAACGTGCGCCATGAAAATCCGCGCCCGGACCTGCGTGCAGATTTCGGTGACGTTCTCGTTGGACCAGGCCGGCTCGGCGGTCTTGAACAGGCCCGGCTCCGGACGGTGCATGTACCAGCCGAGGCCAAAACCGTCGCCGTTCGTCGCCAGGATGCTGCCGTCGGAGCGGAACGAGAATTTCGAATTCAAGCTCTGTTCGACGAGCGAATACGCGGGACGCACGACAAGCGCGTCGACGAAAATCGGCTTGCCGATATAGGCGATCCATCTGCACACAATTGACCGCCTTTCTCGGGCGAGGGCCTACAGGAACGCCTGTTCGGCTGCGGCCGCCAAGCTCGGAAGCGGCGTGCGGCGCCGCTCAGACTTCCCGCTGCTGTTCGCACTTGCGGACTTTCCCGCTGTTGTCGCCAACAGCCAGTCGACCACCGCGTTGAGCGCGTCTGTCTTCGACGCGCCGCCCTTGCGCGCTGCTTCGAAGATCGCGACCTGATTGTTTGCCGACGCGCCGCGCTTGACGATGGCGCGGGCCGACAGCGCCTCGTCGAGACAACCCAGCGCTTCGGCGTCTTCGCCGATGATTTCGATGAGATTGTCCAAGGCGTCTTTCATCGGCAACGCCTGGCGCCGGCGTTCGTCGATAAACGAGCCTCGGATGCCGTAGCGTTGCGCCCGCCATTTGTTTTCCAGCGCGATCGCGCGCGAGGCGGAGCCGGCATTGGCGTTGATCGCCTCATCGCGGTCGAGCTTGCGCACGAGCGCGCGATACAGCGCGGCGATCGCGATCGCGTCCTCGACGCGGGTGCAGGAATCGGCGACGCGCAGCTCCAGCGTGGGATAGCGCAGCGACGGGCGCACGGCCCACCAGACGTAGCTGGCGTCCTTGATCGCCTTCGCCGCGACCATCGTTTCAATATATTGCTGGTAGTCGGAATCAGATTCGAAATACTCAGGCAGGCCCGTGCGCGGCAATTCGTCGTAGGACGCGAGCCGGTAACCCATCAGTCCGGTCGGGCGGCCCTGCCAGAACGGCGAGGATGTCGACAGGGCGAGCAGCAGCGGCAAGAACGGCGTGATGCGCGCCATCAAGGAGACGCGCTTGTCCGGATCGGCAACCGAGACATGGACGTGCAGGCCGCAGACCATGTTGCGCTGTCCAAGCATTTGCAACTCGCGCATCACGGCGCGGTAGCGAGCGCCGTCTGTGCCGCGCTGGCGCGACCAAAGCGCCTTGGGATGCGTCCCCGCCGCCACGATTCCGTAGCCGTGCTCGGCGCCCAACGCGGCGAGGGTTGCACGATAGCTCGTCAGAAGAGCTTGCGCCTCGGCCAAGTCGTCGCAGGGAGGCGTCACCGCTTCGATTTGCGACTGCAGCAGCTCAAGCTCGAAAGGACCGCGTCCTTCGCGGCACAATTCCGCCAGCGCCGGGGGCATTTTCTGGCAAGTTTCGCGTGAATCGAGTTTGCTGATGAAATATTCTTCCTCAATTCCGACGGTATACATGCTAGAATTAGAGGATATTCCTGCCGGTCCAATAGAAAGTGGTATAGTCATCTGCGTGCCTCCCATATTATTGGGCCGGTAGATTTGTCAGCGCAATCGACTCGATGCCCAATCAATGCTCAATTATCCCCTCACAAATGGGGCGTTAATCGGGCAACTGGGTTGTTTATACGTAAGCCACTGAGGTTGAAGCGGTTTTATGCTCACATTGATCATTGCCGGGAACACTGGCTGGAAGCTGGCTGGTTTCGTGGCGGCCCCTATGTCGAGCGCGGGGCGGCAAATGCGCGTTTCAACTCTTACGGTCTCTCGCGTTTGCAGCCATTGGCTTCGTTGCCGCCGGCTTTAAAATAGGCCAATCATGGCCAACGAACCGCAACGTCGCGCCATCGCCTTGCCGAAGCGTGCAGGACGCTGATCGCGCCACTATATACCTTGCGAGAATGATTCGAACGGGGCTCGATAATGACCTATGTGGTGGTGGAGAATTGCATCAAGTGCAAGTACATGGATTGCGTCGAAGTGTGTCCGGTCGACTGCTTCTACGAAGGCGAGAACATGCTCGTCATCCACCCCGATGAATGTATCGATTGCGGCGTCTGCGAACCCGAATGCCCGGCGGATGCGATCAAGCCGGACATCGAGCCGGGTCTCGACTCGTGGCTCAAACTCAATGCCGAGTACGCCAAGACATGGCCGAACATCACGACCAAACACGAGGCGCCGGCGGACGGCAAGGAATTCGACGGGGCGCCGGACAAACTGACGAAGTATTTCTCGCCCAAGGGCGGCGATGGCGGCTGAGCGGCGCGGGCGCTTTACGCCGCGCGATTTCTCGGCTTAGGTCCTTGCGACCTTTGCCTTGAGAAGCTGCGCCATGTTCGCCCTTACCTCCGACCATTCCGCCATCCGCGACATGGCGAAAAGCTTCGCCGACGAGCGCCTGGCGCCGCAGGCGCTTGCATGGGACGAGGCCAGGCATTTTCCCGTCGACGTTTTGCGCGAGGCGGCGGCGCTTGGCATGGCGGGGATCGTCGTGCGCGAGGAGAGCGGCGGCGCGGGCATGAGCCGGCTTGATTGCGCAGTCATATTCGAGGCGCTGGCGACGGGCTGTCCCTGCGTCGCGGCCTATCTCTCCATTCATAATATGGTGGCCTGGGCGGTCGACCGTTTCGGCTCGCCCGCCCAGCGCGCGGCCTTTCTGCCAAAGCTCCTGACCATGGAGCATCTCACGAGCTATTGCCTGACCGAGCCGGGATCGGGCTCGGATGCAGCGGCGTTGACGACGCGAGCGCGGCGCGACGGCGACTCTTACGTGCTCGACGGCGTCAAGCAATTCATCTCGGGCGCAGGCGCCGCCGACATCTATCTCGTCATGGCGCGCACCGGCGGCGAGGGGCCGTCCGGCGTCTCGGCTTTCCTTGTTGAGAAAGGCGCGGACGGCCTTTCGTTCGGCGCGGACGAGCGCAAGATGGGCTGGCGCGCCCAGCCGACGCGCCAGGTCATCATACAAGGCGTTCGCGTGCCCGCCGCCAGCCGGCTCGGCGAAGAGGGCGAGGGTTTCAAAATCGCCATGGCGGGGCTCGACGGCGGGCGGCTCAACATCGGCGCGTGTTCGCTCGGCGGCGCCGAAGCCGCGCTGGCCAAGGCGCTGGCGCACATGCGCGAACGGAAAGCGTTCGGCCGTGCGCTGGCGGATTTTCAAGCGCTGCAATTTCGCCTCGCCGATATCGCGACATCGCTTGAAGCGGCCCGCTCGCTGCTGTGGCGCGCCGCCAGTGCGCTTGATGCCAAGGCGCCCGACGCGACGCGGCTCTGCGCCATGGCCAAGCTTGTCACGACGGACGCGGGATTTACCGCTGCCAACGATGCGTTGCAATTGCTCGGCGGCTACGGCTATCTCAGCGATTACGGCGTTGAAAAGATCGTCCGCGATCTGCGTGTGCACCAGATTCTCGAAGGCACCAACGAGATCATGCGCGTCATCGTCGCGCGCGATATGCTGCGGGCGTAAGCAGGAGTTTCCATGACCGCAATCGCCTTCATCGGCCTCGGCAACATGGGCGGACCGATGGCCGCCAATCTCGTTAAGGCGGGGCATCGCGTCGCCGGTTTCGACCTCGTCGCCGATCTCCTTGCGCAGGCGAAAGGCGGGGGCGTCGAGGCGGCGGAGTCTTCCCACGCGGCGGTCGCCAATGCCGACGTCGTCATCACGATGTTGCCTGCCGGCCGGCATGTGGTGGCGTGCTGGGAGGACATATTGCCGGCGGCGCGCAAGGGCGCGTTGTTCATCGATTGCTCAACCATCGACGTCGACAGCGCCCGGCGCGCCCATGCGATCGGCGCCGCGGCGGGTATGGCGTGTCTCGACGCGCCGGTGTCGGGCGGCGTCGGCGGCGCGCTCAGTGGCGCGCTGACATTCATGGCTGGCGGCGGCGACGCGACGTTCGCATCCGCCAGACCGGTGCTCGAAGCGATGGGCAAGCGCATCGTGCATTGCGGCGGCGCCGGCGCGGGGCAGGCGGCGAAAATCTGCAACAACATGATTCTGGGCGCGACGATGATCGCCACGTGTGAGGGTTTCCTGCTCGCCGAAAAGCTCGGCCTTTCGGCGCAAGCGCTGTTCGATGTGGCCTCGGCCTCGTCAGGCCAGTCGTGGTCGCTCACCTCGTATTGTCCGGTCCCCGGCCCGGTGCCGGCCTCGCCCGCCAATCGCGATTACAAGCCGGGCTTTGCCGCCGCGCTGATGCTGAAGGATTTGAAGGTCGCGCAGGAAGCCGCGGCAAGCGCCGGCGCCGTGACGCCGCTCGGCGCGCAGGCGGCGCAGCTCTATGCCCTGTTCGCCGCCGCCGGCCATTCGGGCGAGGATTTTTCCGGGATCATCAATTTCCTGCGCGGCGCGAAGACAGGCTGACGCTGCGGCGGATCGAGCGGCGAGGGCGCGTCAGGGACGCGTTTCAGCCGGAACCACGAAGACCTGACCGGGATAGATCAGGTTGGGATCGCGGATCTGCGCGGCGTTCGCCGCATAGATCTGGTGATAGTAAGCGCCGTTGCCATAATACTGACGCCCGAACTCCCAGAGCGTGTTGCCGCGAACCACTGTTGTCGTCCGCACATCCTTGACCACGACGTCGCTTGCGGAGGCTTTGATCGCGGGGGCAACCGGCGCCGGCGCGGGTAACGGAGCGACAGCAGGTTCGGCTGCCGCAATCGCTGGGGCAGTCGCGGGCTTCGCCTCGATTTGCGCGGCGACCCGATTGGCTGGCTCCTGTGCAGGAGCGAGTGCCGGCGGCGCGGCAACGACCGGCCTCGGCGCTTCGACCGGAGCAACCGCAACTGCCGGCGGCGCTTCGGGCGCCGGCGCCGTCACAGCGGCGCTCGTTGCGAGCGTCGCCGCAACGGCTGTGGGATGTTGCGGATACGCGAATGGAACTTCGGCGCGCGCCAGAACCGCGCCATCGCCGCGATCGATCACGTCGGCGCGGATCGCATATTGGCCGGTGGACATGCCGTGTTCGATGGTCAGCGACCATTGTCCATCCGGCCCGGCGATCGCGTCGGCGAGTAACGCGCCATTCAGATACAGGCGCACGACAGCGCTCGCCTCGGCCGAACCCTTAACCGCAAGCCGGCCCGCTTCGCTCGCCTCGACCGTTCGTATGACGACGCGCACCGAGCCGTCAGCCGCGAGGGCGCCCGGAGCGGCGGCGGTTGACCCAAGCGCGGCTATCGCCACGGGGGCCGGCGCTGCGGCGGCGGCTTTCGGCGCCGGAACCGCGATGGGCGCAGGAGTAGCGGCCACAGGCGTTACGGCAGGCTTGCTCTTTGGCGCGCCGGCTTCGAGCGCGGCGACCTCGATCGTCGTCGGATCGGAGATCGCGGCGGCAGCGCCGCCGCTGCGCGCCGCAAGTTCGAGATGGTGGCTCCCCGGTCCAAGCGCCGGCGGCAAGATGACGAACTGACCGGAATCGTCGGCCGCCGCCTGCGCGATGACTTTCCCGCCGTCGCGCAACTCGACCGCCGCCTTGGCCGCCGCATGGCCAGCGATGACCGCATCGCCGTTCGGTTCGACGCGCACAACGTCAAACACCGGCCGCTCGAGCAGCGGTTCATTGGCCAAGGGCTTTGCTGCGCGGGCTTCTGTCGGCGTGGAGGTTGTGAGAGAAGCGACCTCGGTCGCCTTCGCTGCTGGCTGAGCCGCGATCGTCGGCGCGGGTTGCGCTGTTCCTGCCGGGGCGTTGTCTGAGACGGCCTTTGTCAGCGTCGGCGCCGCAGCGTGGCTCGCCCCGCCAGCCGGCGATATAAGCGCAGCCGGCCAGATATCGGGATAATTGCCCAGTACGATCGCCGTGGCGATCGCAACGGCGCCGACGCCTAATGCTCCCACCCAGTACCAGGTTCTTGACGACCACATGACAATTGACTCTCGCGGTTAACCTATATTGCGAGTGAGACGATGCTGGCAACATTATCTCGGGGCGCGACGGGAAATTGAGCCGGAAAACCCGGACTGTCGCATTTGCGCCATAGGCTCGCGGCAAGCGTCAGGCGACGCTAGCCTTGCGCGTTTCCGAAGAATTCTGAACATCTATTCAGGTACTTGGCCAAAATCCGCGTGAAATCCCAAAGAATTCATCGCTTGGCGCCGAGACGCCATTTTTCGGGCGTGAAGAATCCAGTTTCTGCGGCGATCCTCTCTTCACGGTCGGGAGCATCCCGTAAACTTCCGGCGTACAAACTCAGCGACGCCATTTCGGTCCGCCGCTCAACTTTGGAGATGCAAAATGCGCACTTCCTTGACAAAGACGGTCGCCGGATCGCTGGCGGCTATCGTTGTTGCCCTCGGTCTCACCGCTGCTTCGGCCCCTGCCTCGGCGGACCCGTATTGGGGCTACCATCATCACCGCGGCTATTGGGGCCCCGCTCTCGGTCTCGGCATCGCGGGCCTCGCGGCTGGCGCGATCATCGCCTCGCAGCAACCCTACTATCGTGATTCTGGCTACGACGATTGCACTCGTTGGCGCCCGGTCTACGACTCCTGGGGCCGCTACGTGGGCCGCCGCCCGGTCAACGTCTGCTACTGACGTTTCGATTTGAATCGCCGGCGGTCCTCCCCCGAACTCCCGGCGCCCCGAGCGCGCTTTACCCCGAGCAGCGCTCCATTCAGGCCCCGCATTCGCGGGGCCTGTTTTTTAGGCGGGCAGCTTTGCTTGCGCCGGCCAGAACGATCCGCCGGGCATTGCTCGCGGCGCGCCGGTCGTCGTGGGCAGCGACAGCGGCAAGCCGCGCCGTGAGCGTATCGCGAGATAGGCGAAGCATTGCGCTTCGATCACGTCGCCGTCGCATCCGATCGCCTCGATCGGCCTCACCGGCGCGCCGATGCGCTCGGCCAGTTTCCGCATCAGCGTTTCATTGAGACGGCCGCCGCCGCAGACGAGCCATTGCAGCGGCGTGGCCGACACCTGACGCAAAGCGTCGGCTGTGGCCTCCACGGTAAACGCCGCGAGCGTCGCCGCGCCGTCGGCGTCGCCAAGCGCATCCGCCGCGGCGCCCAGCGCGTGAAAGTGATTGCGATCGAGCGATTTGGGCGCGGGCCTGTGGAAATACGGATCGCTCATCAGGCGCGCGAGTATTGCGGCATCGACATGTCCGGCGGCCGCGAGCGCGCCGCCCTCGTCATGCGTGAGGCCACGACGGCGCGCGACGAAATCGTCGAGCAGCGCATTCGCCGGACCGGTGTCGAACGCGACAATCTCGCCGCCCGGGCCAAGGTAAGTGACGTTGCCGACGCCGCCCCAGTTGAGCACCATGACCGGGCGCGGCAGACCAGCGCAGATCGCGGCGTGGTAAAGCGGCACGAACGGCGCGCCTTCGCCGCCCGCGGCGATGTCGGCGGCGCGAAAGTCGTTGACGACATCGACGCCGAGCATCGCGGCCGCGCGCGCGCCATCGCAGAGCTGGCGGGTGAAATGCTCCCGCGGACGGTGCAGCACGGTCTGTCCATGCAGGCCGACAAGTCCGACGCTGCCGCGGTCGATGCCGAACTGCTGCATGAACGCCTCGACGGCGCCGACATGCGCTTCCGTGACTTCGCGTGCGAGCTCGGGCATCGGCCCGAGGGCGCGTCGCGGGTCGGCAATCACCGCTTGCAAAGCGCGCTTGAGCTCCGGCGGGTAGGGGAACGTTGCGCCCGGTCCGGGCTCGACGAAGGCCTCGCCATCGCTGCGGATCAACGCGACATCGATGCCGTCCATCGACGTGCCGCTGATCACGCCGATCGCTGTCTCGATCCTGCCCACTTCCTGCTTCAATGCGAAAACTCCAGCGCCTGAATCATCGAAGCGTCTATTGTTGCGCGCCCTGATTTGCGCCGGGAACCCACAGCACATCGGCTTGGCCGCGATCGTTGGCGAAGCGCGCGGCGACGAACAGATAATCCGACAGGCGGTTGATATAGGCCAGCGCCGGCGCGCCGACGATTTCGCCCGGCGTCGCGGCCAGCGCGACGATCTCACGCTCGGCGCGGCGGCAAATCGTGCGCGCCAGATGCAGCGCGCTCGCGGCGCGCGTGCCGCCCGGCAGCACGAACGAGCGCAGCGGCGACAGATGGGCGTTAAGCCGATCGATCGCCTGCTCGATATGATCGACCTGACTCATCGTGACGCGCAGCGGCGGGTGCGCCGGCAGCGGCGATTTCGCCTCCGGCACGCAGAGATCGGCGCCAAGATCGAACAGATCGTTCTGCACGCGCATCAATGTCGCATCGATCAACGCGAGATCGTCGCTTGGAGCATCGGCGATGGCGAGGCGCGCCAGCCCGATCGCGCAATTGGCCTCATCGACATCGCCATAAGCGGCGACGCGGCGGTCGTTTTTCAAACGGCGTTCGCCGTCGCCAAGGCCGGTCGTGCCGTCATCGCCGGTGCGCGTGTAAATCTTGTTGAGCTTGACCATTGTTCCTCAGTGCATCCGCGACCACAGGACGATCACGATCACCACGATCGCGACAAATTGCAGGCCGACGCGCCAGCGCATCAGCATTTGCGAGCGATTGCCCGACCCCTGGCGCAACAGATTGATCAGCCCGAGCAACAGCACGAAGGCGACGGCGAGGATCGCGATCGCCACCGCGAGATTTGACAAATTGGACATGGAAAGCGGCTCGCCTGTTCAAGTGTTGGGGAAATTATAAGGAGGTTAGGCGCGCGACAACAGGGCGCGACGCCTCAGCGCCGCTTGAGCAATCGTTCAAGATAGTCGCGCTCGTCGCCAGGGCGATTGGGGTCGGCGAGACGGCGGCGCAATTCGTCCATCACGCGGCGCGCCCGCTGTGTCGAGGGAACGCCCTCGTTGAGCTGGCCTTCGCTCAAGCCGCCGCGATTGTCGTCGGGACCGCGCCCGAGGGGATCGCGCCCGCCCTTGCCCTGACCCTTGCCGCGATCACGCGCGGTGGCGCCATTGCCTTGTCCTTGCCCCTGACCCTGCATCCGCTTCTGCAATCCGCCCGCCGCGTCGCGCAGCGCTTGCAGCGCTCGGCCCTGAGCGTCGACCGCACTGCCCTTGCCGCGGCGCCCGTTCGGGCCGATCGCGGCGTTCGGGCCCTTCTCGCCCTCTTTCAGATCGCCCCCGGCCTGGCCCATCGCGCCGTCGGCGTCATCGAATCCCTTCTCGCCCTTGAGGCCCTGCTGCTTCAGCTTCTTCTGCAATTCGGCGAGGCGATCGCGCAGGGCCTGCTGGCGCTGCTCCAGCGACTGCGAATCGTCGTTTGGCGACTGGTCGGGCGAGCCGTTGTCGGCATCCGGCGATTCCTGCTTGCGCCGATCGCGCTGGTCGCTGCGAAACGTATCGTCGCGCAGGGCCTGCTGGTCGCGCATCAGCTTTTCCAGCTCGCCGATCTGCTTTTGCAGCTCGCGCTCTTGCGGGGTCGGCTGGCGATTTTTGGCGCTCTTCAAATTCTCGAATATGTCCTGCAATTGGTCGAGCATCGCCTGCGCGTCTTCCTTGGCGCCGTTGCGCGCGGTGTCCTCCATGCGGTCAAGCATGGCGTTAAGGTCTTTCTCGTCCATTGCCTGCGACTGGTCCGCGTTGTCCTGCGGGGCCTGCCGAGCCATTTCGCTGGCGAAGCGCTGCGCCGCCTCGCGCAGTTCCTTCATCGCCTGGCGGATCTCTTCATCGCTGGCGCCGCGATCGAGCGCCTCGCGAAGCTTTTGTTCGGCGGCGCGTAGGTCGCGCTCGGCTTGCGAAGCATCGCCGTTCTCGATCTGCAGCGCCATCGCCCACAGCAAATCCGCGACGCCGATCAGGTCGGCGTCGGACTTCGCGACGGCCAGCGCCTGCTTGATCGTGCGCAGCCCGAGATACACGCCGGCCTTCACTTCAAAGATATCCGGCGCGATCATCAACGCGTCGAGCACGAAGCCGACTCGCTTCGTATTGTTGTCGGGATCGAGGATCAGGTTGCGGCGCTGCTCGACCAGCGCGCGCGCTAGCGGATTGCCAAAGCTGCGTTGCGGCAGGCGCACTTCGCTCGGCGCGCCGGCGCCGTCCTCGCCCGCCAGGTCATGCGCGTGCAGAATCATCGTGACGCGCGCGCCGGCCCAGGGATGATCGGAGAGATCGGCTGTGGTCTGCGCTTCGCCTACGCCGTTCGCGGCGCTGGGCAATTGCAGGTCCATCTGCGGCGGCGGCACAAGCGAGCGGCCCGCGGGTTGCTTTCCCGACAATTGCGGCTGCGCGAATTCGGCGCGCGCGCTGGCGATGCCATACTGGTCCGCCAGCTTGTAGGACAGCGTCAGCGATCCGCGGATGTTGGCCTTGGGCGGATTGGTCAGCGCGATCGTCGGCTTCTGATTGGCGATGCCGGTGATCGCGAACGCCGCGAGCGGCGAGCCATCGCGCACAATAGTAATCTTCCCATCGCCCTTCAGCGTCCAGCGCTGCTCCTGAATCTGCCCGGGCTTGGCGCCCGCCGCGGGAGGTTGCGGCGCGAGCGCGCCCTCAACCCTGGCCAATGCCGAGCCGCTCTGGCCGCGCACGATGACGATCGAGCCGACAGGCGCGGTCACTGCCTGCTCGCCATTCTTGGCCGTGCTGGCGTCGAGCATGATCGGCGGGCGGCCTGAATAGTTCGGCGGGTCGATCCACGCATCAAGACGCAGGCTGGCCGCGATGGCGTCCGCACTGCGCCAGTCGAACGCCGCCGCGACGCGCGCGTATTTTTCCGGTCCGGCGAAAAATCCCGCCGCGACGGCAAGACCAAGCGCGGCGTAGCGCAGCGCATACAAATCGCGCTCGACCATGCGCGGCGACGGCGGCGCGATCGCGATCGCGGCGGCCTGATCGGCAAGGCGGCGTTGATGCATCGCCCACAGCGCCTGCGTCGCCGGGGCCGCATTGGCGCCGGCGATGGCGTCGAAGCTGGAGGACGCCGGCTGGTTCGGCGCGCCGGCATCGCGATCGAGCCGCACCAGCGCTTCGCGTTGATCCGGGGCGCGCAGCCGCGCCAACGGGAACAGCGCCGCGAGCAGCGCCAGGGCGAACAGGCCGAGCCCGACCATGCGCGCATACGAGGGCGCGTCGAGCCAGACGCCGATCCAGGACGCAGCGAGAAACAGCGCGACGACACCGAGCGCCCAGGCGAGCGGCGGCCAGACGCGCTCCCATAGCAGGAATATCCGCGCGCGTTGCGCGAGAGCGAGCAAATTCCGCCGCGCCGCATCGGTGCGGCTTGTCGAGGCGATCGGCTGTTCGGCGTCCAAATTCAATCAACGCTCCGTTGTCCAGCGGACTGATAGGTAACACTTCTGACCGGGATGATGGGTGACACAATACGTGTTTCTTTCTTACTTTTGCGGCGCATCCGCGCCCC
>JAYUFK010000333.1:0-9219 GCA_043739325.1 Methylocapsa sp. | reverse complement strand
TGGTGGCGCGCATCGCGGCGCTGGCCAAGGCGCAGAACGTCACGTCGCTGGCCGACTTCGTCGCCGCCCGCTACGGCAAGGCGCAGAACGTCGCGGCGATGGTCGCGCTCATCGCCATTCTGGGCGCCGCGCCCTATATCGCCTTGCAGCTCAAGGCGATCGCCGAGACGATCATGATGACCGCCGGCTCGCTCGAACAGGGGCGGCTCGCGCCGGTCGCGCCGTCCTCGATGTTCTATCTCGCGGTGGCGTTGCTGTTGGCGGCGTTCGCGATGGCGTTCGGCACGCGCCGCATCGATCCCACCGAACATCAGGACGGGCTCATTCTCGCCATCGCGGCGGAATCGATCGTCAAACTCGCGGCGTTTCTGGCGGTCGGCATGTTCGTCGTCTGGGGCCTGCATGGCGGTCTGGGCGAGCTCGCTGCAATCGCTCAGACCAGTCCAAAAATTGCCGCCATCATGCAGACGCGCCCGGATGCGGCGACGTGGCTGATCACGACGGCGCTCTCGGCCTCGGCGATCCTGCTGCTGCCCCGGCAGTTTCATATGACGATCGTCGAAAACCGCGATCTCGGCGATATCCGCGTCGCATCGTGGCTGTTCCCGGCGTATCTCGTTCTCATCAACCTGTTCGTCATTCCGCTCGCCATCGCCGGCCTCGCCACTTTCGCCGACGGGACGGTGGATCGCGATCTCACGGTGCTGGCGCTGCCGCTCAACGCGGGGGCGCGGGCGATTTCACTGGCGACGATGCTGGGCGGAATTTCGGCGGCGACCGGCATGGTCGTCGTCGCCAGCGTCGCCTTGTCGATCACCATTTCAAACGATCTCGTCATGCCGCTCATCCTGCGCCGCTCCACGACTCAAACGCCGCCGCGCTCCGGCGACATTGGCTCCTTCGTCCTGCTCGTGCGCCGCGCCGCGATCCTCGGCATCCTGTTTCTCGGTTATCTCTACGTGCAGTTCGCCAGCGAGGCGGCGCTGGCATCAATTGGCTTGCTGTCTTTCGCCGCCGTCGGCCAGATCGCGCCGGCGTTTTTCGGCGGCCTTGCGTGGCGGCGCGCCAACGCGCGCGGCGCGATGGCCGGGATGATCGTCGGCCTCGCGGCGTGGCTCTATCTGATGCTTCTGCCATCGCTCGCGTCGTCGCCTTATCTCGAAAGCTTTCTGGCGCACGGGCCGATGGCGATTGCGTGGCTGCGGCCTTCCGCGTGGCTTGGATTCATAGCGCAGTCCCTGGTCAGCGGCGCGCTGATCGCGCTGGGCGCCAATATCGCGGCGTTCATCGGTTTCTCCCTGACCCGTCAGGCGACGCCGCTGGAGCGCATGCAGGCCGATGTGTTTGTCGGCCGCGGTCCCGGCGCCAAGGCACAGGCTTTCCGGCTGTGGCGCTCTTCGGCCACAGCGGGCCAGCTCGAGGCGACTTTGGCGCGCTATCTGGGCGCCGAGCGCGCCGGCGCGGCGCTGCGCGCCTTCATGCAGGAGCGCGGCCTGCCGTTCGATCCGAGCGCCGACGCCGACGCGCATCTCATCCGGCACGCCGAACACTTGCTCGCCTCGGCAATCGGCGCCTCGTCATCGCGCCTTGTTATGTCGTTGTTGTTCCGCCGCCGCGCGGTGTCGGGCAAGTCGGCGTTGCAACTGATCGATCACGCTTCCGCCGCGATTCAGACCAACCGCGATCTGCTGCAACACGCGCTCGATCACGCCCGGCAGGGCGTCTCGGTGTTCGACAGCAATCTCGGGCTGACGGCCTGGAACCGCGAATTCGCGGAGCTCTTCGCGCTGCCGCCAAGGATGCTGCGGCTCGGCGTCGGGCTTGACGAGATCGTCCGCTTCAACGCCATGCGCGGCGCCTATGGTCCGGGATCGACGGATGATTTCATCGCGTCGCGAATCGAGAGTCAGCTGAACGATCAGGGCCCCGTGCGCTTGCGGCTGCATCCGGACATGCGGGTCATCGAGACGCGCTCCGCGCGCTTGCCCGACGGCGGCATCGTGACGACCTACACGGACGTGACCGCGACGGTTGAAGCCGAAGAATCGCTCGCCGCCTCGAACGAGCGGCTGGAGCGCCGCGTGCGCGAACGCACCGAGGAACTCGAGCGCCTGAACCGCGAACTGGCGCACGCGAAGATCGAGGCGGACGCCGCCAATCTTTCCAAGACCCGTTTCCTTGCCGCGGCCAGCCACGACATCCTGCAGCCGCTCAACGCCGCGCGTCTCTATGCCAGCGCGCTGTGGGAAACGTCCTCGGGCCTCGCGGCGGGCGAGCCCGGCAATCTGGCGCGCAACGTCGATTCTTCGCTCGAAGCGGTGGAGGAAATTCTCGGCGCGCTGCTCGACATTTCGCGGCTTGACGCGGGCGCCACAAAGCCGGAAATCAGCGATTTTCGTCTCGCCGACATCCTGCGCCCGATGGAGATTGAGTTCGCCCCGATGGCGCGCGCCAAGGGTCTCGCTCTCAGGTTTGTCGCGTCTTCGCTCGGCGTGCGCTCGGACCGCCGACTGATGCGGCGGCTGCTGCAAAATCTCATCTCCAATGCGATCAAATACACGCCGCGCGGCCGCGTGCTCGTCGGTTGCCGCCGTTTCGGCAGCGAAGTGCGCGTCGAAGTGTGGGACACCGGGCTGGGCATTCCCGAGGCGCAGCAAAGAACAGTGTTCGAGGAGTTCCAGCGTCTCGATCAGGGCGCACGCGCCGCGCGCGGACTGGGGCTCGGCCTGTCGATCGTCGAGCGGCTCGGGCGCGTGTTGCGCCACGAAATCGGCCTGCGCTCAAAACCCGGCGTGGGCAGCGTGTTTACAGTCGCGGCGCCGATCGCCGCCGCGCTCGTTCCAGCGCAGGGCGAGGCGGCGCCGCTGGCGGAAGCGCGTTCCGGCGAACCGCTGCGCGGCCTCGTCGTGCTGGCGATCGACAATGAACCACGCGCCCTCGACGGCATGCGTTTGCTACTGGAAAAATGGGGCTGCCGGCTTGTCACGGCGAGCGGCGTCGCGGAGGCGCACTCTGCGCTCGATGGGTTAGGCGCGCCGCCGGACGTGATCATCGCCGACTACCACCTCGACCACGGCGACGACGGCCTCAGCCTGATCGCCTCGCTGCGCGCCGCCTGCACCGCGCCGGTATCCGCCATTCTGGCGACCGCCGACCGCAGCGTCGAAGTGCGCGACGCCGCGACGCTCGCCGATATTGCGCTGCTGCACAAGCCGCTGAAGCCAGCGCCGCTGCGAGCGTTGCTGACACGGGCAAGGGCGGTGAGGCTGGCGGCGGAGTGAGAATCCTACCGATTCGAGAGTGCGCTTCGTGTCAATTTGCCTTATAGTGTCATCATGACAAAACTGCTTGAACATGCCGTTGAGACTGTGCGTGGCCTACCGCCAGAAATGCAGGACGACCTCGCGAGCATACTGCTGCAATTGGTTGGCGAGGACCAACCGGCGGTTCGATTGACGGTCGAGGAAGAAGCTTCGTTCAATGACTCGCTCGCGGAAGCCGAGCGCGGCGAATTCGCAACTGACGAACAAGTGCAGGCGATCTGGGCGAAGCACGGCCTGTGAAGCTTCGCTACACGGTGCGCGGCGCCGCCGAACTCGACAAGGCGCTCTCCGCAATAGCCCGGCAATCGCCTGTCGGCGCCCGCAGCGTGCAGGCGCGCATCCAGGCGACGATCAATCTTCTCTTGCAGCATCCCAAGGCCGGTCGAGTGACGAGTAACGGGCGCATGCGACGAATCGTGGCGACTCCACATCCGTATCTGATCTTCTATTCTACGATCAATGGCGAAGTCATCATTCACGGTGTGCGCCACGGCGCCCGCAACCTGTCCTCCCTGCCGGCCTAACGCGACGAAGCCCCATTTGCGCCCGCGCGATTCTGCTTTACCAAGCAATCCTCCGTTTCGGCCCTGATGAAAGCGCCCGCCCATGAATATCGCTGTCCGCCCGTTTGACGATATCCGTTCCTTGCTCAAGGCGATGCCGGTAGCCGATGCGGCGGCGGTGGAGGCGGTGCGGGCGCGGGATGTGCAGCTCACCAAGCCGGCGGGATCGCTCGGGCGGCTTGAAAATATCGTCGAGTGGCTGGCGGCCTGGCAGGGCGCGGCGCGCCCGCACGTCGATTCGCCGCTGGTGGCGGTGTTCGCTGGCAATCACGGCGTCGTCGCGCAGGGCGTCTCGCCGTTTCCCCAATCGGTGACGCAAGCGATGGTCGCCAATTTCGCTTCGGGCGGCGCGGCGATCAACCAGATCTGTAGGACGTTCGATCTCGGCCTCAAGGTTTTCGAACTGGCGCTGGAACAGCCGACGGGCGACATCACACTAGGGCCGGCGCTCGACGAAAAGGGCTGCGCCGCGACGATGGCGTTCGGCATGGAGGCGCTGGCCTCGGGCGCCGATTTGCTTTGCCTCGGCGAAATGGGCATCGGCAATACGACTGTCGCCGCGGCGATCTATCACGCGCTGTACGGCGGGCGGGCGGAGGATTGGGTCGGGCGCGGCACCGGCGTCGATGACAAGGGATTGCAGCGCAAGGCCAGAGCGGTGGCGGAGGCGGTCGCGCTGCATCGCGAGCATCTGGGCGATCCGCTCGAAGTGCTCAGGCGTCTGGGCGGGCGCGAAATCGCCGCGATCGCCGGCGCCATTCTGGCGGCGCGCATCCAGCGCGTGCCGGTGCTGCTCGACGGCTTTGTCGTTTGCGCCAGCGCGGCGATTTTGCAGGCGCTCGATCCGTCAGCGCTCGATCATTGCATGGCGGCGCATGTCTCGGCGGAAAGCGCGCATGCGCGCGTGCTCGAGCGCCTCGGCAAGAAGCCGATTCTCGATCTTGGGATGCGCTTGGGCGAAGGCTCCGGCGCCGCGATGGCTGCTGGAATCGTTCGCGCGGCGCTCGCCTGCCATCTCGGCATGGCGACTTTCGCCGAAGCGGGCGTCGCAGACAAGGAGGCGTGACCGATACGACGTTATGCCGCCTCGTTTCGCGCGCGCGCGCGGACGAGGCCGCGCAGTCGCGCCGCCGACACCGGCGGGTCTTCGGGGTCGAGCTGCGGCAGGGCGTTCATCACGCGCTCGGGCGGGAACACGACAATCACTTCGGTGCCTTCGCGGACCTTTGAGAGCAAACGGAATTCACCGCCGTGCAATTCGACGAGACCCTTGACGATCGGCAGGCCGAGGCCTGTACCTTCGTCGGCGTTTTTTTGGGCGAGCGAGCCGCGCCCGAACGTCGAGAGCACGATGGGGATTTCGTCCTCGGGAATGCCGGGGCCGGTGTCGCGGATCGACAGATATTGTCCGCCGGCGCTGGTCCAGCCGACCTTGATGACGATGGAGCCGCCCCGCGGCGTGAACTTGATGGCGTTGCTGAGAAGGTTGAGCGTCACCTGCCGCACCGCGCGCTCGTCGGCCCAGAGGCGTGGCAATTCCCCTTCGATCGCCTCGCTGATGGTGATGCCGCGATTCTTCGCCCGCATCGAAAGCAAATGCCGGCATTCCTCGACGATGCCAGGCAGCGAAATCGATTCTTCCTTGAGATCGTAGCGTCCCGCCTCGACGCGCGAAAGATCGAGGATCTCGTTGATCAGCATCAGCAGATGCTGGCCGCTCGAATGGATGTCGACCGAATATTCCTTGTAGGCGGCGACGCTATGCGGTCCGAACAATTCGGCCTGCATCACCTCGGAAAAGCCGAGGATGGCGTTCAGCGGCGTGCGCAGCTCGTGGCTCATTGTTGCGAGGAAGCGCGACTTGGCGGTGTTGGCGCTTTCGGCGCGACGGCGCGCCTCGTCTGAGTTCAGCTTCGCCTGCTCCAGTTCGGCGATCAGCGCGTCCTTCTCGGCGCGAAAGATCACGCTGTCGATCGATGTCGCGTGCAGGCGATTGGCGAGAACGACGAAGTAACATAGCGCGCCGACGCAAAGGAATGACAGCGTCAACGTATCCAGCCGCGCCGTCGGGCCGAGGACATAGACGATGGCGATGGTGACGGGCAGCAGGCCGCCAGCGACGGCATAGGGAATGGCCGAGGCGACCATCGCTGTCATGGATGCGATCAGCAGCAGCACGACGAGCACAAACGTGCGGGCGGTGGGGTCATGCGATTTCAGCAGCAGCAGAACCATCATCGCCCAGGCAAGACCGTTGACGCTCTCGGCGAAGACAAATTTGCGGCGCCAGCTTGTCGTGTTGACCTCGCCGGCCGGTAGCGCGAGGTAAATCACCGAAAATCCATACAGCATCGCCAGCGAAACGCAGATAAACGCGGTCCAGGTGAGCACCGCGGCCGGCGAGACCCACATCAGCGCGGTAGCGCCGATCGTCATCGCCAGAAACGCCATCGCCGGCATGGCGTTCTTGTTGCTGTTGGCGAATAGCCGCATCAACTGCGGTGAATGATTGGCCAAATCGTCGGTGGTCAGTTTCAGCCGGGCGTGACGCATGTTTGCGTTCATCCTGCGCCGGCGCGTGGTCGCGCCCGGGTCGCCGGAGCGCCCGTTTTCGATCATTTGCGCAGTTACTTCACTCATGACCGCCCGACGCACGCGCACCCGCACTCACGGGTCATCATGGCTAACAAATCTTAACGAGCGACTGACAAAGCGCGGTCAAGGTGAATGAATGTGGTAAAAATTGTGGATGCCCGAGCGGTCCCGGCGGCCCCACTCCGTCACCGCCGGTCCGGCGCTTTAAGGCGCGTGTCGCGCCCCTTGCGAGCTGGCGTCGAGAATGTGAGGGTTAACAAAGGTTAACTGTCGGAAGCGCCGCCATGCCGTCGTCAAAAGTCTGCTGGGGTATTTTGGGTCCCGGCGGCATCGCCAGGAGTTTCGCGGGCGGGGTGGCGCATTCGCGCACCGGCACGCTCGCGGCGATCGCGACGCGCGATCCCTCGAGGCCTGGGCTGTCCGAGGCGTTTGGCGGCGCGCGAATCCTCGATGGTTATGAGGCGCTGCTGCGCGACCGGGAAGTCGAAGCGATCTACATTGCGACGCCGCATCCGTTCCACGCGCAATGGGCGATTTGGGCGGCGCAGGCCGGCAAGCATGTGCTGGTGGAAAAGCCGATCGGCCTCACCGCGTTCGAGGCCGACGCGATGTTTCACGCCGCGCGCAAGGCTGGCGTGTTCATGGGCGAAGCGTTCATGTACCGCCTGCATCCGCAAACCCGGCGGCTTGTCGAGCTGATCAAATCGGGCGCGATCGGCGAAGTGCGGATGATCAAGTCGAGCTTTGGCTTCGCCATGCCGAAATTCACCAGGGAGCATCGGCTGTACGCCAACGATCTTGCTGGCGGCGGCATTCTCGATGTTGGCGGCTACCCGGTTTCGATGGCGCGGCTGATCGCCGGCGCCGCGGCTGGCCAGCCGTTTCTTGAGCCTGTAACCGTCGCCGGCGCCGCGCATCTGGGCGCCGAGGGGAGCGACGAATGGGCCTCGGCGGTGCTGGGTTTCGCCAACGGCATCATCGCCGAAGTCTCGTGTTCGGTTTCCCTCGCGCAGGACAATGTGTTGCGCATCCTCGGTACGACAGGCCGCATCGAAGTGAAGGATTTCTGGTTTGCCGGCGGCCGCGAGGGCGGTGTCGGCAAGATCGAAATCATTGCAAGCGACGGCTCTGCGAAAACAGTCGAAGTGAACGAGCCGGGATGGCTTTATGCGTTCGAGGTCGACGCCGTCGGCGAAGCGATCCGGGCGGGCAAGCTGAAATTCTCGTGGCCCGGCATGAGCTGGGCGGACAGCCTTGGCAACTTGCGCGTTCAGGACAAATGGCGCGCCGCCGTGGGTCTCGAATACGAGATCGAAAAAGCGCCGCGCCGCAGGTTGACGATCTCGGGCCGTCCGCTCGGCGCGAGTAGCGCGGAGATCGCCAAGCGCGCCATTCCGGGCCTCGCGAAGCCGGCGTCAATCGTTGCGCTCGGGTTCGAGGATTTTCGAACGTTCTCCTCGGGATCGATTCTGCTCGACGCCTTCTGGGAAAAAGGCGGCAACATATTCGACACAGCGTATGTCTATGGCGCCGGGTACACCGAGCGGCTGCTCGGCGAATGGCTGGAAAATCGTGGCGTGCGCAAGGAGGCGCTGATTATCGGCAAGGGCGCGCACACGCCGCTTTGCTATCCCGACATGATCGCAAAACAGCTCGACCAATCGCTCGCGCGGCTGAAGACCGATCATGTCGACATCTACTTCATGCATCGCGATAATCTCGATGTGCCGGTGGGCGAATTTGTCGACGCGATGGACGCGCAAGTGAAGGCGGGGCGAATCCGCGGGCCATTCGGCGGCTCCAACTGGACGCGGGCGCGCATGGACGAGGCGATCGCCTACGCCAGGCGAACCGGCAAGCAGCGGCCTGGCGCGCTGTCGAACAATTTCGCGCTGGCCGAAATGCTTGACCCGATCTGGACCGGCTGCGTCGCCGCGTCCGACGCGGAGTGGAAGGCGTGGCTGACGCAACGTCAGATGCCGAACTTTTCGTGGTCGAGCCAAGGGCGTGGCTTCTTCACGGAGCGCGCCGGCCGCGACAAGCGCGACGACGCCGAACTCGTGCGCGTCTGGTATTCCGAGAAAAATTTCAAACGACGCGAACGCGCGATCGGACTCGCCAAACGTCTGGGCAAGAGCCCTATCCATGTCGCGCTCGCCTATGTGCTGGCGCAGCCGTTTCCGTCGATCCCGCTAATCGGACCAAGGACGCTCGGCGAGCTGGATGATTCGATTGAGGCGTTCGATATCAAGCTGACGCCGGAGGATTTGCGCTGGCTGGAGGGGTAAGATTCGCGAAGCAGAAAAAACTTCTAAAGTTGGCCTTGGCTTTTGCGCAAACGAGAACTGATGTACTTTGTCAAATATGGATGACTCAAAGATTCAATTGATTTGGGACCCTGCGACGGGCATCACGGATATTGACGCCGAGGTCCAGACGCTAAGCGCATCGGAAATACCGGGCATCAAAGCCATTTGGACTGATCAGAGGGCCCGTCTTAAAGGTACAAGGCAACTCTCTGACTTTACCGAAAAGCTGAGTCGCGAATGGGCGATTGAGACCGGCGCAATTGAAAACCTCTATGAGATCGAACGGGGTGTCACCCAGACTCTTATTGAGCATGGATTTCAAGCGGAACTTCTTAGAGCCTGACCTGAAATTCTAGCATGCGACAGATCGCTTTTTCAAAATCGTCCAAAAGGGACTTTTCAGGGGCCACGATCGGGTCAGTTTGAGCA
>JAYUFK010000332.1:0-24525 GCA_043739325.1 Methylocapsa sp. | reverse complement strand
GCCACGATCGGGTCAGTTTGAGCAATTTCGGGCCGACGCTGTGGGCCGATTTCACTAAAAATGCCTGCGGCATGAATTTCGAGTCAGGCTCTAAGTCTCGCGGCGGCGCAACTGGCGATTGCAAATCACGTCGGCTGGCAGCCAGAAAGCCTGCACCTCAACGACTGGCAGACCGCGCTTGCCGCGGGATATCTCGCCTGGGCGAGTTCGTCCGTACCGACCTTGCTGACCGTCCATAATCTCGCGCATCAGGGCTTGTTCGAGCCGCATCGCATGCCGGCGCTGGCAATCCCGGGCGAGGCCTTCGCCATGCAGGGCGTCGAATATTTTGGCAAAATCTCGTTCCTCAAGGCCGGCATGAACTATGCCTCGCACCTAAACACGGTCAGCGCCGCCTATGCCGACGAAATCACCCGCCCGGAGTTTGGTTGCGGGCTTGAAGGCGTGTTGCTCGAGCGGGCGCAGCAGGGCCAGCTCAGCGGCATTCTGAACGGCATCGACGAATCCTGGGACCCGCGGCAAGATCGGCGCTGCCCTTACCTATACGACCATGCGCGCTGGAAAGGCCGCTACGCCGATTACGTGCGCGGCGCGTTTGGTCTCAGCATGTCGCGCGCGCCGCTGTTCTCCGTGGTTTCGCGGCTGGTGCACCAGAAGGGCGTCGATCTGACGCTGGAGGCGGCGAAAGTGATTGTCGAGCTCGGCGGCCAACTGGTCGTCACCGGACGCGGCGAAGCGCGCTACGAGCAAGCATTCCTCGATCTGGCCGCGCGCTTTTCCGACGCGGTCGGCGTGCGCATCGGCTTTGCCGCCGAGGAAGCCCGCGCCATCATCGCGGCGAGCGATTTCATCCTGATGCCCTCGCGCTTCGAACCTTGCGGCCTCAGCCAGATGTATGCCCAGCGCTTTGGCGCGATCCCCATCGCCAGCCGCACCGGCGGGCTTGTCGAGACGATCGATCACGGTCGGACCGGCTTGTTGTTCGACGCGTCCGATCTCGACGCCTATGTCGGGACGATCGGGCTGGCCTTCGAGACATACGGGTCAGCCAAGCGCTTGAACGAGATGCGGCGCGCCGCGATGGCGCTCAAATACGACTGGAGCTGCTCGGCTCAGCGGTATGTCGCGCTTTATCACGAGATTTCGTCGCGCCGCGTCGCGCCGGCGGCGCTTCTGACAATCGCCTAAACGGCTTTGCGCCGGGGCCGGTAGGGCGCGAGGCGGCGGCCCTGGGCGGCGCTCGCCTGCTTGGGCAGCTTCTCGGCGATGCCATAAATGCGCTCGCGCCGGTCAAGTTCGCCCATCACGTCTTCCGGCGCAATGCCGCACTCGGCCCAGATCACCGCGAGGTGATAGAGGACATCGGCGCTTTCGAGGATGACGGACTCGCGGTTCATCTGGACGGCGTCGAGGCCGACCTCGATCGCCTCCTCGACAAGCTTCTTCGCCATTTTCTGCACGCCGTCGCGAAACAACTTAGACGTCCGCGAAAGCGCGGGATCGCGGTTTCGCGCCGTCATTACCGAAGCGTACAGTCGGTCCAGGGAATCAGCCATTCCATATTGTACCGCAGCTAAAGTAAAAACGGGATTGAAAAGCATCAACAACAGGGTGTTACGGGCCGAAAAAAATCAGGCAGCCGCCAGTCCTGCAAAAAGCCCGCGTCCGTCAATGCCGCCGACGAGGGGATCGATGAGATTTTCGGGATGCGGCATCAGCCCGAGCACGTTGAAGCCGGCGCTGTAGACGCCGGCGATGTCATTGGTTGAGCCGTTTGGATTGGCGTCGCCGCCCACCCGCCCGTGCCTGTCGCAGTAGCGAAACGCAACGCGTCCGGACTGTTCGAGTTCGGCGATCGTCCGACTGTCGGCTTCGTAATTGCCCTCGCCATGGGCGATCGCCACCTTAATGACCTGGCCTCTGGCGTAGGGGCGCGAAAACGCCGTGGCATTATTCTCGACGCGCAAATGCTGCATCTTGCAGACGAAGCGTTGGTTGGCGTTGCGCATCAGCACGCCGGGCAACAAGCCGCTCTCGCAGAGAATCTGAAAGCCATTGCAGATCCCCAGCACCAGACCGCCGCGCGCCGCATGGGCGCGCACACTGTCCATGATGCGGGCGCGGGCGGCAATCGCGCCGCAGCGCAGATAGTCGCCGTAGGAAAAGCCGCCGGGCAGAACCACGAGATCGGTTCCGGCAGGCAATTCGCTATCGTCGTGCCAGACGATCGATGGGCGGACGCCGCTCGCCTGCTCGATGGCGCGCGCCGCGTCGCCCTCGCGATTTGAGCCGGGAAACAGGATGACGGCGCTGCGCATCGGTCAGACGATCTCGACGACGTAGTTTTCGACGATCGTGTTGGCGAGCAGTTTCTCGCAGGCCTGCGCCAGTTGCGCCTTCGCCTGCGCCGCGTCGGCTGCCTCGATCTCAACGTCGAACACCTTGCCCTGACGGACCGCGCCGACATTGCCGACGCCGAGCGATTTGAGCGCGCCTTCGATCGCCTTGCCCTGCGGATCGAGGATGCCGTTCTTCAATGTGACGATGACGCGCGCTTTCATAATCGAAGTCCCCAGTCGATCAGGCCGCGTTGGAAGTTGGCGTCATCGTCAGAAGTGAATAAATCGCCGAAGCGTCGCGTGTCGCGCGGATCTGCGCCGCCAGCGACGAATTACGCAGGGCGCGGGCGATCAGCGCCAGGGCCTTCAGGTGGTCGGCGCCGGCGTTCTCGGGCGCGATCAGCAGGAAGATCAGGTCGACCGGCATGCCGTCGAGCGCTTCGAAATCGATCGGACGCTCGAGCCGGGCGAAAATGCCGAAGATGCGCCCGCATTTCGCCAGCTTGCCATGCGGGATCGCGACGCCGTCGCCAACGCCAGTCGAGCCCAGCCGCTCGCGCTGTAGAAGGGAATCGAAGATTTCTCGCGCGCCAAGGCCGGAAACCAGCGCGGCGCGCTCGCTCAGTTCTTGCAGCGCTTGCTTCTTGCTGTTGACCCGCAGGGAGGAAATAACCGAACCGGGGGAGAGGAGATCGTTCAGGGGCATGGAGGTCTCTGAGGTCCATTCATCAAACGCCACAAAAGCGCTTGGCGTTGCATCGTCCTTCAGATTTCGGGGACTTTCATACGCGATTCCAGCGCACGCAATTTCCGCGCCGCGCCTATTGCGGATCGAGCCAGCCGATTGCGCCATCGCGGCGGCGATAGACGACATTCAGCCGGGCGCTGCCGGCGTGCTTGAAAACCACCACCGGCGCGCCGGTAAGATCCAGCTCGGCGACAGCCGACGCTACGGAGAGGTTTTTCAAGCGGGCAGAGCCCTCGGCGACGATTACCGGGCTGAAATCCTCGATTTCCTCGGCGTGCTCGTCCGGCGGCTCAATCATATAGTTGGCGACCACGGCGCTGGCCTCGTCGACCTGTTTGCCATTCGGTTCGCCTGCGCCATGGTGCTGCTTTAGGCGCGTCTTGTAGCGGCGCAACCGCCGCTCGATCTTGTCCGCGGCTTGTTCGAAGCTGGCGTAAACTTCCTGCGCCTTGCCCTCGGCCTGGAGATTCATGCCAGAACTCAGATGCAGCGAGCAGTCGGCGCGAAAACCCGAGCCTTCCGGACAGATAACGACGTGGCCGGTGACCCGGCCGTCGAAATACCTGCCTATGACCGTCTCGACTTTTTCAAGGACATGAGTGCGGAGGGACTCGCCAATAGCGATATTTTTTCCAGAAACCCTTACCGTCATCGATCGCAACGCCTTTCCACATGGCTCGGCCGAACTTTTCCGGCGCCTGCGCGCCGGCTTTCGCCTAAACCTGCAATGGCCGCATTTCCATCACGCGTGAGCAACCCGCCACGACTGAAAATACCTGTGCGTTCGGCCGCGCCTTTTATCCGTGTCAGCGTTAGGAGCGTCGCGCGTCCATGTCAATCTTGACAATCAAAAAGACCGGTGATGAATCGGGATAGGTTAGTAAAATCATATATTTATTATCGGTCAAAGTCCGTCGCGACCGGTCGGCGCCGACATTTTCTGGCGGCGCCGGTCGACGGAGGACGGGATTCGAAGGCTATCGCGGTATTTGGCGACGGTGCGACGGGCGACAAGGATGTCGGCCTTCTTCAACTTCGCCACGATGATGTCGTCGGAAAGAACCTCCGCAGGATCTTCAGAATCGATCATCTGTCTAATTTTGAAACGCACGGATTCAGCCGAATGCGCCTCGCCAGCGCCGTTTGACGCGATCGAGGTGGTGAAGAAATACTTCATCTCGAACAGGCCGCGCGGCGTCCGCATATACTTGTTGGATGTGGCGCGCGAGACCGTGGACTCGTGCATCCCGATCGCATCGGCGACGGTTTTCAGATTGAGCGGGCGCAGGCCTGAAACGCCCTTGATGAGGAAAGAGTCCTGACGGCGCACAATTTCCGAACAGACCTTGAGAATCGTTCGGGCGCGCTGTTCAAGGCTCTTGGTCAGCCAGTTGGCGCTTTGCAAATTGGTGGCGATGAATTGCTTGTCGGCGTCGCTGGAGGCGCCGCGCTTGATCGTATGCGCGTAGGTCTCGTTGACGAGCACGCGCGGCAACGCCTCGCTGTTGAGTTCGATGCGCCAGGAATTGTCGTGCGCCTGAGTGACGAAAACGTCGGCGATCGCCAATTGTTCGATCGGCGAATCGAAAGCGCGCCCCGGTTTGGGCTCCAGTCGTTTGATCTCGCCGATCATGTCAACGAGGTCCTCTTCATCGACGCCGCACAGCCGGCGCAACTGGGCGAAATCGCGCTTGGCCAGCAGCGGCAGATTGGCGACAAGCGCCTGCATCGCGGGATCGAAGCGATCGCGCTCGATCAATTGCAGGGCGAGACATTCGTGCAGATTGCGGGCGAAGACGCCGGTAGGCTCAAGCGTTTGCAGGCGGGCGAGAACACTCTCGACTTGCGCCAGCGTCGCGCCGAGCCGATCGGCGATCTCGGTCGCGGGCGCGGCGAGATAGCCGGCGGCGTCGAGGCCATCGATCAGCGCGCGGGCGATCATCATGTCAACGGGGTCGGGGAGAATGATCGCCGCCTGGCGCTCGAGAAACTCGCCAAGGCTGATGTTCGCGGCGACATAGGCTTCAAGATCGGGCGAGAACCCGTCATCGCCAGAACTCGCCGAACCGTTCCACGAAGTCGCCGAAAGGCCCAACCCGTCGGCCGGGGCGGTTTTCTCCGCCGGCGTCGCAGCGCGGTCCGGTTCGAACGCGTTGTCGATTTCGGTGCCCAAATTCTGGGCGAGCGCCCCGGCGTCAGTCTCGAGTTCTTGCGAGGCCCAGTCTGTTTGCCCGTCCGGCGTGGCCGCGTCGAAATCGCTTGCCGGTTCATCGAGGGTTGACGCGGCAGTCGAATCCTCCGCCCGATCCAGCAGCGGGTTGCGCTCCAGCTCGTTCTCGATGAAGCTCGCCAGCTCGAAGTTGGGCAATTGCAATAGCTTGATCGCCTGCAACAATTGCGGCGTCATCACCATCGCCTGGCCTTGACGCATCACGAGTTTGGCTGACAGCGCCATCGATTGTTACATACCCGACTTCTGTTGAACGCCAACGCCGACGCTACTGTCGCCCACGCGGCGCGCGGCCGCAAATGCGCGGCGCGTTTCTTGCTTGCAAGTATCGCTTATACCATACGCAAGGGGGTTCCAAGCTTACGCGTCCTCCCCGAAAACAAATGAATCAGCGGCGCGGTTAACAATGTTCTGATGCGCGATCATCTGCCTTTGATGGCGCCATATAAAGATTTGCTTATATCTTTATTGCGTTATCTCGCGAGTCTTGGTATCAGTGCGTCAGCTCAACCGAAGGCTGGCTCACATATGACGCTCAATCCCAAGAATTTCGCTATCGCCGACATCGCTCTTGCCGCCTGGGGCCGCAAGGAAATCGCCATCGCCGAAACGGAAATGCCTGGCCTGATGGCGACCCGCGCCGAATACGCGCACTCGCAGCCGCTCAAGGGAGCGCGCATCGCCGGCTCGCTGCACATGACGATCCAGACCGCCGTGCTGATCGAGACGCTCAAATCCCTTGGCGCGGACGTGCGCTGGGCTTCGTGCAACATCTATTCGACGCAGGATCACGCCGCCGCGGCGATCGCCGCCGTTGGAACGCCGGTGTTCGCGATCAAGGGTGAGAGCCTCACCGACTATTGGGATTACACCCACCGGATTTTCGAGTGGAGCGACGGCGGTCAGCCCAACATGATCCTCGATGACGGCGGCGATGCGACCATGCTCGTCCATCTGGGTCTGCGCGCCGAGCAGGGCGATGTCGGCTTCCTCGAAAAGGCGACAAATGAGGAAGAGGAAGTCCTCTTCGCCGCGATCAAGAAGCGTCTCAAGACGCATCCGGGCTTCTACGCCGCCAACGCCAAAGCGATCAAGGGCGTCACCGAGGAAACCACGACCGGCGTTCATCGTCTCTATAACATGGCGAAGGAAGGCAAGCTGTTGTGGCCGGCGATCAACGTCAACGACAGCGTCACCAAATCGAAGTTCGACAATCTCTATGGCTGCCGTGAATCCCTGGTCGACGGCATCCGCCGCGGCACGGACGTCATGATGTCCGGCAAGGTCGCGATGGTCGCGGGCTTTGGCGACGTCGGCAAGGGCTCCGCCGCTTCGCTGCGCAACTCCGGCTGCCGCGTCATGGTGTCGGAAGTCGATCCGATCTGCGCGTTACAGGCGGCGATGGAAGGCTATGAAGTCCTCACCATGGAGGAAGCCGCGCCGCGCGCCGACATTTTCGTCACCGCAACCGGCAATGTCGATGTCATCACGCTCGACCACATGCGCGCAATGCATGACCGCGCCATCGTCTGCAACATCGGCCATTTCGATTCGGAGATTCAGGTCTCCTCGCTGCGCAATTACAAGTGGAACAACATCAAGCCGCAGGTCGACGAAATCGAATTCCCCGACGGCAAGAAGCTGCTGCTGTTGTCGGAAGGCCGCCTCGTCAATCTCGGCAACGCCACCGGCCATCCGTCCTTCGTGATGTCGGCTTCGTTCACCAACCAGACGCTGGCGCAGGTCGAACTCTGGACCAAGCCGGGCCATTATCAGAAGCAGGTTTACACGCTGCCCAAGCACCTCGACGAGAAGGTCGCGGCGCTGCACCTCAGCAAGATCGGCGTAAAGTTGACTAAGCTGACCGACCAGCAGTCGACCTATCTCGGCATCGCTCAGCAGGGCCCGTTCAAGCCGGATCACTATCGTTACTGAGTCGATTGAGGTCGATTGCGCGCGAGGACGCCTTTAAGGTTTGGGCGGACTCGCCGCGTCGGCGTCGAGGCTTGAACGCAGGCCGATCAGATCCTTGCGAACATAGAGAGCCGCCGGCCATTCTGGATCGTCGTTCGCAGCGTAAAATTGATAGTTGGCGCGCGCCTCCATGATTTCGGGATCGAACCAAAGCTGGTCGTAAAGCCTCGTCCCGATCTTGCCGACAAGGATCGCGTCGGGCTTGGTGCGTTTGATATCCGCGACCAGTCGGTCGTGATCCCATTGGATGAACGGCTCCAGCTTGCGCTTCAGCTCGGGATCATCGCCGCTCCTCTTGATGAGTCCGAGCGCGGCGCCCGTCACCCAGAGACTGGGGACGCTCTGGACCCACACGCCGCCGGCCTCGCGCGTCAAGGGATGGCCGAGCGCGAGACTTTCCGAGATCGCCAGCACCGTGGGGTGCGGGCCCAGCCGCGCCAACGCGCGCTCAAGAACGGGCTGCGGCAGTCCTTCGAAATAGAACATTGCGAAGGCGATGCCGAACGCGCTTGCCGCAAGCAATTCAGCAATCGGCAAGCTATTAGCGCGTGGCGCGGCTTCCGGCCAGCGGCGTTGCGCGCGGCTGAACAGCAGCGCGAAAACAATCGTCGAGCCCGCCAACAGAAACAACGGCGCGCGGGCCAGCGCAATGGTGACCGCCGCCGTACATACGCAGCCGGCCGCGCTGGCGATGATCAGCCTGACGTCGCGCTTGCGCTCTCCCAGCGCATTGCCCATCGCGATGAGCAGAAACGCCAGCGCGGGGAACAGTTGGTAGGACCAGCCCTTGGCCTGAATGAAGTAAGACGCCAAAGCGCCAAGCGAGGCGAGCAGGGGAATCGCGATGGCGGGCTCCAGCGCGCGCCTGCGCGCCATCAACAAGACACACGCAAATAAAGTGTACCAAAGCGTCGGCCCGAGATCGAACATCAGATGCAAAGGCGATTCGCGCACCGGAACATAGATTGCCATCACCATCGGCAGCATGTTGGCGGCGAAGCCCGGAAACACAACGATGGTGACGGCGATATAGAGAAGCCCTATCGCGGCGGCGACATAATATTCGTAAAAGCCAAACAGCGGTCGCCATCCGATCCGCCACGCCAGATACGGCAGCGGCGCGATTGCCGCGAGCGCATAGGGAGGCTTGATCGAGGCCATTGCGCCCGCGCCAATTCCCGCGGCGACGATCAACGGCCACGCAATCGACGTTCTGGTCGCGCCCGCCGCGAGCAGCGCGAAAAACGGCAGTCCCGCGATGGCGGCGAGATGGTCGCGCTCGTCGAAAGCGTGTCCGGGCAGCAACATCAGCGTCGCCAGCGCGATCGCGCCGCCAAGCATCCCGATATCGTCGAGAAGATTGGCGCGGGCCAGAATCGTCGCGCACAAAGCGAGGGAGCCGAAGATCGCCGCGAAGCCGACAAACGAGACCATGAATTCCGGCGCCACGCCGAGGAGATGCGCCAGGAAAACCGACGGCACGTAGAGCATCAAGGATGCGGGAGGATTGGGTTCAAAGAAATCGACATAGGGAATCTGCCCCGCCAGCGCTTTCTCGCTCGCGGTGATAAGCCAGGATACATCGTCGCCGGTACGAAGATGAACCTGCAGCAGGACGCTCAGCAACGTGATGACGACGGCCGGCGCGGCAAGCCTCATGGCGCGCGTTGAAAATATCCCGGAATATCCCGTGAGGCTGGGCGCGGCGATCGACGACACAAACAACTCCATCCCGATCGCCCGTCAGATCGCTTCCCGCGGGGTCGCGCGAACGCCGGTCTGCTTGCTCGTGAACACCAGACGTCTCATCGCGACATAGCTGATCGCTGGCACAGCGACGCAGGTGAACAGAATCGCCCAAGCGGCGCCAATGTGAAAGACGCGCGTTGCGACGCCTGGGGCGATCACCGCTAGAGCGAAGCCCATCACGTTTGCGAGGGCGAAGCGCGGCGCCTCCCGGCCATGCGCGCCGCCCGAGTCGAACGTGAAATGCTTGTGGCCCCAATAGGACAATGCGCCCGATGTGACATACGCCATCGCCGACGCCGCTGTCGGCGCGAAGCCAATCGCCAGCAGCGCGAAACTGAGCGCGCCATAAAGCCCGGTGGACGCGGCGCCGACAAAGCCAAAGCGCGCAAGCTCGAACAATCGGGCGCTCCTTGCGATCATTGTTGCTGCGCCTTCGGCAATTGACGCTTGACTATTGGAGAGTTTACCTCGAGCTGCGCCATCTCGGGAAATCCCACCGCGCGATCGACGACATAGAGCGGGCGCGCTTTCACCTCGGTGTGGATCCTGCCGACATAGAGGCCCATGATGCCGGTCATCATCATGTTGGCGCCGCAGAGGAACGCGGTGACGATGATGGTCGAGGTCCAGCCTGGCGCGAGCGTTGCGCTGATCGCCCACATCGCAAGCACCCAGCATCCGTATGCCATCGCCAGAATTGACACCGCCATGCCCGCCCACAGCGCCAACCGCAGCGGCGCGTCGGAAAACGAGATCACGCCGTTGAGCGCGAGCCGGATCATTTTCGTCAGCGAATATTTTGTCTCGCCGGCCGCGCGCGGCGGCCGGTGGAACTTCACCACCGTCTGACTGAACCCAAGCCACGCGAACATGCCGCGCACAAAACGGTCGCGCTCCGGCATGGCGCGGAAACAATCGACCACCTTGCGATCGACAAGGCGGAAGTCGCCGACATTGCGCGGTATCTCGACATCCGAGAGCTTGCCGATAAAGCGATAGAACAGATCGGCGGTCAGGCGCTTGAATCGGCTCTCGCCGTCGCGCGACAGCCGCTCGGCGTAGACGACCTGATAGCCCTCTTTCCACTTGGCCGCCATTTCCAGCACGACTTCGGGCGGGTCCTGCAAATCGGCGTCCATGACGATGACGGCGTCGCCGCTGGCGCGATCCATCCCGGTGGTGATGGCGATCTGGTGGCCGAAGTTGCGCGATAATTTGATAAACCGGTAGCGCTTGTCGGCGCGGGCCTTGGCCTCGAGCACGATCGGGCCTGAATCGCGCGAACCGTCGTCGACAAATATTGCTTCCGCCGGCCCGTCGAGTTGATCGAGCAGCGCGTCGAGACGGCGCAGCAGCACCGGCAGCACCGCCTCTTCATTGTAGATGGGGATGACGAGCGAATAGACCGGGTTCATGACAGCGGTGCGCCTGCAAGCGAAGCGCTCACGATAGCGCGCAAAGGCTTAAGAAAGGCGTAAACGCCGCAGCGCAATCAGCCGGGTTTGCGGCCCACGGCGACGTATTGCGCGCCCGCCGGGCACCAGCGCAACCGGTCTTCAATTTTGGCGACCAGCGGATTGGAAAATGGCGTGAAGAACATGAATTCGCAGGCGACGTCCTGGAATCCAGCTTCGCGCAGCAGCTTCGCCAGTCGGGGCGGGCTCAGCAACACCGCGTCGAAATCGAACGGACAACGCGCCACCGCCAGCCTTGTCAGCGGATTCCACGGATTATGTTCGAAAACCATAAACAGCCCACCCGGCCGCAACACGCGCCAGGCGTCGGCGGCGAAAGCTAACCATTGCGGCGGGGAGACGTGATGCATCACGCAAATCGTCGCCGCCGCGTCGAACGAATTGTCCTCGGCGGGCAGGCGGCGCCCGTCGTAGCTCTGGTATTGGACATTGGGATTGGCGCCGCGCGCCGCTTCGAGGGCGTCCACCGCGACATCGACGCCGATGGCTTCGCCGAACGAAGGCGCGATGTGCGGGTGGATGAGGCCGACGCCGCAGCCGATGTCGAGGAGGCGCATGCGGCCGGGATCCTCGCCGCGCCGGCGCAGCAAGTCCAGCATCCGGCGCGCCTTGCCGCGCGTGAAAAAGCTCTGTTCGACACCCGAGAAAGCGATCGAGCGGTTCACTTGCGCGACATAGTCGGGATAGGGTTCTTCGGCCCAGCGCGGTTCTGGCGGCGTCGCGGCGCTGGCGGCATGTGTGGCGGTCATGGATCCCGGATTCCGGATCGAACAATCGCGCAGTGTTATCGCCCTCGCGTTAACGAATCCTTTCCCCTGGGTTGCTCCGGCCAGGGGCGGGCCCTCTACTCACGCCGCGCCGTCCCTGCTAGGCTCGTTTCCGGTTCATTGCATCAAAACAGTATTTTTCAGGGGCGATCATGGAATTCGAAAACCTGCCGGAATCGACCAACGTCGAGGATCGTCGCGGCCAATCGGGCGGCAGCGGATTTTCGCTCGGCGCGGGCACCGGCGGCCTTGGCATCGGCGCGATCGTCATCATTTTCGTCATCAGCTATTTCACCGGTATCAATCCGCAGGTTTTGATGAGCGGCGCCCAGATCGTCACGGGCGCTGGCAACGGCGTCAGCACGGCGTCCGCGCCGATGCAAAGTTCGCCTTCGGGGCAGGCGGTTCCCGCCAACGACCAAACCGCGCATTTCCTCGCCAAGATCCTCGGCGGCACGGAAGCCGTGTGGGCGCAGGTTCTCCCGGCGCAAAAGGGCATCCAATACGTCAACGTCAAACTGGTGCTGTTCAACGGCGCGACGGATTCGGGCTGCGGCACGGCGCAATCGGCGATGGGGCCGTTCTATTGCCCCAGCGACAAGAAGGTCTATCTCGACACTTCGTTCTTCAATGAGATGCAATCGAAATACGGCGGCGGCGGCGATTTCGCCTATGCCTATGTCGTCGCGCATGAGATCGGCCATCACGTGCAGGATTTGATGGGCATTCTCGACAAGGTCGATTCTGCCAAGCAAAACGCCAGCCGCACCCAGGCCAACGCGCTGTCGGTGCGCGTCGAACTGATGGCCGACTGCCTCGCCGGCGTCTGGGCTTACAACGCCAACGCGCAATATCGCGTCCTCGATCCCGGCGATATCGAGAAGGCGATGACGACGGCCTCGGCGATCGGCGACGACAAGCTGCAAACCGCGGCGCGGGGCTATGCGGTGCCAGACAGCTTTACCCACGGCTCGGCGGCGATGCGCCAGCAATGGCTGACGACGGGGTTGAAGAGCGGCCAGATCGATTCGTGCAATACGTTCGCGCAATAAGGGCGACGACGCGCGCTGCGAAATCAAGGCCAGTACAAATGCACAATGAGGGCGCTTTCGTGATCCTCCTTTCGTCAATTATGATTGTTGCGATTGCGGCTCATATTGTCGCAAAGCAAATTTGCCTGGATCGCGGATTCGTATTTCTTATGCCCCCGGAGGCTTGGTCCAGGAGAGTGCTCGGAGCGTGGTTTGCGCCGGTGGTAATAGGTTACTTATCATCGTAATATTGGGTATTCATTCGAAAAGTGTCGGCGTAATGGGGTTTCCGCTAATCATGGCTATTCAGCTCGCAGGCAAGTCGATTTACTTGTGCGTGAAGCGAACGAAAAAAGTTTGATAGCCTTCCGTGCCGCTTGCGCAACGCGCGTTCCTCCCCCACCTTACCTCCATGAGCGACCACCCAGCCGGACCCGCCCACTCGCGCTTGATCGCCGTCCTCGGTCCGACCAACACCGGCAAGACGCATCTGGCGGTGGAGCGCATGCTCGGGTTTTCCTCGGGCATGATCGGTCTGCCGTTGCGGCTGCTGGCGCGCGAGATTTACGAACGCATCGTCAAGGCGCGCGGCGCCCGCAACGTGGCGCTTATTACCGGTGAAGAAAAAATAATCCCGCCGCAGCCGCGCTATTTCGTCTGCACAGTCGAGGCGATGCCGCTTGATCGCGAGGTCGAGTTCCTCGCCGTCGATGAAATCCAGCTCTGCGCCGATCCCGAGCGCGGCCATGTGTTCACCCACCGCCTGCTGCATGCGCGCGGCAAATCGGAGACAATGCTGCTGGGCGCGGCGACTGTGGCGCCGTTGATCCGCCGTCTTTGCCCGAACGCCGAAATCCAATCACGCGAGCGCTTCTCGCAGCTTGTCTATGACGGCCAGAAGAAGCTGACGCGCTTGCCGCGGCGTAGCGCCATCGTCGCGTTCTCCGCCGAGGCCGTCTACGCCATTGCTGAACTCATCCGCCGTCAGCGCGGCGGCGCGGCGGTGGTGATGGGCTCGCTCAGCCCGCGCACGCGCAACGCGCAGGTCGAATTGTTCCAGTCCGGCGAAGTCGATTTTCTTGTCGCCACCGACGCCATCGGCATGGGCCTCAACATGGACGTCGATCATGTGGCGTTCGCGGCTTCGCGAAAATTCGACGGACGGCGCACGCGCTGGCTGCACGCGCAGGAAATCGGCCAGATCGCCGGGCGCGCCGGGCGCTACCGCAAGGACGGCACCTTCGGCGTCACCGGCGAATCGCGCGAAATGGATCCGCATGTCGTCGCGGCGGTGGAGAACCACACGTTCGAGCCGGTCGCGGCGGCGGAATGGCGTAATGCGAAACTGAATTTCGGTTCGTTGCAGGACTTGATGCGCTCGCTCACCGCGCCGCCGCCGATGTCTGGATTGAAGCTCTCGGATGAGAGCCAGGACGAGACGACGCTGCGCCAGCTTTCGCTCGATGAAACTGTGCTCCGCCGCTGCCGCGATCGCGCCAATCTGATCCGGCTGTGGGACGTTTGTCAGACCCCGGACTTTCGCAAGAGCACGCAGGACGAGCACACGCGTCTTGTCGGCGCGATGTTCGAACACCTCACGCAACGCGATCGCCGCCTGCCCGACGACTGGGCGCAAAATCAGTTCGCCAGCCTCGATCGCACCGATGGCGATATCGACGCGTTGTCGGCGCGCCTCGCGCGCGTGCGCACGCTCGCCTATGTCGCCAACCGCAGCGACTGGCTCGCCGATCCGCCGGCCTGGCAGGGTCGCACGCGCGCGCTGGAAGACAGGCTGTCGGACACGCTGCACCAATGCCTGATGCAGCGCTTTGTCGACCGGCGCACGAGCACCTTGCTGCGCAGCCTGCGCGAAGGCGACGGCCCGATTCTCGGCGGCATCGGCGCCGATGGCGCGGTGACGGTCGAGGGTCACTTCGTCGGCAAGCTCGCCGGCATCAGCTTCGATCCGGCGCGCGGCGAGTCGGCGCTGGAGAATCGCGTGTTGCGCGGCGCGGTGGACCGGGCGGTGGCGCCCGAAATCGCGCGGCGCCTTGGCGAACTTGCGAGCGAGGGCGACGAAGCCTTCACGCTGGAGCCCGACGGCGCCGTATTATGGCGTGGTCATGCCTCGGGCGAACTCACCGGCGGCGGGCCGTTCTCGCCGCGCGTGCGGCTCCTTGGCGAGTTTGGCGCGCCGCCGACGCGCGAGCGCGCGACGCGGCGGCTGGAGGCGTTTGTCGCCGCGGACGCAAGCCGTCGCCTGTCTGTATTAAAGCAGCTCAAGGCCGCAGTCGCCGACGGACGGTTGAAGGGGCTAGCGCGCGGCATCGCCTATCAGCTTGTCGAACAGTTTGGCGTGCTGGATCGGCGCGAGGTCGAGGCGCAGGTTCGCGCGCTGAGCCAAAACGAGCGCCGGGCATTGCGGGCGCTGGGCGCGCGCTTTGGCGCTTTCAGTGTCTATCTCCCGGCACTGCTGACGCCTGAGGCGCAAGGCATCAGCGCCGCCTTCGCCAATCTCGCCGCGCCGAAATGGCGGCCTGCTGCCGACGCGCTCGCGCCATTGCCTGAGCCGCCGCCGCGGACAGAAGCGCTGGCGCTGCGCGGGCTGCGCGCGGTTGGCGCTTTCGCTGTCGCGGTCGACGCGCTCGAGCGGCTCGATGCTTTGGCGCGCGCGGCGCTGCCGCAAGGGGCGGGCGCAGTGCGGCTGACGCCAGAGCTTCTGGCCAATCTGGGTTGGCAATCGAGCCAGGCCGAGCGCATCCTGCGCGCGTTGGGATTTGCGCGCATCAAGAAACGCGACAACAGTGAAGCAGGACTCTGGCGTCGTCGCGTGCAAGCGAAACCGGATATTCTCGCCGGCCTGGTGGCATCGCCCTTCGCCGCATTGGCGACCCTCGCTGTTCAGCCTCCACCCGCCCGGCGCAAACGCCGCAACAAGGCGCGCCGCCGCGCCGCTGCATGAGCGCCCCTGCTTGAGCGAGAAGTCCGAAAACTGCCGGATCGATGTCTGGCTGTGGCGGGCGCGCTTTTACAAAACCCGCGGCCTTGCCACGCGCTCGGTGGCCGAGGGCCATGTCCGCCTGTCGCGCAACGGACTGGAAATCAAACTCGACAAGCCCAGCCACAATGTTCGCCGCGGCGATATTTTGCGGATCGCGCGCGGCGCGCGGCAATTATCAGTGCGGGTCGAGGCGCTCGGGGTGCGGCGCGGCCCCGCGGCGGAAGCGCGGGAGCTTTATGTATCGCTGGGCGAGGCTGTGATGGTGCGATGAGAGAGTCGCATTGCTTTCCCGAACCGCTGCTCGTCTTTGCTCGCAAAGACGGCAGTGGTCATTCCAACTCGAGCACTCGTTTTCGCCGCACGAATGCCGAATGCACCGGCGCGCCGGGCTTGATGCGCCCATCCGCGCCCCAATCTTCCATGCGGTTGAACGGGATCGTCGCGCGCTCGTGGTGGCTTGGCAGCGCGGCGCGGAAGTCGGCGACAACTGTTTTCAACCGCGCCTCGATCTCCGCCGGATCGGAATAGCGCAGGCCGGCTTCGACGCCCTAGGCGATGAACGGCTCCAGCACTTCGAAGCCGACATAGGCGAGCGAGAAATTCACCGGCCACAGCATCAAATCGATATCGCCGCTGCGCCCGTCATGCGCGTAGGTGGCGCGCGAGGTGCCGACGGTGACCGACAGCATCGCGCGCTTGCCGACAAAGCGGCCGTGCTCGAAGCGCTTCTTGCTCGTATAGGCGTCGCCATAGGCCAGCACGCGGTCGAACCAGCCCTTCATCATCGCCGGCGGCAGATGCCACCACATCGGATATTGCAGGATCAGCAAATCGCAACGGTCCATCAGCGCGAGCTCGTCTGCGACGACCTTCGGCAGAGCCCCGATTTCGCTGGCGTGGCGCTGCTCGGATTGCACGTCGAAACGGTCGGGCGCGACGCGGTCGCGATAATGATCGGCCCGCTCGCGCGGATCGAACTTCCCAGCATAGAGGTCGGAAACCGAAACGCTCCAGCCCTCCGCCACCAGCGCCGCCGCGCCCGACCGCACAAGGTGCGCGTTGAACGACTGCGGTTCCGGGTGCGCGAGGACGAAGTGGGCGTGCATCGTGGGGCCTTGCTGTTGAGAGGCCCTCCCAACCACGCTTGCGCAGCCAGCGCAAATTACGAGGAATTTTCAACAATGTCTTGACGCGCCGGCGCGCCGGTATTAAATGCGTGTTCCCTATTTGTTCCAGAGACCGTCGATGGCCGCCGCTCGCTCGAAACTCATGGATACTTCGCAACCCGTGGAAGTCTCGCGCCAGAACGGCGTGAAATTCGGCGCGGAACTGATCGCGCCCGAGCGTCGGCGCGGGCGCGGCGCCGCATCGAACGTCACCGGTCGGTTCGAGCCGATCAAACGCGAGGCGTTCGACGACGGCTGGGAGGTCGAAGAGGATCTGGAGCCGTTCAAGACCGAGGTGATTCACGAGCGCCCGCGCACGATCATCACGCGCAACCAATCGCCTGACATTTCGTTCGACCGCTCGATCAATCCCTATCGCGGTTGCGAGCACGGCTGCTTCTATTGCTACGCCCGACCGACGCATTCCTATCTCGGCCTGTCGCCGGGTCTGGATTTCGAAACAAAACTGTTCGTCAAGGACGGCGCGGCGGCTTTGCTGGAGCGCGAACTTGGCGCGCGCTCTTATCGTCCAGCGACGATCGCGCTGGGGGCCAACACCGATCCGTATCAGCCGATCGAACGGCAATATCGCGTCACCCGTTCGATTCTCGAAGTGCTGGCGAAGGCCAATCATCCCGTCGGCATCGTCACCAAATCCAATCTCGTGTTGCGCGATATAGATATCCTCTCGCAGATGGCGAGCAAGGGGCTGGCCAAGGTCTATATCTCGGTGACGACCTTGAATCGCGATCTGGCGCGCAAGATGGAGCCGCGCGCGCCGACGCCGGGACGCCGCCTCGAAGCGATCGAAAAACTCGCCGCCGCTGGCGTGCCCGTCGGCGTGATGACCGCGCCGATCATTCCGGCGGTCAACGATGATGAGATCGAGAAAATCCTCGCCCGCGCCTACAGCGCCGGCGCGCGTGAGGCGGGCTATGTGATGCTGCGGCTGCCGCTGGAATTGCGCGACATGTTCCGCGAGTGGCTGCAGAGCAATTTCCCCGACAAGCTGCGGCATGCTTTATCGCTGGTGCAGTCGACGCATGGCGGCAAGGACTACGAATCGCAATGGGGCAAGCGCATGGCGGGTTCGGGCCCCTACGCCTGGATGATCGGCCGCCGCTTCGAGATCGCCGCCACCAGGCTCGGCTACAACGAGACCCCGGCAAAGCTGCGCAACGATCTGTTCGTCGCGCCGGAGCTGGAGACAGAGAAGGGGGCGAAACAGTTGAGTCTGTTTTGACCGCCATCGCACTGTTCTGCAGCGCGGCGGTAAATGGCATCTCAAGCCGTTGAAATCAAACGATCGGTTACTAAAAACCGCAGCGGCGCCAAACGAACAAATCGTCACTCCCGCGTTCGAGCGTCTGAAGAGAATCGAACGTCGTGTTTGTCGCCTTCTCCGGTTTCGCCGGAGAAGGCGATAATCGCGGGGTGCGATTTCTTCACATGCTTGTTCGCGGGAATGAAAGGTCAAAACGGTCCGTCGAAATCGTCGCGCCAGTATAGAATATCGTACGGCTCCTCGCCGGCTTCGGCGAGGAGGAACACGACTTCGCCCAGCACCTTGCGGCCGCGTTCGAGCTGGACCTCGATCGAGGCGCGCAGCGCCTTGTTCGGCTCGAAGGTCGCGCGGCTTTGCGCTGGTCCCATCTGGCTCAGCATCGTCTTGCCGTCATCGGGATCGTGGGCGCGCGCTTCCAGCACCTTGTGCAAAATCTCCGGCGTCATGCCGGGCAGGGCGCTAAGCACTTCGGGATCGGCGTTGACGACATCGATCTGCGGCTTGCCGTTGAACACCGTCACGTCGGGCAGGATGCGCTCGACGACAGGTTGCGGCAGACCCATCACCAGCGCGAGTTCGAGAATATTGTTGAACGGCGCCTGGCGCGGCGTATAGGCCAGACCCGCCGTCTTGTAGGCTGAAGCCTCATTGTCCTGGACGTTCGGCGGAACCTTTTTGCGCCAACCGTCGATGCGGTCTGCGTAGGTTGCCGCGGCCGAACTGCCGACGCCCACCGACGCGAACAGGCCGGCGAGCAAGTCCTTCGGCGCCGCGTTGAGATCGATGCGCGCGCCCTCCGAGCGATAGTGAACAACGATCCGCGTGCGCCCGAAGCGCGCCTCGAAAGCGCCATGGGTCGGGCGCGCCGATTCAGGCGCCGCGAGCACCTGAAACGCCGCAAGTTCGACGCCGGCGCGGATCGCGGCCTCGGCCTGCAGGCGCTCGTCGGCGACATGCGAGGCGGCGGCGGTGCGCACGGTATAGATCGAATAGATCGAGGCGAGCGTCCCCAGCGCCGCGACGATCCAAAGCACCGCGACAAGGATGAAGCCGCCCTGCGAGCCTCTGACTGTGGACGGGGCCTGGCCCATGGCGCGCGCTCTCATTGCGGCTGCTGCGGTAAGGTCGCTGCGCCAGGTGGCGGCGTATCGGGTGAGAATGGCTTTCCTGTTGCGCCGGGTTGCTGCGGCTCTCCCGGCTGCTGCGGCGCTGGCGCCGCTGCCGGCGTCGGGAGGCCGTTCGCGGTGATTTTCAGGGGAACCGCGGTTGACGCCGCGAGCACCTGCTCGGTTGCCGCATCGCGCACCGTGACGCGCACCGCGCTCGGCAGACGCTGTGACGGACCCCAGGTTGGCAGCCATGTCCGCTGCGGCCCGGCGTAGCCGAATGAAACGCGAAACGGCGCGCGCACCAGAACCACGGGATCGACGAAGACATATTGGTTGGCGATCGTCGCGCCTTGCGCCAGCGGGACGAATGGCGCCCTGGTGCGCACAATCGCATAGCCGCGATCGTCGACCGCTTCGGCCAGACGCACGACTTCGAGATGCGGATGCGAGTCGGGTCCGAACGCCGAGCGCACGAACGTCACCGACAATTCCCTGCCATCGAACAGCGGCTCGGTCGCGGCGCCGTTGGGCAGCACGAATTCGGCCGACGAGATATCGGCGGCGATGCGCTCGATGCCCAGGCTCAACAGATCGGCGCGCTGCAGTTCGGCAAAGCCGCGCCGCCAGTTCGGCATCCATTGCGCGGCGATGGTCGCGATCGCCATCACGATCGCCGCCATCAGCGCCACCGCCAGCATGGCTTCCATGAGGGTAAAGCCAGCGATGGACTTGGGTTTCGGTTGCGCGCTCATCGCCCCGACCGCTTGCGCAGGCGGATCGTGTCGATCTCGATTGAAGCGCCGGTCGGCGACAGCACATGCAGCGCGATTTGCTGCGGCTCCCACCGCAGCGCGTCGGCGGCGCGAACGAGCGCGTTCGCGAACGGCGCCGCGTCGATGCGCCACTGCTGGTTGTCGAGCACGCCGGTCAGCGTTCCCTCCGGCAAATCCTTACGCGCCGGCATTGCGGCGATGACTTTGCGGGCCGTCTCGATCTGCGCGAGATGGCGCTCGACGTAAAGCCCCGAGCGCAAGCTCGAATTGGACAGCGCGCCGATCGCCGCCATGCTGATCGCCATGACCGCCAGCGCCGCCAGCGCCTCAACCAGCGTGAAGCCGTCGTTCCCCTCAGCCCTGGGATTTGTCGACCGAAACAACTTCGACGCCTCCCGTGAGCCAGTTCACCCGGATCTGGAAGCCAACGCCCTGGCGCAAGAGCGCGATGGTTCCCCCGCACGACATGCCCGAGGGGAAAAAGTCGATGGTCGCGCCGACCGCGCGATCGCCGCAGCGCTTGGCCAGGATTGCGTCGAAGGCGACGTCGCCGGGCAGTTGGACGCTGCCGCCGTTAGCGCCCGAACGTACGAGATGGCCCTGCGCGTTGAGCGCGGTGGCGACCGGGGAATGGGTGCGGATCGCCGCGTTGCGATCGCCCTTCAGCAAGGCGGCGATGTCCATTGCGTAACCCTCAAGCCGCGCCTTCGAAGTGCCGCGGGGAAACGCTGGGAGCGCCAGCGCCGCCATCAGACCGACAATCGCGAGGACGCAAATGATTTCGATCAGCGTGAAGCCGGCCTCGTCATCCATCGGCCATTACTGCGCCGTGCTCTTGATGACCGTCTGAGAGCCGGCGCCGCCTTCCTGTCCGGCCGATCCGTATGACGCGATCTCATAGGCCGCGTGATCGCCGGGGACCTTGTACACATAGGGATGGCCCCACGGATCGGCCGGCACCGTCCCGGTCTTGATATACGGGCCGTTCCACGCCGCAGCCGAAGCCGGCCGCTGCACCAGCGCGGTCAGACCCTCATTGCTGGCGGGATAGCGGCCATTGTCGAGATAAAACAGATCGAGCGCGGCGGACAGGCTTTCGATCTGGATCTTCGCAGTCTTGACCTTGGACTCGCTAAGATAACCCAGCACGCGCGGCCCGACGAGACCCATGATGAGGCCGATAATGGTGATGACCACGAGCATTTCCACAAGGGTGAAGCCGGCCTGCCCGCCCCGGCGCGCCGAGCGGCGCAGCCCATTGCGAGCCGCACTGACCATGACCATGAGACTTTTCATCGAACCGCCCTCACCCGACGACCTGGTTGACCGACAGCAGCGCTGTCATCACGGAAACAATAAGACCGCCGACGATCAGACTTATGACGATGATCGCCAAAGGCCCAACAAAGCCGATCATCCGATCCAGACTGCGCTGCAGCTTCGCCTCATAAAACTCCGCGATGCGCCCCGCAAGCATTGGCAATTGTCCGGCGTCCTCGCCCAGCCGCAAAGTGCGCACCGCCATCGGCGGCAGCGCCTGCGTCGCCGTCAAGGCGTCCGACAATTTGCCGCCGTGGCGCACCTTGTCGACAATCTTTGTCCACATTGTGAAGCTGCCGTCCGACCCCATCATATCCGCCAAAATGCGTAAACCGGCTGTTAACGTGACGCCGCTCGACAGCAACAAGCCAAGGTTGCGGCAAAACAGCGTCGTTCGGTGATAGCTCATGACTGGCTTGACCAATGGCAGCCGCGAGGCCGCGCCGATAAACGCGGCGCGCACTTCCGGGCGTCGCCATAACAGCCAAACGACGAGAATCAAGCCGAGCAGCCCCGCCCCGAGGGCCTGCGTGTTGGAGCGCAGGAAATCCGACAAGCCGAGGAAAGCGACAAGCACCGGATCGAGTTTGGCGTTGAAATCGCGAAACACGTTGGCGAATTGGGGCAGCACGAATGTTAGGAAGAACAATAGCACGCCGCTCGCCGCCAGCAACAGAAAGGCGGGATAGCGCAACGTGTCCATCAGCCGCCGTCGCAGCGCTTCGGCGCGCAGGCGCTCGGCGTTCAGCGCTTCGAGGATCGGCACAAGCGTTCCAGAGGCTTCGCCGACGCGGACCAGCGCGACATACATCGGCGGAAAGACGGTGGGGTGGCGCAAAATCGCCTCGCCAAAACTCTCGCCTGACAGAATCGCCGCCGTCACCGCGGCGATCGTCGGCCGCATCCGGCCGATATCGACGTCGGAGGCGAGCAGTTCCAGCGCGTCGTTGATGCGCGCTCCGGTGCGCAGCAGCAATCCCAGATCGCCGGTGAAGATCGTGATATCTTCAGCGCGCGGACGCGAAACGAAGGAGAACTGGCTGCGTCGCCTGATCTGGGCATCGCTTTGCTCGGTGACCGCCTCAATCGGAATCAGGCCGAGATATTCGATGCGATGCGTCACTTCGGCCGCGCTTGGCGCGCTCAACGACCCGCTGACGACTTCGCCGACCTGAGTGAGCGCGCGGTACTTGAAAGTCGGCATCGTTTCACCGCACCGTCGTGACGCGGAGCACTTCCGAGATTGAAGTTATCCCCGCCCGGCACTTGGCGATTGCATCTTCCATCATGGTGGTCATGCCGGCGCGCAACGCGGCGTTATCCAGGACATTGGAGTCGGCGCTAGGCCCCACGAGATCGCGCACTTCGCCAGTGACTTCAAGCGCTTCGAAGACGCCGACGCGGCCGCGATAGCCGACGCCGCCACAGCGCTCGCACCCCTTGGGCTCCCACAGCACATGGCCGACGCCAAAACCGCAGGTCTCAAAGCGCGGATCGGCGTCAAGGTCGGCGGCGGTGAGGCGATGCTGCGTCTTGCAGCGATCGCACAGCACGCGAACCAGCCTTTGCCCGATGACGGCGCGCAACGTCGATTTGAGCAGGAAGCCTTCAACGCCGAGATCGAGCAGGCGCGGCACCGCCGCTGTCGAGGTTTCCGTATGCAGCGTCGTGAGCACCAGATGCCCGGTCAGGGCGGCGTGAATGGCGATATTGGCGGTTTCGGCGTCGCGCACTTCGCCAACCATGATGACGTCGGGGTCCTGGCGCACGAAGGCGCGCATCGCGGTGGCGAAAGTCAGTCCGATCGCTGGCTTGACCTGCGACTGGTTGATGCCGGGAATTTCGTATTCGACCGGATCCTCGATTGTCAGGATCTTGCGCTGGGGCGTGTTGAGCGCAGACAGCATTGTCGCCAGCGTCGTCGTCTTGCCGCTGCCGGTGGGCCCAGTGATGACAACCATGCCGTGCGGCAGGTCGAGCACGCGCCGGATTTTGCGCTCATCGGCGGCGGCGAGACCAAGCCTGGCGATCTCCAGCAGGCCGCGATCCCTGGGCAGAAGACGGATGACCGCCGACTCGCCGTGCTGGGTCGGCATGGTCGCCACGCGAATGTCGACATCGAGCCGCGCGACATGAAGGCGCGCGGCGCCGTCTTGCGGCAAACGCCGCTCGGCAATGTTGAGACCCGCCAAGATCTTGATGCGCGAGATCAGCGCCTGCGGCAACGCATGGGATGGCGCGGGCACCGGGCGCAGAAGGCCGTCGACGCGCATGCGAACCGAAAGGCCGCTGCGCAGTGGTTCAATATGGATATCGCTTGCTCTCAGCTCGATAGCTTTTTCAAGCAAATCGTTGACCGCGCGCACGACCGGCGCGCCGCTGGCCAGGTCGCGCAGGCTGTCGATGCTTTCATCGGCGCTGGCGGATTGGCTTTCCGATGCCCCCGCCGCCCGTTCGTCGTCGGGGCCCAAACGTTCGACAAGCGCGGTGGCGATGTCCTCGAAAGAGCCGACGACGATTTCGACGGGTCCGCCCAAAACGATCTCGACCGCCTTTTGCGCGGCCAACTCGCCCGGGTCGCCGACGGCGAGATGAAACTGGCCCTTGGCGGATTCAAACGGGAACATTGCGGCTTCGCGCAAAAACCGCTGGGTGAACCGGCCAGTCAGCGAGTTGGCGCCGATCAACTGGGGCAATGTAATGCGCCGCAAGCGGTAATAGACGGCGACTTCCTCGGCGAAGTCATGCGCTGAAATATCGCTCGCCTCCCACACCTGGCGAAGATTTGGATTTATCTGGGAGCCTGCTGTTTCAGTAATACCGCGCGCAATCGCGGCGCTGACCAAATTCTTTTCCAGAAGATGTTGCAAGAAACCTGCGGCGATTTCGCCGCCGCTCGCAACATCTGGTTGAATTCGGGTTTCGATTTTCATGAAGTATTTCTGACAAGACGATGATATCGGCAGCTTTTGTTTTTTCTTGACACCATGATGGTTTTAATGATGTTTCGCCTCAGGTTCAAGAATTGAATTGCCCCGCGTTTCGGATGGAAGCCGCTTGCCAACACGCGTCGATAAATTGCGCATCGCTTCGCGCAGCGCGCTGCTGGCGTTGGGCGTCACGATGCTTGGCGGATGCTCCGGGTATTTGGAGCAGCGCGATGATCAATCGCAAAACGCCGCCGACGTCATCCGATCCGCCGATCTGCAGCCGCGCTATCCGCAGCCGGTGCGCGGCGGCGACAGCGGCGGACCCCAAGCCAAGCCGTTCTCGTTCTTCGGGTCGAACGCGCCGGCTGCGGTTGTCGACGCCCCTCAGTCGGGGTTGGTCGCTGCCGTCGACGCCAAGGACGGATTCACGCTCAATTTCGAAAATACTCCCGTGGCGAGCGTCGCGAAAGCCGTGCTTGGCGACATTCTCGGTGTTGGCTACGTCATTGATCCGCGCGCGCAAGGCACGATAAGCCTTTCATCCGGCCGTCCGATCGCCAAGAAGGACATCCTGTTCGTCCTCGAAAACGCCCTTCGCGCCAACAACCTCGTCATGGTGCGCGACAAT
>JAYUFK010000331.1:0-9268 GCA_043739325.1 Methylocapsa sp. | reverse complement strand
CGGACTGGCAGGTCGCCGCCAACGGCATGATCCTGATCATCGTGCTTGCGGCGCGAGCGCTCGCCAGCCGGAAGGAGAACTGATCGATGCGGCCGATCAGCGCGCTGGGTGCCAAGCCGTGGTTGTGGTCGTTCCTTGGCGCGCTCCTGGTCTGGCTGATCACCATCGCCTTCACGGGCGGACACGGCGGCGGCGGCATGATCACCGCGGCACTCGCGCTCGCGCAGTTCACGGTCATCGTCGGCATCGGCCAGATGTTCGTCATCACGCTCGGGCCCGGCAATGTCGATCTTTCGCTGCCGGCAAACATCGGCCTCGCCAGCGCGGTGGCGATGAAGGTGATGGATGGCGACGATTCCATGGTCGTTGTCGGGCTCGCCGCGGCGCTGGCCTGCGGTCTGGCGATCGGTATCGCCAATTACCTGCTCATCTGGGCGCTGCGCATTCCCCCGATCATCGCCACGCTTTCGGCGAGCTTTGTCATTCAGTCTATCGACATCAGCTACGGTCGCGGCTTGCAAATCAAACCGCCGCCGGGCTTCGCTGATTTCACCAATCTGCAGTTTTTCGGCGTACCGATCCTCGCTATCGGCGCGGTTTTGTTCACGATCGTCGCGGCGATTGCGCTTCAACGCACGCTCTACGGGCGCTCGGTGCAGGCGATCGGACAGAATATCCGCGCGGCGCGGCTGGCGGGCGTGCGCGTCGGGTTCACGCGTTTCCTCACCTACAGCCTGTCGGGGGTGCTCGGCGGTCTCAATGGCGCGCTGCTGGCGGGGTATTTTCGCGGCGCCAATGTCGATATCGGCAACGAATATCTGCTGGCCTCGATCGCGGTCGTGGTGATCGGCGGCACCTCGGTCGCCGGCGGCAAGGCGAACGTGCCCGGCGTATGGGGCGCAGCGTTGTTTCTCGTGCTTTTGCTGACCATGCTCAACACATTCGGCGTCAGCGCCGGCGTGCGTCTGTTGCTAACCGGATTGATAATCGTCGCGGTAATCACCGCAGCAGGCGGGCAGAAGGCCGTTCGCTGATATTGCGAGGAGAAGCCAGGGAGGCTTAAATGCCATTCGTCAACATACGTATTGTCAGGGAAGTGATCGCCGCGGACCCGGACGGCAAGAAGGCGGCAATCGCCAAGAAGGTCGCCGCCGCGATTGTCGAAGCCACCGGAGTTGGCGAGAACGACGTCTGGGTGGTGTTTGAGGAAGTCGCCGCCCGCGATTGGTATGTCGGACCGACCAGCGTCGAAACGCGGCGAAAGAGCAAATAGGCGCCGTGTTGTCTGAGGGGCGGCCATTGCGGCCGCCCCGGGGCCTGCTCCAGCTTATTTCAGCGCGCTTGAGACTTCGCTAAAGACGTTGTTCAATTGTGTTGCCACCGTCTGCAGTGCGGCGATAATCGCAACCGCAATCAGCGATGCGATCAGGGCGTATTCGATCGCCGTTGCGCCGCTTTCATCGTTAATCAGGGACCGAAATAAGCCGCGCATTCCGTTTGCTCCGTTGGTTAACATTGACCTGAGTAAATCCGCTATTCATACTAAAACCTGGTCATCTCATATTACGGACAGGGACTTGCACGCGCGTAAAATTAATCGCTAAATTTATCCAACCGGATTATCCAGTTTAGTCACCTTGACGATTCTTCGGCGAAAAATGCCTACAATTTGTCTCAAAAACGATGCTTCTTTATAGGCGAGCAAAAGCAGCCAAAGTTTCTTAACCTGGCGCTCTGGTGCACCAAGACTAAGCGTTGATCGATCGCGTTTTAACCGTTCAAAGATAATCTATAAAATAGTAAATCATCTGTAACATGAGGAAACATTGATGGTTTAACCGATCTGTGGATGTTCCGAGTTGACCGCGTCCATCGTCGCCCCGAGCTGCGACCTGCCTCACCGCCAGTATCGATAGTCGGATTTTCCGAGGGATATTATGGTTTACGCAGCTGAGGCAAAAAGTTAAATGTGAACAATAGCGATAATTGCGACGCATATTGCACTGCTGCGGCAGCGGATTAATTGAGCAATTCCAGCATTAAGCATGCCTCGACTTGCATAATCGTCGTCGCAATTTCTTGATCACAAGAATGTGCGGACCGGCCGTTGCCTTGACTGATCGCAGCCGCGAACCGACGACATGCGCAACCCCGCCTCTGGGCCAGATCACACCGCGGAGAAAGCGGCGGGCAAAATGCTCTCAACGCGGCAAGGGTCGAAGCGAAAGACGCCGGCGGAAACTGCGGCGGCCTCCTCAATTTCATGCGCGCGTGTGGAAGAGAGCGTAGTAGTGTCCTGGCGGAAAGCGCGAGCCGCCATTCACGCAGCGAGGCCCGCTGCGCGATGACCGGTTTGCAGTCCGTCGAGTCCGCGCCGCTGTTCGCGCAGTCCAACAGTTCCTTTAACGGAGTCGTCGCCTTGGACACGCTTCCCAATTCCACCGCCGCGCGCGATGTCGCCTATTATCTGCACCCGGCGACCAACGCGCGCCGGCACGAAAGCGTCGGGCCGATGGTGATCGAGCGCGGCGAAGGGATCTACGTCTTCGACGATCAGGGCAAGGAATATATCGAGGGTCTTGCTGGCCTGTGGAGCGTCGCGGTCGGCTTTGGCGAGGAGCGGCTCGTTCAGGCCGCCGCAACGCAGATGCGCAAGCTGCCGTTTTATCATTCGTTTTCGCACAAGTCGCATGAACCGGCCGTCGCCCTGGCCGAGCGGCTGGTGAAGATGGCGCCGGGCAAGATGTCGAAGGCGCACTTCACCTCTTCGGGCTCCGAGGCCAACGACCTCGCGATCAAACTGATCTGGTACTATAACAATGCGCTCGGGCGCCCGCTGAAAAAGAAGATCATCGGCCGGATGCGCGGCTATCATGGGGTATCGATCGCCTCCGGCAGCCTTACCGGTCTGCCAAATTTCCATCGCGAGTTCGATCTGCCGCTCTCGATGATGCGCCATATAACTTGTCCGCATTATTGGCGTGAAGGCCGCCCCGGCGAGAGCGAGGAGGACTTTTCGACGCGGCTGGCGAGCGAACTCGAAGATTTGATCCTGCGCGAGGGCCCGGAGACTTTCGCCGCCCTGTTTGGCGAACCCTTGATGGGCGCTGGCGGCGTGATTCCGCCGCCGCGCACCTATTGGCATAAGATCCAGGCCGTCTGCCGGCGCCACGACATTCTCGTGGTCGCGGACGAGGTCATCACCGGCTTCGGGCGGACCGGCAAGCTTTGGGGATCGCAGACTTACGGAATAACTCCAGACATTCTCGTTGTCTCCAAGGCGCTGACTTCGTCGTATTTTCCGCTCTCGGCGATGTTGATCAGCGACGCAGTCTATCAGGCGATCGCCGACAATTCCGCCAAGATCGGCGTCTTCGCGCATGGGTTCACCGCCAGCGGTCATCCCGTGGGTTGCGCCGTGGCGTTGGAAAACCTCAATATTATCGAGGAGAATGGCCTCGTCGCCAACGCCGCCGCCCTCAGCCCGCATTTTCTTGAGCGCCTGCACGCGTTTGCCGGTCATAAGCTGATCGGCGAAGCGCGCGGCGCCGGGCTGATCGGCGCACTGGAATTCGTCGCCGACAAGGCGACGAAAACGCCATTTGTCCAGCCTGGCATGACAGGATTGAAACTGGCTGAATTGGCCCACGACGAAGGGCTGATCATCCGGGCAATCGGCGACATCATCGCCTTCTGTCCGCCGTTGGTCATTACCCACAAGCAAATCGATGAAATGTTTGACCGATTTGCTCGCGCGCTGGCGCGGCTGCATGAAGGGGTATAGCCCTGCTGTTCAGGCCGTGATCGCGTTTCGCGCAATGACCGGCGCAAATTCCATGCGGGATTTTGCGTTTGTGATGCATCGTTAACAACAGATTAATTTCTGTTGTGAATTCGCAGCGTTTTCGTCGATTTGACGCAAATCTAATGTTACGTTGCGTCCGCGGGGATCAACTGCCTCGAAGGTGGGCGTCCATTGTTTGGGCGGAGGGAATTGTTATGACAACAGTCTGGAACAAGCTTTTTGGCAACGCGGTTCCGGCGGCGAATGACGCCCTGGATTATGTCGCCGTCCAACCCCCGGACCTCATGCACGAAATCGCGGAGCCAAGCATGGTCGGATACGCCCCGCCGGCCAACACCCAGACCGCGCAAGCCGAAACCGCGACAATGACCACGCTGGCTGCCCACGAGACCCCAGTTTCGGACACATTCGACTCGATCGGGCGGCGCAACGAGGCGTTGCGCAACCAACTCGATTCCATTGAAGTGGCCTTTCGCAATGTTGAGCAGATCAAGGGGCAGTTTCACGAAATCCTGAGTCCGATCGACACGTTGCTGAGCGATATCGAGCGCACAAAAGCGGCTTTGCACGATACGACGCTGAAGCTCGCCGCGGCCACCGGGGCGCATGATCAGCTGCGGCAGGATCACGTCGGCGTGGTTTCCGAGCGTGATTCCATCGCCGAACATCGCGACAATTTAGTGACGGAGAACCGCCAGCTGGCGCAGGCCGGGCGCAACGCCGATTCAGCGCTCGGCGAAGCCCAGCTGGCCATCAGCGACCGCACGTTGAAGATCGAGCGCATTGAGCGCGAACTCGAAACCGCTTCGCGCCGTATTCTGTCGTTGAGCGACGAAACCCAGCAATTGCGCGCCGGCCTCGACGCCAAGGAAAAAGCGCTGGCGGATGTCGAGCAAAAGCGCGCCTCGCTGTTCGATCAGCACAATATCGCCCAGCAGGAGGGGCGCGCGCTGCGAACCAAGATTGAGGACCAATCCGCGCAGCTTTCAAAGATCAGCCGCCAGTCCAACGATCTTGAGGGCCGCCACAACGAGGCCAGCCGGCGCGCCGGAGAGCTTGAAGCCGCATTGACGCAGGAAAGCGGCGCTCATTCCAAACTAAAGCACCAGCATCAGGAAGAGAGCGACTGGCACCGGGCCAGTACCGCGTCGTTGCAGGTCGATCTTGCCGCGACGCGCGCGCGCGCCGAAGCAGCCGAGCGGCTGCTCGTCGAAGCGCGCCAGGAGCTGCGCGAGAAACTGGCGGAGGCTCGCAACCTCGAGCGCAAATTGCTCGATGCGTCGGTTGCGTCGAACGCGGCGGATAAGCGCTTTGCCGAACTGGAAAAGGACTATTCCGAATCTCGTTCGCGGATCGCCGATCTCGAAGCATCGCGCGCCACCTTGGTAGACCGCTCGGGAGCGCTCGCCAAGGCGACCAAGGTCAAGGAAGCGGCGCTCGCCAAGGCAGAGCAGAAGATCGACTACCTCGAAACGCGCATAGGCGAGCTGACCAAGGCCCACAATACGCAGCGCGTCCAGCTCGAGGCGAAGGCAGCGCAGTTGAGCGAACAGCTCGAAGCCGAAGGCGCCGCGCGCGCCTTCGCGGAGGGCGCATTGCAGTCGGCCCGCAAGGACCGGCTGGCGCTGCAGCGGGAGCTCGTCAACTTGAAGGAGGGCAAGTTCGCGGCGCCTTCTGAGGCCTCGCAGGTGGAATCCGTCCAGCCCGAGCCGGACGAGCAGCCGACGGGCAACATCATGCGTATTCTTGGCTAGAACAGCCCGACCTCAAGCGGCTTGCGCGGCCAGGCGCCGCCATCCCGCGCGAGGCATAGGTTTGGCGACACGATCGGCGCGCCAGCCGTCAACCGCATCGCCCACGAGATGGCGGTTGACGCTTTCGAGGTAGTCCTCGCGCGACATCTGGAAGAAGGCGTCGCCGCCGAGCCAGGCCGCGCCCGGGCTGCGCTCGACAAGCGCGAAATTCCAGTCGCGCAGACGCTCCATCAGCGCCATGACGCCGAAGCGTCCGGCGCCGCGAACAACTTCGAACGCGGCTTCGACCACGAACACCCGGCCAACCGCTACGCCAAAGCCGCCGCCGACAATCCTGCCGAAATTGTCGCGCACTTCAAATGTGTGGGCGAAGCCAGCGTCAAACAGTCCCGCGAAAGCCTCCAACAGGCGTTCCGGCATGGCCGACCCACCGCTGTCGGCGCGCCCGCTTGCCGCCACGACCGTGTCGGCGTCGCGATCGAACGCGACAGCCCATTCCGGCTCGCCGGGCCGCGCGTGCGCGCGCATGTGGCGCGCCACGTCGCTCGGCAGCGCGACCCATCGCTTTTCACGCGAATGCCAGGCCACGGGGCCGAGGCAGGCGCTGGGGGAAAGTCCCATGGAATAAGCCTGCAACATCGTCTCCGGCGTCAGATCCGCCGCGAGACCGGCCAGCCCTTCCGCGTAAGTCAGGCCAGCGCGCGGGTCGGGCAACTGGCTTGGCCGCACCAGCTTTTCGCGAATGAAAAGGTCAAGCGTCGAGGGCAGGTGCGACAGCCGCCACGGCTGCAACAGGCGCACGGCGGCCTTAAAAGTGCGCTTGACGCGTAGCGACGGCGTTTCGTGAAACGCAGCGCTGCGGCGTTGGCGATGCTTTACGCGCACATGGAACTCTTCGTCCGACTCGACGCCTTCCGAGAATAAGGCGCCGAAGTCTCCGAGCGGAGGTCGCAATCGCATCGTCAGATCCATCCCAGGTCAAAAAGTAGAAATCCCCGGGCGCGAGCGTTACCGAACGTCCGTTGTTCTCGCCTCAATCCAATCGTTCAAAGTTGGGTTTAATCTCGTTCACCAATTGCCTTTGCCAAGGGAAGGTTGCGATTCTCGGTGGTTTTGCCTAATCGAATGCTTTGCAGCGGAAGTGAAAATGAACGATCGCGATTCATCCCTCGGCAACACTCCGGTCGCCGCCCATGCCCAGCACGACAAATTGCTGATCGTCGATTTCGGCAGCCAGGTGACGCAGCTGATCGCGCGCCGGGTGCGTGAGGCCGGCGTCTATTGTGAAATCGCGCCGTTCCACAGCGCCGAGCGCGCTTTCGAAACACTCAAGCCGAAGGCGGTGATTCTGTCGGGCGGCCCGGCTTCCGTGCCGGATGAGGGCAGTCCCCGCGCGCCGGAAGCGATCTTCAAATCCGGCGTGCCGGTGCTGGGCATCTGCTATGGCCAGATGACGATGGCGGCACAGCTCGGCGGAAGCGTGGAGAGCGGCCATCACCGCGAATTCGGCCGCGCCGAGGTCGCCGTGAACAGCGCGAGCCCTTTGCTGGACGGCGTCTGGCCGACAGGTTCGCAGCAGACCGTCTGGATGAGCCACGGCGACAGCATCACAAAGCTGCCGCAAGGGTTCGCAACGATAGCTGCTTCGCCCAACGCGCCCTATGCGCTTATCGCCGACGAAGCGCGGCGCTATTACGGCCTGATGTTCCACCCGGAAGTCGTCCACACGCCCGACGGCGCCAAATTGATCCGCAACTTCGTTCACAAGGTCGCCGGCCTTAAGAGCGACTGGACCATGGCGGCGTTCCGCGCCGAGGCGCGCGAAGCGATCCGCCGGCAGGTCGGCAAGGGCAGGGTAATCTGCGGCCTTTCGGGCGGCGTAGATTCAGCCGTCGCCGCCGTGCTGATCCACGAGGCGATCGGCGACCAGCTCACCTGCGTTTTCGTCGATCACGGCCTGATGCGGGCGGGCGAGGGCGAGGATGTCGTGCGCTTGTTCCGCGACCACCACAATATCCCGCTCGTCCATGTCGATGCCGCCAATATGTTTCTGGGCGCGCTCGAAGGCGTCGCCGACCCAGAGACGAAGCGCAAGACGATCGGCAAGCTGTTCATCGACGTGTTCGAGGCCGAGGCGCGCAAGATCGCCAGCGACGGGCGCGGCGCGGTGAAATTCCTCGCGCAGGGCACGCTGTATCCCGACGTCATCGAAAGCGTCTCGTTCTCCGGCGGTCCGTCGGTGACGATCAAGTCGCATCATAACGTCGGCGGCTTGCCCGAACGGATGAACATACAACTCGTCGAGCCCTTGCGCGAACTCTTCAAGGACGAAGTGCGCGCGTTGGGCCGCGAACTCGGACTGCCCGAGCATTTCGTCGGCCGCCATCCGTTCCCCGGACCCGGCCTCGCCATCCGCATCCCCGGCGCCATCTCTACTGAGAAACTCGACATCCTGCGCAAGGCCGACGCGATCTATCTCGACGAGATACGCAAAGCCGGCCTTTACGATGCGATCTGGCAGGCCTTCGCCGTGCTGCTGCCGGTGCGCACCGTCGGCGTGATGGGCGACGGGCGCACTTACGATAGCGTCTGCGCCCTGCGCGCCGTGACCTCAAGCGACGGCATGACCGCCGATTTCTTCCCGTTCGACATGAACTTCCTCGGTCGCGCCGCAACGCGCATCATCAACGAAGTGCCCGGCATCAACCGCGTCGTCTACGATGTCACCAGCAAGCCGCCGGGGACGATCGAGTGGGAGTGAGTGGAAACCGCTAGATTCGACTAAAATAGGTGCGCGTCTGGATCTTTTTCTCCGAGCCGGTTGCGGCACGTTCTGCCCGACAGCTCGGCGCCGCCATTTTGACGGAGACCATGGAGCGCCGTCCGAAGATCAGCTATTTTCTATCCGCTCGAACTTCCCGGTCGGTCGCTTACGTCGGGCGGCCTAAAGACTCTCTTTCTCCGCGCTCATCCCGTCACGAAGCCCTCTACCCGACCTCTCACGTGGAATGCCAGATCAACGTCTCGCGAGAAACTCTTGCTGAACGGAATGTACCTCGATGAAATCCAAGCGCCGAAACCTGAATTCCGCGACCCGGCCGAACAAGGATCCTAAGCTCTCGCGCACCCATGCGCCCGCCGATCTTTCGCCGGTGGAGTGGCAACGCGGCTTGCGCCGCCAGTTCGGCCGCGAGCAGTCCTTCGGGCTTGAAAATCTGGGCAGCGAACCGTTTTTCTCCGAGTTTCGGGTCAGCAATCCTGTTTCGAAGTCCAGCTATCGCGTGGCGATTCGAGGCTTGGGGCCAGGGGGCAATTTCTGTTCATGCCCCGATTATGCCACCAGCGAGCTGGGCACCTGCAAGCATCTCGAATTCACGCTTGCCCGACTGAAAAAAAAGCGCGGCGCCAAGACGGCGTTTGCACGCGGTTATCAGCCAGCTTTTTCCGAGCTGTATTTGCACAATGAAGGCAAACGCAGTGTGCATTTTCGTGCCGGAACGGATTGCCCGCCGGCACTGAGGGAGACCGCCGCCGGTTTGTTCGACGCCGAACACAATGGGATTCTGCCCGACGAGCGCCTTGGCGAACTCGAGCATTTCATGACCACAGCGTCTAAGAGCCTGACTCGAAATTCATGCCGCAGGCATTTTTAGTGAAATCGGCCCACAGCGTCGGCCCGAAATTGCTCAAACTGACCCGATCGTGGCCC
>JAYUFK010000330.1:0-24615 GCA_043739325.1 Methylocapsa sp. | reverse complement strand
CGTATCGGTAAGCCTGATGGACATGGTCCGACCCTTTGTGTCTGGGGGCCGGCCAATCCGGCCCCTCACTGACGCAAGCCCCGGATCGATGCGATCGTCGGGGGCGAAGGGTCTCGACAAGCAGCTCACGCCGCCACCTGACGTCGCCACACTTGCTTCCTTCGGGAGCGAAAGCCAGTCTTTAATTGGGGCGCGTGAAGTGCGGTTAACAAAGTCGCCCAATCACGTGCGTTGGGCCCGAAAGCTTCAAGTGCTGTCCACGATAGCGTGCCGCCCCGGAGGCGCTGATGATCTCAGCGAGAGCTTCTTTGGGCACGAGATGTTTGTTGACCCATGCCGCATTGCTTGCCGCGTCTGCGTCATCCGTAACTCTGCGTGTGGTGGGTCTTGTCCAACTTGTAACCAAGCCACAACCCCACCTGGAGGTTAAGGACTAGACACTCTTTGACGATGTTCATGGTATGAACCTTCAAGTAGTTTGATCTTTGTTGGTCATGCGGCGTCGATTGTTCTGCTGCGCCTTCCGAGTTGCCCAGCAACAGTTGCCGGGTTCGTAGCCTCTGTCGTTATCGATGCGCTCAACGCTCAGGCCGGGTGGACGCTGAACCTCGCCGCCCGAACGGTTAAGCGTGACCGTGCCTGTGCGGTACCAGGAAAATCGCCATCGTCCGTTCCCGACGCGACGCGCCCGATATCGTACGCGGCACACCACTCGCGGATGGTTCGCACACTGCGATTGGCGGGCATTTGGCATGTTTCCGAGATTTCAGGTGCATTCACCGGAGTGAATCGCGGCTGCGCGGAGACCTGGAGCGGCGCACGCGCGGCCAAGTTTCTTAGAGTCTCGGCTCATTGTGTCCGGGACGGCAGGAGGATTTTCGTGCCATTCGCCTTCACTTCGCCCAATCCTGCGCCATCCGCTGCGCCTTGGCGGTCTCCGTCGGGGTCATTTTGATGGCGATTAGATCGCGATCCTTTATGGCCACGTCACGGGTTTCGGCATCTTCCGCGTGCGAGGCCGACAAGTTGAACCAAGCGTAGGCTTGAGCGAGGTCTTGCGGCAGGCCGTTGCCGTTGGCGTACATCAAGCCGAGGTTGTCTTGCGCGATCGCGTCCCCCTGATCAGCGGCCTTGCGTAACCATGTAATCGCCTGCGCGTAGTCCGGCGGCACGCCTTCGGCGCTGGCGTACATCGCACCGAGGTTGTTCTGCGCAATGACGTTACCTTGGTCGGCCGCTTTGCGGTACCAAGCCAAGGCCTTGGTGCGGTTCTGCCGCACGCCTTCGCCTTTGTCATACAATGTTCCGAGGGCGGCCTGTGCGTTGGCGTCCCCTTGATAGGCCAACCGAGGCAAGAGCTTCCATTCCACTGCGTAGTCGCCACGATCCGCAGCCTTCTTGGCGTCCTCAAGAGGCCCTGCCGTCGCACTTCCCAACAGAATGAGCGCAAGAAAGCCGCCTGCGACGAAACTATCCATCTGCTGCTTCATCGTCATATGCTTATCTGATTCGTCCAACCTATCGATTGGACCAATTTCATCTTGTTCGGAGTGAGGCATTGGGGGAATTGTCAACAACAAGCCAGCGCGAGCCGGACAGCGAAGCACCGACGGGAGGTCCGCATGCGGTGCGCCGATGGCTATCGCGAGGGCATGAAAAGCCATACGGCAGTGCATCTATCGCAAGCAGCTCGATCTCGACACGTTGTTTGCAAGCGCGGCCCGATCCAACCTACGCCGACGCGATTCTCGACCGTCTCGTTCACAACGCCACCCGGGTAGACCTTGCCGGCGAAAGCCTGCGGCGAACTCGTCCAAGACAGACCCTGAAAGGTCGACCACGCCACTTTATTGATGCCAAAAAATACGTCGGCCAGAGTGACGCACACCCCCGGGCGAAATCAAATCGGAACGGTGGGCGGCCACACCGCTTGTCAAAGCGATAGCCCCGGCATGCAATTGCCCGGGAATGTGATGGAAGGGGGAGAATATGCCCAAGATCGCAGCAAGCCGCGTCACGGCCCGAGTGGATGGGGACTTCGTCGTTTTCCTCATCGGCGTGCGGATAAACAAACCATGGAAGGTTCTGCAGTGGTGGCCGGTCATCACCGCGATGCCAAGGATGCTGAAAGAGCTGGAGAGCGCGCCGCCTGACACGGGTTTTCTCGGCCACACAGGGCTCGGCATGACAACTATGGTCCAGTATTGGCGGAGCTTCGACCACCTGGAGCGATACGCCCGCAGCCCGGATCGCCGACATTGGCCCGCTTGGGTCGAATTCAATCGGCGGATGAAAGACAGCCGGGGCGATGTTGGCATCTGGCACGAAACTTATCGTGTCAGAGCGGGCGAGTACGAGGCAATCTACAGTGGGATGCCGCTTCGCGGTTTGGCGAAGGCGGGGAGCCGCGCCGCCGTCACTGTCGACACAGATAGCGCGCGCCAGCGGCTTGATCCGTGACTACCCGAGCGGACTGCTCCTAAACGCGAGCCACAGTTCCGAGCGAACGCCGACGGAGCCCAGCGGCGCGTTCAGCGGGCTACGCAAGGCCTCCCGTTCCGCGCCGGCACGGGTCTCATCGATGTCCTGCAACAAATGATCGTTCAACGCGCTCCAGTCGGGAGCTTCGCCGGCGTGCTGTAGACTTGTCCATGCGCGACCGACGGAGGTGTCTCGCCCGGTACGAAGGCCGCTTCTCGTTGAGATTGTTAGCCTGTCTTTCACGAACGAATTGAACGAGGACATAGGCTTTACTCAAGTTATTTCGTGTCGCGAGAATGCTACCGGCGACCCGCTTTGGGAAACCAGTTGATTTTATGCCGCCTGTTGGTGAAACTCATGCATGGCCATTCCAGCGGCCCTTGATCTTGATCTTCTGCGCACCCTCGTTCTGATTGCGGAAGAGGGCAGCTTCACGCGCGCCGGAGATCGCGTTGGGCGAACGCAGTCGGCGGTGTCGTTGCAGGTACGGCTCGAAGCGCAGGTCGGCCATACGCTGCTTGCGCGCGGAAAAGGCGGCGGGGTTGAGCTCACTCCGCATGGCGAAGAATTGGTCGAACGCGGCCGCGCGCTTCTCGCGCTCAATGACGACATTCTCCATTCTTTGCAAGGGCAGCCGTCGCATTCCGTCGTCCGGCTCGGCGTCGACGAGGGCTATACGCGCCGTTTCCTGCCGGACATCCTCACGCGCTTCGCCGCGACGCATCCTTCCGTGACGGTTGAAGTTTCGCGGGCGGGGTCCTGCGAGCTCGTGCCGCGCCTCAAGGCCAACGAGCTCGACTTGATGCTGTGTGAAGGGGGCATCGAGCCGCGACAGTGGCCGGCGGTCGAGGTCTGGCGCGGTCCTCTCGTCTGGATTGTCGCCGACAATGATACGCGCCATCTCGACGATCCGCTGCCGCTGTCGCTGGCCCCCGGCAACTGTCCTTTCCGGCCGCCCTGGCTCGACGACTGCATGTGGCGCAAGGCCCCGCTGCGGGCCCTCGAACGCGCGGGCCGCCGTTACAAGGTGGTCGCGACTTCGCCGATCCTCCACGTTCAGCAGGCGGCCGTGCGGGCAGGGCTTGCGGTTACAGTTTCGCTGCCACACGACCTGCTGGACGGGGTGCGAACAGCGAGACCTGAGGACGGTCTACCCGACTTGCCCGACGTCAACCTGCTGCTCCTCAAGGCGCGCGAGCCGCGCCAGCCGGACACAGACGCGCTCCACGCCACCATCATCGAGGCGTTCGAGGCCACGGCTTGAAATTATATTGGCTTTCAAAGATCGTGGGTGGAATGCCAGTTAAGCCGGCGTTCTTCGGGCGAATTTCGCCTGACGTGAAACGCCAGCCGCCAAGGGAGAGATCGCACATGACGAGTGCCGGCGACGCGCCCATCGGCCTCACAGGCGGCTGCCAATGCGGCGCGGTGCGCAATCGCCTCGACGCGAGCCCGAAGGGGAGCATCTGCCACTGTCGCACGTGCCAAAAGGCGGGCGGGAGCCCGTTCATGGCATTCGGCGGCATTCCAGCGGAAGCCTTCGTGGTGACGCACGGCGCAATCGCCACCTTTAGGAGCTCGGAGATCGCGGAGCGCGGCTTCTTCGCCGCCTGCGGCACGCCGCTGACTTATCGCTTCCTCGGCGGCGGGCGGGTCGGCGTCACGCTTGGCAGCCTCGACGAACCGAACGCCGCAGCGCCCGACAGCCAGTTGGGCGTCGAGTCGCGCATCGCCTGGCTCGCCGAGTCCCTGAACGCCCCAGAAATGACGGCCGACGAGTGGCTCGCGCACAAACGCGTCGTCTCCGTTGGCACGCACCAGCAACCCGACCACGAAACCTGAGTTCAACGCGGCCTTTTTGTCGCAGGACACGGCGGACACCCAGCATCAACCGCTGAGAGCGTCGAGGTCGACGTATACGCGCGGATCACAGCATTCTCATATTCGCCTGTCGGGGGTTCTCCAGTCCGCGAGAGTGCACAGCAGCGGCGTGCACCTGGCGGCCTCTATTTGCCGATTATTTTCATGATCCCGAGGGGGCGGGGGTCCCACCCGCTAATGCAGGGAAACACGGAAGGGATGCGGAACCAAACGCGAGTTCTTTGTTTGTGCCTCCCGACTCATCGATGCCAAAGTCACACCCAGAGTGTTCACCGAGGCCGCCAAAGGAAATCGGGATGCTCTGCTCATATAAGGGATTTCCTGATCGCCGACGCCGACCTCCAGAATCGCGCCAATTTCGTCGACGAGCGGCACGAGCTGTTCAGTGAGGTAGGCGCGGAACGCCTCGGGATGAGTGACGGTGGTCTCGTACACGCCCGCTTCGGTGAACTTGGCGAAGGCGCGATGGTTGGAAGCCCTCGGGCTGGTAGGTTATGCGCAATTTCGGATAGCGGAATTTGCCCACACGTCCGCCGTCGGCGTCACGCCGCCCTCAAGAAAGCGTTCGACGGCGGCGCGCAGGGCGCTGGCCGCCTCTCGTACAACGCGGCCAGCCTGTCGATCGCCAACTTGGGCGTCGCGACCTGCTCGAATAGCGGCGTCGAAATCTTATTCAACAATCCTTGCTCTCTCCTCGTACGCGCGGCGACCCGCCCACCGCTCTATTTCGCGGCAATGCAGGCAATCTCGACGTTATAGGGCGTTGCGGCGAGTTTGGCTTCGACTGTCGCGCGCGCCGGCGTGTGGCCCTTGGCCACCCACAGATCCCAAACCGAATTCATTTCGGCGAAGGTCTTGATGTCGGTGAGCCAGATCGTCGCCGACAGGATTTTCGTCTTGTCCGAGCCCGCCTTGGCGAGCACGTCGTCGATGATCGAAAGAACTTCCTTCGTCTGCTCGGCGACGCTTTTGCCAGCCATTTTGTCGGCGACCGCGAAGCGAGACATTGAAACGCAGGAGGTAATCGCCGATACAGAAGCCTCGATACGTTGGCAACGAACAGGTGAATTCTTGAATAATCGCTCCAAAGATCACCTTGGAAAGGTTGCGTGAGACGGCCTACCACGTATCAAGCCAAAAGAGCCGTGCCGCTTGCAGAAGTACGAAGGCCGCAACTGACATGTAGCGAAATGTATATTCTTCGATCGATATCGGCCGAAAATTTTTCGTTGGCAAAAGAGTGTGACGCGGGGCTACGCGATGTGTTTTTCCAGATAGATAAGATTGGCCCGCCTTAGAGCGTCCTCGGAACCTTTGCCCCAGAATTTCACCACCTCCAAACCGCGTCGCGTGCGTTCACCGGTGTATCGGCTGATATCAAGCATGTAGGCGTCGTAGAGCCGACCGGACCGATCGCGCACCGTCACCCTGGACTTCGCTCGATGCAGGAATTTCAGATCGACGAGCTCGTTGATCGCCTACGCCGCGTCGCCGGGCATATCCTTCTCGATCAAGAAACAGCTTGCGTTCGCTTTCGAGACGCAGAAATCGCTGATGTAATCGAGCGCGTTCTTAAGTCTCATCTGATCCTCTTCGCTAGTGTCGCGCGCGAAATCTTCTTCTTTGAATTGCCCGAGCTCACCAGCAGCAATGTTCACATCCTCGACGCCGATCTTCGGCCCGCGTGTCAACTCCTTACGAAGGATGCGCTCGGATACTGTGTCGATCGAGCGTCGGAAGATCGATAAGAAATCGCGTGCGACGCCGCCGCTAGTCAGCACAAGGCGATCTCTGCCGCCGTCGACCAAGATTTCATCGAGCCGCACGCCCGTGTCTTTCGCGAGTTGCATAAGAATGCGGAATAGGAAATCTTTCGTCAGATCGTATTTCTCTAGCGTCGCGTCGAGGTCGATCTCATCGGCGTCGTCGCCGAGCTTCATGCCGACCGACGGATCGCCGCGCACGTACCATCGTGAGCGATGCCGAATCGTGCCGACTTTGAGCCAGAGGTTCGCATTCTTCGCGATGCGGAAGAAGTAGTCCAGCACAAGTGCTTGGTCCGACAAGCGCAGGTGATAGAGGTCGTCGAGCAGCAGGAACGCCGGCCCATCAGCGAGTTTCGAGAGCTTCTCGAAGAGGTCCTTGTACTGCATCATATTGCGGTGGAGCAAGCAAGCGCACCGGCGAGCCACGCCGTGCAGACCCCGCGACCCGAATGTTGAATCGGTGATCTACACTTTGGCGACCGGTCAGAAGACGCATCGCCGCTATTGAATTCCATGTGCGCCGCATAGGTGGCGCATCCGGGCGCTCGCAAGATCTGGGGCGATCAACATCCCCGCGTCGTGTGCGAGCCTGAACACATCCGCGTAATGCAGGATTGATCGCGACGACTGCATGCCGCCGATCATCGTGAAGTGATCTTGAAATCCGTTCAACCAAGCGAGAAAGACGATGCCCGCCTTGTAGTATTGCGTCGGCGCCTCAAAGATTTTGCGCGATAGCGGCACTGTCGGCGCCAGGATCGCGTCGTAGCCGGCGCGATCCTCGTCTCCAAGTTTTACCAGGGCCGCCGCCGCCGCCGGTGCGATGGCGTCGAATATCCCCAGAAGGCCGTGAGAGTGGCCTTGCGCGTCTCCGGCAATTAATTCCGCATAGTTGAAGTCGTCTCCGGTATACATCCGGACGCCATCCGGAAGGCGCCGACGCAAGGCAATTTCGTGCGAGGGTTCAAGCAGAGAAATCTTGATGCCGTCGATTTTCGTTTTGTGAGCTTCAATGATGGCGCAGCAGCAGTTCATAGCAGTGGCGACGTCGCCTGACCCCCAGTAGCCTTTGAGCGCTGGGTCGAACATATCGCCAAGCCAATGTAGGATCACCTTATTGCGGCACGCAGAGAGCACGCGATCATAGACCTTGAAGTAGTCATCAGGCGAAAGCGCAATCGCAGCAAGAGTGCGGCTCGCCATGAGGATAATCCGACCTCCATGCGTTTCGATGAATTCAGCTTGCATATCGTAGGCGCGAACAACATCGTCCAACGTATGGACTGCGCGCGGATCGAGATGGTCCGTGCCGGCGCCGGAAGCAAGATCAGCTCCGGCAACGTGGCGCGCCTCGGCGAGAGTTCGCCGGATCAACTCCTTGGCCTGCTCCCAATCGAATCCCATGCCCCGTTGCGAAGTGTCCATCGCCTCGGCGATTCTGAAGCCCAATCCCCAGAGATGGCGGCGAAACGCCATTGTCGCCTCCCAATCGACAACACACTTGCCCCAAGGGTCGACGGTTCGAAGCGGGTCGGCGACGACATGCGCAGCAGCGTAAACGACGCGCGGGAAAGCGGCGGAACAGAATTGAGGAAACGGCTCTCTGCGCTTTGCTCTGTATGCGCTCAACGAGCCGTCGGAATTCGGAAGGACCAGTTGGGCCATTGCGACCTCTTAAAATGGGAAAACCCCGAACCGAACTCGTCGCGAAAATAGATCGATCTAGCGAAACTGGCAAGAGAAGGAGCTATTGCGTCGCTTCCTTCATGGTCAAACTTACGCGACAATGTGCGGCGTGGAAGCCGCGAAGGGCCGGTCGATGATACTGACATATTCTGCGGATCTGACTCATTTGGTTGATTTAATGAAATAATGGCCCCCCACGCTGGATCTCAACCGTGACAGCGGGGCGGGGTACGGCATCCGGCGCCGACTCGTAGGACATCGCTTGACGCGCAATGCGCGATCCGATACTAGATCGGTCTAGTAAACGAGATTACGGAATGCAATCCGTTGGGAGAGAGCGTACTTGCTTCAGCGCCCAGAAATACGCAGGGTGACAATCGTCGAGGTTGCCCGCGCAGCGCGTGTGTCGCGAGCCGCGGTGTCTCTGGTCTTACGCGCTCAACCTGGGGTCGGCGCGGAGGCGCGCGAGCGCGTCATTCAGGCGATGCGCGATCTCGGATACGTTTACAATCGCGGCGCAGCCAACTTGCGGCAGGCCCGGTCCAGCGTCGTCGGCATGATCATCAACGACCTGACCAATCCGTTCTTCGCCGAACTGGCAATAGGTATCGAGCGGGCGCTATCCATCGCTGGATATATTCCATTCATGGCCAACACGGCGGAAAGCATCGTCTCGCAGGCGGCGCACTTTCGTTCAATGCGGGAGCATGGCGCCGTCGGCATCATTCTCTCTCCAGCCTTTGGCACTGATGCAGATGAATTGGGCCAGCTCGCGGCGAATTTTCCGATTGTTCTCGCTGTGCGCAAAATCGCGGGCGCGAGGCTGGCGTATGCGGTTTCCGAGAATGAGCTTGGTGCGCGTCGTGCGGTGCAGCATCTCCTTTCCCTTGGGCATCGCCGTATAGCTTTTATTGGTGGCCGTTCCCCCGCCATCGTGCGTGAGGAAAGACTGGCCGGGTATCGCGCCGCTTTGGAGGCGCACGATACTGGATTTGATCCCGACCTCGTGATCGAAGGTATGCCTACGCGTATCGGCGGCCTTGATGCGATGAATGCGGCGCTTGCAATGGCGGAGCCGCCTAGCGCAGCGCTGTGTTTCAACGACATTGTAGCAATGGGCGCAATGATCGCCGTCAATCGTCGCAGCTTGGCGGTAGGGAAGGACGTCGCCATTGTTGGATTTGACGACATCGCCGAAGCGTCGTTGGTAGCGCCGCCACTTACAACCGTCGCCGTGAACGGGCAGGCTTTGGGCGAACATGCCGCGCGTCTCTTGCTGGATCAAGTCCGGGAAGGGCCGCAAGCGATCGGAACGTATGTTGGCGACGCGCGCCTTGTCGTGAGGGGATCATGCGGCTTCCAGCAAAAATCGGAGATAGCGTCATGAACGACATCCGATGGAGCGTGATTGGAGCGAGCACGATTGCCAGGGAGCGGATGATCCCCGCCATTCGAGCCGCCGGCGGCGATATCGTCGCAGTTCACTCCAGCGATGCCGCCCGCGGTCCCGAGTACGCAGAGGCTAATGGTATAGGGACCTCCACAACTTCGCTCGATGAGGCGATCGCTCCCGCTGACGCAGTCTATATTTCGACTACAAACGAATGGCACAGACCGCAGGCGCTCGCCGCCGTAGCCGCGGGCAAGCATGTGCTTTGTGAAAAGCCTCTCGCCATGACGCTGGAAAACGCGCGCCAGAAGGTTGATGCCGCGAAATCGGCGGGCGTCCTCATGGGCACGAACCATCATTTGCGCAATGCTGCGACGCATCGCGCGATGCGTCGTGTCATTATGGCGGGGAACATCGGCCGGCCTCTGTTCGCGCGCGTGTTCCATGCTGTTTACTTGCCGCACCATTTACAAGGCTGGCGTATCAAGAATCCCTTTGCCGGAGCGGGCGTTGTTGCTGACATAACGGTGCATGATGCGGATACGCTGCGCTTTGTTCTGAACGATGAGCCGATCGATGTGATCGCCATGGTGCAAGAGGCGGGGATGAGCGCAGAGGGAATTGAGGACGGCGTGATGGGCGTCGTTCGCTTTTCCTCCGGCCTTCTCGCGCAGTTTCACGATGCCTTCTCCTGTCGCTACGCTGGAACCGGGTTCGAAGTTCATGGCGCCGAAGGTTCTCTCGTCGCAACAAATTGCATGACGCAGCAGCCGATCGGCGAAGTAACAATGCGTCATGCTGGCGGCGAAGAAAAGCTCAGCCTTGATCACGAAAATCTGTACGAGCGCGCTGTTCGCGCCTTTTACTCCGCCATCCTTCGCGAGGGGGCGCCAGCGGCCACGGGCGAGGACGGCGTGAAGTCAATGGCGCTGGCTTTCGCGGCGCTTCAGTCCGCGCGCACCGGCGCGTGCACAAGAGTCGAAACAGGACTCTGAACGATGGCGTTTGCGCGAATTCTAACTGCGGATCAGGCTGCAGCTTTGGTGCCCGACGAGGCGATCGTGACGGTTTCGTCCTCCTCCGGACTTGGGTGCCCGGATGAAGTACTGGCGGCGATTGGTCGGCGTTTCGAACGCGAGGCGCATCCGCGCGATATCACGACAATGCATCCAATCGCCGCTGGAGACATGTGGGGCGTCAAGGGCGTGGACCACCTGGCCAAGGACGGATTACTTAAGAAGATACTGGCGGGATCGTACCCTTCGGGCCCATCTTCCGCCACGCCGCCGCTGATCTGGCAGATGGTGACCGGCAACAAGATCCCCGCCTACAACATTCCGTCCGGTGTGCTTTTCGACATGCATCGCGATGCGGCCGCCAAGCGCCCCGGCGTGTTGACGAAAATTGGCTTGGATACCTTTGTCGATCCGCTTCGCGATGGATGTGCGATGAACGAGCGCGCGAGGGCCGAACCGATCGTCAAGCATGTCGAGTTCGATGGCGAGGACTGGCTTTATTTCAAGACGATCGTTCCCGACGTTGCAATCATCCGTGCGACGACGGCCGATGAGCGCGGCAATCTTTCTTTTGAACATGAAGGGGGCATCCTTGGGCCGCTCGATCAGGCGCTATCGGTGCGCAACAATGGCGGCCTCGTCATCGCACAGGTGAAACGCATCGCGCAATTTGGCACCCTTAAGCCGCACCATGTCTTAGTGCCGGGCGTTCTGGTCGACATCATTGTCGTTGCGCCGGATCAGATGCAGACCACGAACACTTCTTACGACCCTGCAATTTCCGGCGAGATTTTCCGCCCGCTCGAAAGTTTCAAGAAGCCGGAGTTCGGCATCCAGACGGTCATCGCCCGCCGCGTCGCGCAGGAGATGCGACGCGGCGACGCAGTCAATATCGGTTTTGGCATTTCGGCCAATGTGCCGCGCATTTTAATTGAAGAGGGTCATCATGGCGACGTGACCTGGGTGATCGAGCAGGGCGCCGTCGGCGGGATTCCGTTGCTGGACTTTCAGTTCGGCTGCGCGTCGAACGCCGAAGCCATCGTTCCCTCGCCGTCGCAATTCACCTATTTTCAAGGCGGTGGATTTGACGCTGCGCTGCTTTCGTTCCTGCAGATCGACCGCGACGGCTCCGTCAACGTGTCAAAACTCAGTCATTGCCCTCATGTCACAGCCGGCGCCGGAGGATTTGTCGATATTACGGCTCGCGCCAAGCGCATTGTCTTCTCAGGTTTTTTCACTGCCGGCGCCGCGCTGGACATCAAGGACGACAAGCTCGTAATCGTACGTGAAGGCAAGGTGAAGAAGCTTGTCGAAGCGGTCGAACAAGTTACCTTCTCGGGTCGTCGCGCTCTCGAGCAAGGCCAACAAATCACCTACGCGACCGAGCGATGCGTCATGGAATTGCGCGGCGCAGGGATCACGGTGACGGAAATTGCGCCGGGCGTCGAACTTGAGCGCGATGTGCTGGATCAAGCGGCCTTCAAGTTGCTCGTCGCCGACGATCTGCGGGCGATCGACCTCTCGCTATTTCGTCCCGCGCCTTTCGGCCTGAAACTGCGTGAAGCATAAATGAGCGATCCCCGCGTGCATCTAGCATTTGACGGCTACGTCGCCACAATAACGCTGCGCCGCCCCGAAAAACTCAACGCTCTCGACGCTCCGATGATTGCAGCTTTACAGCAAGCTACCATCGATATTGAGGCGCATGGCGAGGCGCGCTGCGCTATCATCGCGGGCGAGGGCAATGCTTTCTGCGCGGGCGGCGACGTTGCCGCCTGGGGCGACTTGCCGGCAATCGAGATGTGGCGCAGCTGGACGCGCGCCGGGCATCGCGCCTTTGATGGTCTCGCGCGCTTGCGCGTGCCGCTCATCGCTGTCCTCACGGGCCACGCGTTTGGTGGCGGGCTAGAGCTCGCAGCGACCGCGGATCTGATCGTCGTCGAACAGCAAGTGAAGCTCGGGCTGCCGGAAACGGGCCTTGGGATGGCGCCGGGTTGGTCCGGCTCTCAACGGTTGGTTCGCCGCTTCGGGTCACGGGTCGTCAAGCGGCTGGCGTTGACCGGCGACGTGCTGAGCGCGAACGAGGCGAAATCGCTGCAGATAGTCGACGAAGTCGTTGAGACAGGCGAGGGCATTGCTGCGGGACTCTCGCTCGCCAAAAAGATCTGCGCGCGCGGCCCTGTGGCCGTGCAAGTCGTAAAGCAACTGATTAACGCAGCCGAGGGCGAGGAGCAATCCTTGGCTTATGAGGCGCTGGCGGGATCGCTCACGGCCTATACCGACGATCTCACCGAAGGCGTTGCTGCTTTCAAGGCCAAGCGTCAACCCAACTTCACCAACTCGTGAGAAGACTCAGATGAGCCAACTTCATTGCGTTACTCTTAGCGACAATTCCGGGCAGCTATTTTGCGGCCTTTGCCAAATCCGCGTCAGACACGATAACGTCCTTGCTCGCGCCAATAAAATGACGCTTCACTTTCATTGCGGCTCGAGTAAATCCTGAGGGTTACAGCCCCGGAAGATCGGCCGATCGTGAGACGCCGCCGGACGTTTTCCGGCAGAGTAGTAGGGAGAGAAACGTATGTTGAATAGATCTCAATTGCTGGGCGGCGTCATGCTGGCTGCGGCTGGCTTTGCAGCCCCGGCGCAGGCGGCGGACATCAAGGAAGTGCAGATGCTCCATTGGTGGACGTCCGGCGGCGAGGCCGCGGCGCTCAATGTGCTCAAACAGGACCTGGCGAAGGAAGGCTTTGCCTGGAAGGACGTGCCGATCGCCGGCGGCGGCGGCGAAGGCGCTATGACCGCGCTCAAGGCGATGGTGGCCGCCGGAAATCCGCCGACCGCCTCGCAAATCCTCGGCTATTTTGCGATCGACTACGCGGAAGCGGGTAAGCTTGGCGACATCACTTCACTCGCCATGAAAGAAGGCTGGGACAAGGTTGTTCCCAAGGCGCTGCAAAAGTTTACGACGACCAACGGCAAGTGGGACGCCGTTCCCGTCAACATCCATTCGGTCAACTGGGTCTGGATCAACAAGGCGGTAATGGACAAAATCGGCGGAACCGAGCCGAAGAGCTTCGACGATTTCCTTGCGCTTCTGGGCAAGGCCAAGGCAGCTGGCGTGATTCCGCTCGCGCTCGGCGGCCAGCCCTGGCAGGAAGCGACGATGTTCGACTCTGTTGTCGCCTCGACCGGAGGCATCGACTTCTACAAGAAGGCGTTCGTCGATATGGACGAGGCCGCCTTGAAGTCGGACACGATGAAGAAGTCGTTTGATAACCTCGCCAAATTGCGGGACTTTACGGACCCGAACTTTGCCGGCCGCGACTGGAATCTCGCGACCGCCATGGTGATCAAGGGCGACGCACTCGTGCAGGTGATGGGCGATTGGGCCAAGGGCGAATTCAAGGCCGCCAACAAGGAAGCGGGCAAGGATTTTCTCTGCTATCGCTTCCCCGGAACTGACGGCGACGTGATCTACAACACCGACATGTTTGCGATGTTCGATGTTTCGGCGGATCGCAAGGCGGCGCAGACCGCTCTCGCCGCCGCGACGATGAGCGTGAGCTTCCAGTCGGCGTTCAATGTCGTCAAGGGTTCGGTGCCTGCCCGCATGGACGTTCCGGATACGGCGTTCGACATGTGCGGCAAGAAGGGCATCGCCGATGTGAAGGCCGCGGACGCGTCCGGCAAGTTTGTCGGCTCGATGGCGCAGAACTATGCGCAGCCGCCGGCGATCGCCGGCGCCTATCATGACGTCGTAACGAAATTCTTCCACGGCGAAATCAAGACTTCCGACGCCGCCGTGACGGAACTCGTCAAGGCGCTTAACGCCGCGAAGTAGACTGCGCGAAGCTCCTTCTCTCCACTGCGAGCGCACTGCGCCTGTATGTCCAGAGAAGAAAGCTTGAACGAGGATATTCGTAAAGGCGGGGCTCCAGCGCGTTGCTGGGTCTCCGCCTACGCGAGAACGATACCAACGCTGCACTTGGAACAATCACGCGCTAACGCGCGGGCGCTGCCTGGGACGACACCAATGACTGTTTCCATTGCTCCGGCGAATTCGATCACAGGGCGGCGGCCCAGCCCATCGGCCCGCACCCGCATGCAGGATTTGTTGCCAAAGCTTGTGCTGGCGCCGTCCTTCGCGCTGATCCTGGTGTTCGTCTATGGCTTCATCGCCTGGACGTTCTATCTGTCGTTCACCAATTCCAAGGCTTTTTACAGCTCCACGCTCGTCGGCCTCAGCAATTATCAGAAACTGTGGACGTGGACGTTTGAAACCGACCCGCCGTCGGGTTGGTACACCGCGATCGTCAACATGGGCCTTTTCGGCGGCCTCTATGTCGTGTTCTGCCTGATCCTCGGCCTGACGTTGGCGATCCTCCTCGACCAGAAGATCCGTGGTGAAGGTTTTCTGCGGCCGATCTATCTCTATCCCCTGGCTCTCTCGTTCATCGTCACCGGCACCGCATGGAAACTGTTTCTTGATCCGGGCATCGGCTTGGAGAAGGCGGTGCATGACTGGGGCTGGACGAGATTCAAATTCGACTGGGTAGTCAATCCCCGGATGATGATCTACTGCGTCGCGATCGCCGGGATCTGGCAGACTTCCGGATTTGTCATGGCGATGTTCCTTGCGGGTCTTCGCGGCATCGACGGCGAGATTCTCAAGGCGGCGCAAATCGACGGCGCCTCGGGTTTTGCTATCTATCGGCGCATTATCATTCCGATCATGCGACCGGTGTTCCTGTCGGCGATCATCATCCTCACGCATATGGCGATCAAGTCGTACGATCTGGTGTTGTCGGTCACCGGCAAGAACCCCGGCGGCGCCGCTGAACTGCCCTCGACCTTCATGTATTCCTATACTTTCACCCGCAATCAGATGGCGGTGGGCTCGACAAGCGCGGTGATCATGCTGGCGACGATCGCGGCGATCATGGTGCCGTATCTCTATTCCGAACTGCGGGAGAAGCACCAATGAGCGTCGACGCTCTTGAACGCGCGCCGTCGCGCGAACCGGCTCGTTCAGGCGTCGTAACGCGTATCGTCATCTATGGCCTGCTCGGCTTCTTTGCGCTCGTCTACATCATGCCGTTGCTCGTCATGGTGATGACGGCGATGAAGCCGCTCGACGAAGTCACGGGCGGAAACATGTTTGCATGGCCGAAAGCGCCGAGTTTCGACGCGTGGGTGAAGGCCTGGGGAGAGGCGCGCATCGGCGTGTCCGACCAGTTCGGGATCAAGGGTTATTTCTGGAACTCAATCAAGATGGTCGTGCCGGCGGTGCTAATCTCCACGATGCTGGGCGCGCTAAATGGCTACGTCTTGACGAAATGGCGCTTTGGCGGCCACCGTCTTGTGTTCGGGTTGATGTTGTTCGCCTGCTTTATTCCGTTCCAGTCTGTTCTGATCCCAATGGCGACGATTCTCGGCAAGCTCGGCGGGATCGGCCGGTATCTCACCGACGCGACCGGCTGGTCGTTCGGCTTTGGCAATCCGACAGTCAACCTGGTGCTGGTTCACACCATCTACGGTCTCGGCTTCACGACGCTGTTCTTTCGCAACTACTATGAAGCGTTTCCGACCGAATTGATAAAGTCGGCGATGATGGATGGAGCAGGATTTTTCCAAATCTTCTCGCGCATCCTATTGCCAAATTCGGCGCCGATCTTCATCGTCACGGTGATCTATCAATTCACCAACATCTGGAACGACTTCCTGTTCGGCTCGACATTCGCCGCCGGCGATCAGGCGCCAATGACGGTAGCGCTGAACAATATCGTCAATACATCCACAGGCATCGTCGAATACAACGTCAATATGGCCGCGGCGATCATTGCGGCGGCGCCGACGCTCCTCGTTTACATCGTCGCAGGTCGGTTTTTCGTGCGTGGCCTGATGGCTGGCGCAGTCAAAGGGTGACAAGCAATGTCTTTCCTGGAAATTGTCAATCTGAAAAAACGTTTTGGTGCGGTCGAGATTCTCAAGGGCATCAATCTGACGCTGGAGAAGGGCGGCTTTCTTGTCCTTGTCGGTCCTTCTGGGTGTGGGAAATCGACCTTGCTCAATACGATCGCCGGGCTCGAAAGCATCAGCGAAGGCGAAATTTCGATCGACGGATCAATCGTCAACGATCTTCATCCCTCCAAGCGCGACATCGCGATGGTGTTCCAGTCCTACGCGCTCTATCCCAATATGACTGTCGAACAGAACATGGCGTTCGGCATGGAAATGCGCGGGGCGCCAAGGGCGGAGCGTGACGCCGCGGTAGCCGACGTCGCCAAGACCTTGCAGCTCGAACATCTGCTCAAGCGCCGCCCCGGGCAATTGTCGGGCGGACAGCGCCAACGCGTCGCGATGGGCCGCGCCCTCGTTCGCAAACCGCGCGTCTTCCTGTTTGACGAACCCTTATCCAATCTTGACGCCAAATTGCGCGTCGACATGCGCACCGAAATCAAGCGCCTGCATCAGGCGACCGGGACGACGATCGTTTATGTCACGCACGATCAGATCGAAGCGATGACCCTGGCGACGAAGATCGCTGTTTTGAAAGACGGCGTTCTCCAGCAGGTCGGGTCTCCCGCGGAGATTTACAATCGACCGACCAATCTGTTTGTCGCCGACTTCATGGGTTCCCCGTCGATGAACCTCATATCAGGCAAGATCGCGCGGGCGAATGGCGCGGCGAATGTGGTCCTGACGCGTGCGTCAGGTGCGCAAATAGCGCTTCCCGCGCCGCGCGGCGTGGACGTCAACGCGCTGACGGACGGCCGGGAGGTCATTCTCGGAATTCGACCGGAAGCGATTACCGACGCGGATGGGGCCGATCGTAATTCGAGGGGCATATCGATGGTCAATGCGCAGGTCGAAGTTGTGCAGCCTGCCGGTTCCGACACGTTTGTCGTTACACATATCGCCGGCAAGGAAGTCACGGCGCGAATGCGAGCCGAGACGGAGGCTCAACCGGGCCAAACAATTTCGTTTGCGTTCAACCTCGACAAGGCGTTGCTGTTCGATCCAGGCTCCGGCGTCAGAATCTGAAGCGGAGCTACGTCGATGGGTCCGCGAGACGATATTGACGTCGTCGTCATCGGCTCGGGCATGGGCGGCGCGACATTCGCCGCAGGGCTCGCGCCCACAGGGGCCCGCATCCTCATTCTGGAGCGCGGCGAGCGGTTGCTCGATACGCCGGAAACGCGTGACGATCGCGCCATTTTCCAGCGAGGCGTGTTCCGCCCCAAGGAGCAATGGTTTGATGCCGCGGGTGAAGCGTTCAATCCCGGCAATTACTATTACGTCGGCGGAAACACCAAGTTCTACGGCGCCGTGCTGATCCGCTATCGCGCCGAGGATTTTCGTCCGATCCAGTATGCCGAAGGCGCCACCCCGGGCTGGCCATTTGACTACGACGAAATTGAACCCTGGTACACGCAAGCTGAGGCGCTTTATCGGGTTCGGGGCAAGCTGGGCGAGGATCCAACCGAGCCGCGCCATTCGTCGCCCTATGCCTTTGCGCCGGTTCCGGACGAACCCACCATCGCGGCCTTGCGTGAACGCCTCGCGCAGATCGGAATGCATCCATTCTCATTGCCTTTAGGCGTCGACATCGACCGGTGGATGGCGCGCGCGAGGACACCTTGGGATGCGTTTCCCGATACGAACACCGGCAAGATGGACGCGGAGAACTGCGCGCTCAGCAGCGCCCTAGCGCATACGAACGTCACGCTCGAAACCGGCGCGCGGGTCGTGCGGCTCGAAACGGACGCAAGCGGCAAAAACATCACTGCTGTGGTCATTGAGAAAGCCGGAGAGACCCGGGGCCTGACGCCGCGATTTGTCGTGCTCTGCGCCGGCGCGGTAAATTCTGCGCTGTTGCTGCTGGGGTCCGCAAATGGCGCAATGGCGAACGGTCTGGCCAATCGCGCCGATCAGGTCGGCCGCCATTTCATGAATCACAATTCTTCCGCTGCGCTGGCAATCCATCCGCTTCGGCGCAACGACTCGATCTATCAGAAGACCGTCGGCCTTAACGACTTTTACCTCAACGACGGGCGAGGCGGGCCGCCGCTCGGCAACGTGCAATTGCTCGGAAAAATATCGGGCGCAATTCTGAAGTCGCAGTTGCGCCTCGCCCCGGAATTCGCGCTTGAACTGATGGCGCGCCGCGCCGTCGATTTTTATCTGATGAGCGAGGATTTGCCTTCCCCCGATAGCCGCGTTTGGCTCGACGGGCCGCGCGTGATGCTGGACTGGCGGCCCTCCAACATGGCGGCGCAGAACGGCCTTATCGCGCGGATGCGCGAAGTGCTGCGCGCGGCGGGATTCCCGATCGTCCTCGTCAAGCCGTTCGATCGGCGCACGCCGTCGCATCAGTGCGGCACGATCCGCATGGGCGCCGATCCCGCCAGGGCGGCGGTCGATCCGCAATGCCGCGCGTTCGACCACCCAAACCTCTTCGTGGTTGACGCCAGCGTGCTGCCGACTTCCGCCGCCGTAAACCCGTCGCTGACAGTCGCTGCGCTGGCGCTGCGCGCCGCCGATCATTTCGCCAAGACGGAATTGAAACGATGAGCGCAAGCAGGCCGGTTGCCCTTGTTACTGGCGCCCGTCGCGGCATTGGCCGCGCTTGCGCCGAGGCGCTTGCGCAGGCCGGCTTCGACATCGCGGGGACCGATATTGTCATCGACGAGGCGGCTCGCGACGCCTTGCGCGCAATTGAGGCGGTGGGCGCTAAATCGACATTCCTCGAGCACGATCTAGGAGCTATCGACACTCACGCTGAGTTGGTCGCGTCAGTACTCGAGCATTTCGGACGCCTCGATTGCCTCATCAACAATGCCGGCCGTGGCGCGGTCATGCGCGGCGATTTACTCGACTTAAGCGCGGAGAATTTCGACGCAGTGATGAACGTCAATCTGCGCGGCTCATTGTTTTTCACGCAAGCCGTCGCAAGAGCGATGCTTGGCTCGCCGACGGCGCAACAGCCGCGCTCGATTATCACCATCACTTCCGTATCGGCCAACATGGCGTCGCCCGAGAGAACAGAATATTGTGTTTCAAAGGCGGGCCTGTCCATGGCGATGAGGGCCTTCGCGCTACGCCTCGCACCGGAAAATATAGCGGTATTCGAAGTGCGGCCCGGAATAATCCGTACTGACATGACTGCCGGCGTCGCGGCGAAATATGACGCGGCGATTGCAGACGGGCTAACGCCGATGCGGCGCTGGGGCGAGACCGACGACGTGGCCAAATGTGTCGCATCGCTCGCTTCGGGCGCATTCCAATTCGCGACAGGCTCGATCATTCAAGCCGACGGCGGGCTTTCCCTGCCAAAACTCTAGAAACTGGCGGCAATGTACGACTACATCATCACAGGGGCCGGGCCGGCCGGTTGCGTTCTGGCGAACCGCCTTAGCGAGGACCCGTCGGTTCGCGTGCTGCTCATTGAGGCCGGCGGAAAGGATTGGCATCCCTATTTTGCCATCCCCGCGGGCTTCGCCAAGTTGACCAAGGGCATCGCGAGCTGGGGCTGGTCCACCGTGCCGCAACGCCACATGAAAAATCGGGTGTTTTGGTACACACAAGCCAAAGTGCTCGGCGGCGGATCCTCTATCAACGCGCAGATTTACACCCGCGGCAATCGCGCCGATTACGACGCCTGGGCCTTCGATGAGCACTGCCAGGGCTGGGGCTACGCGGACGTTCTGCCGTATTTTAAGCGGGCGGAAGACAATCAGAAGTTGACCAACGCATATCACGGCGTCGGGGGCCCAATTGGCGTCATCGATCCGATCAATCCCATTCCCATCGATTACGCTTTCATCAAGGCCGGGCAGCAGGCTGGCTATCCCTACAATCCCGATTTTAACGGCGCGACGCAAGAAGGCGTCGGCCTCTATCAGGTGACGATCCGAAATGGGCGCCGTTCATCGGCGTCGAAAGCCTATATCGATCCGATCCGCGCACGGCCAAATCTTACAATTCGCATAGCAACATTTTGTCTGCGCGTGCTGGCGGACAAAGGTCGTGCGACTGGTGTCGAAGTGCGGTCCGTCGGCACCGCAGCCAACGAGATATTGCGCGCAGATCGCGATGTCATTGTCTGCTCGGGAACGATGGGTTCGGCACGGCTGCTGCTGCTCTCCGGCATTGGTCCTGCGGATGAACTGCGAGCGCTCGGCGTCGAGTCCGCTCACCATTTGCCCGGCGTCGGGAAAAACCTGCAGGACCACCTCGATCTCTACGCGATCGGCGAATGCAGCGGCGACCATACTTACGACGGCTACGCGAGGCCTCACCGCAGCGCTTGGGCCGGGTTGCAATATCTTCTTTTCCGCAAGGGTCCTGCGGCCTCCAGCCTATTTGAAACCGGCGGTTTCGCAACCGCCGATCCATCGGCGCGTTCACCCGACGTCCAGTTTCATCTTGGACTTGGTTCCGGCATTGAAGCGGGCGTTGAGCGGCTAAAGAATCCCGGCGTCACCATCAACTCAGCGTTCCTGCGGCCGCGCTCTCGAGGTTCAATGACATTGAAATCGGCGAACCCGGCCGACTCGCCTTTTATCGATCCCAACTACTGGGCGGATCCCTATGATCGCGATATTTCGCTCAAAGGCCTGCGCATGGCGATAGAAATCATGCAACAGGAGGCCTTCAGGCCATTCTTGCTTGCCCAGCGCATGCCGTCGCCAGGAAAAATGTCTGACGACGATCTTATCGACTACGCTTGCCTGACGGCCAAGACCGATCATCATCCGGTCGGCACGTGCCGGATGGGCCACGACGAAATGGCGGTCGTCGATCCGGCAAATCTGAAAGTTCGCGGTCTCGAAGGGCTGCGCGTGTGCGATGCTTCCGTCATGCCCCGCATTGTTTCGTCCAACACCAACGCCCCGACGATCATGATCGGCGAAAAAGGAGCGGACCTGATACGCGAACGAACGCCGCTGCCCGCCGTCAATTTGCCGTGAGGAGGGGGCCAATCGAGAGCGGACATGCCATCAGTCGCCCGTAGCGCTAACGCTTTATGGAAATCGAAAAGTCACTTTTAAGAGTGCTTCTGATTCAGCGTTGGGACTTATTGCAAGGCGGGCTGGCGGGAGCTCTCATGGATTGGCTGAAGGCCTCGCGGGAATTTCTTCCGTAGCCGCCACTCTCCGCGAGAATTGTGGTTGACCCAAAGATTCGAGTTTTCAACAGTATCCTTGAATTCTGCACGACGAAGCCAACGGCGCCGCAAGAAAATTCCTGCGGCGTCGAAGTTCGGGCCGTAAAATAGGATCAGTCGCGAACACCTCTTCGGCCGGCAACAAGTCGAGCCGACGACGAGAAAATAGCATTTGAGCCGAGTTTGGATCACATATCGCTGCGAAAGCCGATGCGCGCGTGCGTGCCGTCGCAAAAGGGCTTGTTGGCCGAGCCGCCGCAGCGGCACAGCGCCGTCGTCGTGACGCGATCGACCGTTCGTCCCGTGCCGGAGCAAATTTCGAGCGGGCCGCTCACCTTAAGCGGGCCGTTGGTGCGGAGCGTGACGGTCAGCTTGCCCGCCCGCGGGTCCAGCGGCTCGCTGGGCCGCGTCGCGAACTCGCCCGACGCCGTGAAGCCGATGGAACTGTGGGAGCCATCGCAAAACGGTTTGTTCTTCGACGCCCCGCAACGGCAGAGCGTCGCGCGCAGCAACGCCTCGCCAGCAAGATCGATGTCGGCGCTGAGCGCGTAGGGGCCGTTCTCGCGGATGCGCGCGACATTTACCAGCGGCGCGGGCTCTTCTGACTTGTCGCCGCGCCGCACATACGTCACCGCGCCTGACGGGCATTTCTCGGCAATCGCAACCAGCCGTTCGACCTCCATCGCATCAGGGTAGAGCCACTTGCCGGGCGTGTTGGCCTTGAAGACGTTGGGCGCCTCCAGCACACAAAAGCGCGAATGGATGCAGCGTTTGGCGTTGAAGCAGATGGTGACGTCTTTGCCGACCGCCTCTTCGACGTCGCCAGACGGCCGCGTCAGCGGCGCGTTGGGCGTCGGGGCTAGGGCTGGCGTCGGCCCCGGCGCGATCGCCGGTTCGCCGCGAGCCGCGAGCCGCGCCTTCAGGTTTTTTGCGACGGCGACGAAGCCCGGCGTGGCGGCGCCAAGTTCGGGTGAGTCCTGCGCATGGGCCTCGCAAAAGTGCGCAATCTCTTCGGCGCGCTCGGCCGCAAACCGGAGGGCGAGCGGGATCGTCGCGACGGCCGTGATCGAGCGGGGGAGGGTGAAAGTCATGCCGGCCGTCGGTGTGGCGGCGTCGACGCGCGCCGCCGTGCGCGCGAGGCGCTCGGCCAAGGGCGCGACGGCGTGCATCAGGTCGATGGCGGCGCCGTAGAGAACGCCTTGATCCGCCTCGGAGGCGTCGGGCTGGCCGAACGAGCCCATGAGGCAGCGCAGCATCAGCCCATAGGCCGAATTGGCGACATCGAGCAACTGGCGCGCCTCGGCCCCCGTCACGTGCAGGCGTCCCTCCGGGTCGGGCGGGGAGCGCAGAACCGGATTATGCGCGGCCGGCCAGGCCGGATCGAAGTCCGGATCGGCAGCGCACATCGCAGCGAATTCATCGCGCACCTTGCAGAACTTTGCGTAGTGGCTGTCCTCGGTGTGGCCAGGCGCGCCCTCGCTCTGCTCGACGATGGCCTCGATGGCCCGCCGGGCGCTTGCGAGATCGGCGACGCGGATGAGCTTGTCGAAGCCCGACACCTGCGGCTCCATCTGGGCGCCCGGCGCGCCGATGAAAAGCTCGCTCTCGCCAAGCTTGCGGGCGAGATTGTCGAGGCCCGCCTCGATGCTGCGGTAGAGATGGCCGACAGTGAGGAAGTCCTGCGCGCTCGGGAGCAGCGCGCCTTCGTCCATCCGACGCTCATAGCTGCGCGTCGAATCGAAGCCTTCGCCGTCCGGCAATTCGACACCTTCAGGGCGCTCGAGAAAGACGAAATGATCGATCGTCGCCTTGTTGAAGCGCATCAGCTCGACGACGACCCCGGCCGGGTGGAAGCCGGGAGAGACCGGGAAGTTCTGGCGTGAGAAATTCGGCCGTGCGCCGATGGCCGACATCAGGTTGGCGACGAGGCCGAGATGCATCATCTCCTCGATCGCCACGTCCATGACGACGGCGCGCCATCGCCGCGTCGCAACGAGTTGCGCCGGGGTGAGGCCGCTGTCGTCCGAGGTTTTGAGGCTGAAGGCGGCGTAGAGATAGCAGCACATGAGGCCGTGCTCGATCTCGGCGGCTTCGGTGAGGAGCGCGATGAGCTCTTCGCGATGATTGGCGACGATGTCGGGTTCGGCGGTCATGCTGGGTCTCGATTTTGTCCGGGACGCGCCTCATATCGAAGTTATTGAGCGAAATTCAATCTCTTGCGAATTCGGCGCCCCAAATGTCTTGCAGAGCGTGCGGAGGCTTTGTCAGAGTAACGGCAGCTCGTTCACGTATGGCACAGCTTGCCCAGACCCAAGCGGCTGTTAGGTCGTGAGAGCGCGCCATCCGGCCAGAGCCGCCGAACGTCTCTGTTTGTAAACTTCGCGGGCTACGAGATGACGCTCCTGGTTGAAATGGTTGTGGACCTGAGCCTGAACTGAGCTGAATTTTTGCAGTGTCTTCGTGCTTCGAAATCGCTGCATCGCCCGTTCTCGTCGTCGAAACGGTTGATGCGAATTCTCCGCGCGATCGTTGAGCCGAAAACCGACTACTTGGCGATCAGCGTTGCCGATCTCTTTCATTGCCGCAGGATAAGAGCAAAGGCCGTCCGTGACCACGCTCCCCGGTCGGCCATATTTCTTCATGATGCGCTTCAGAAACTTCAGCGCCGTAGCCCTGTCGCGCTTCGCTGTGACCACCGTCTCCAAAACTTCGCCCTCATGATCAACTGCGCGCCAAAGATAACAGAGCTTGCCGTTGATTTTCACGAAGACCTCATCCAGATGCCACCGCCATTGGGTGAAGCCACGCATGTGTGCAACCCGCCTCTTTCTGATCTCCGCCGCGAATGTCGGGCCAAACCGGTTCCACCAAAACCGCACCGTCTCATGGCTGATGTCGATCCCGCGCTCGGCCAAGAGATCCTCGACGTTTCTCAGCGACAACGGGTATTTCACGTACATCATCACAACCAGACGGATCACTTCCGGCGAGCTGTTGAAATATCGGAATGGGTTGCTCATGCCCCGAAGCTACCACAGCACGGGACAGCCCGAAAAATTGGTCTGACAATGCCCTCCAAAAGATATTCGAGCAACCGCGCGGCAGCTTGGGCCCAGTCCGACAGGCTGCTAGTGTCCTGACTCTCAATTGCCGCCCAATAACTCATGCCGCCGCTTCCCTGTCGAGCGCCGCGCGGGCGCGCTTGATTTTGGCGAGTATCTT